>NZ_JACBZD010000002.1:310000-610000 GCF_013407765.1 Allostreptomyces psammosilenae
CCCGAGCGGGGCAGACCCGAGCGGGGCGGGACCGGCTGGGCGGAGCCGGCGCAGGAGGCGGCCGGAGGCGAGCGCCACCCCAACGAGCGCCTGCAGGCCCTGGTGCAGGAGGCCGGCTGCTCCAACGCCGGCCTGGCCAGACGGGTGAACCTGTGCGGCGCGGAGCGCGGCCTCCGGCTGCGCTACGACAAGACCTCCGTGGCCCGCTGGCTGCGTGGCCAGCGCCCCCGGGGCGCCGCACCCGCGGTGATCGCCGAGGCGCTGGGGCGCAAGCTCGGGCGCACGGTCACCCTGGAGGAGATCGGCATGTCGGACGCCCGGGGACCCGTACCGGGGATCGGCCTACGGTTCGCCACGAGCCCCGCCGGGGCGATCGACGCGGCCACCGAACTGTGGCGCGGCGACGCCGGCCGCCGCGACCTGCTGACCGGCGCCGCCGTGGTGCCGGCCGCCCTGGTCGAACCCAGCCGGGACTGGCTGATCGCCCCGCCCGACGAACGCGTCGCCCGCCGCGAGGGCGCCCGGGTGGGCGCCTCGGACGTCCGCGCCGTCCAGGCCACCACCGCCATGCTGGTGGAACTCGACCGGCGGCACGGCAGCGGCCTGGTCCGCCCGCTCGCCGTGCACCAGCTCGACGCCGTCACCGCGCGGCTCCTCCTCGGCAGCTACACCGAGCGCGTCGGCCGGGAGCTGTTCGCCGCCGCCGCCCGGCTCACCGAGCTCGCCGGGTACATGGCCGTCGACACCGGCCGCCCCGGCCTCGCCCAGCGCTACTACGTCCAGGCGCTGCGGCTCGCCCAGGCCGCCGGGGACCGCGGATACGGCGGATACGTGCTGGCCGCCGGGATGAGCCACCTCGCGGGCGCGCTCGGCAACCCCCGCGAGGCCATCCAGCTGGCCCGCGCCGCCCGGGAGGGCGCCCGGACCGCGGCCGGGCCGACCGCGGCGGCGCTCTTCCACGCCGCCGAGGCGCGCGGCCACGCCCTGCTCGGCGACCGGGTGAGCGCGGAACGGTCCGCCGCCGAGGCCACCCGCGCCCTGGAGCGGGCCCGCCCCGGCGACGGCCCCGACTGGGTGGCCCACTTCGACGCCGCCTACCTCGCCGACGAGTTCGCCCACTGCTACCGCGACCTGGGCCTGCCGGAACGTTCCGCTCGGGCAGCCCGGGACGCCCTGGACGGCCACCCGACGGGCCGGGCGCGCCGTCGCGCCGTGGACATGGTGCTGCTCGCCACCGCCGAACTGGACGGCGGGGACGTCGAACGCGCCTGCGCCACCGCCGCGGGTGCCGTGGACGCGCTCTCCGGGCTGCGCTCCTCGCGTGGCGCCGGCTACCTGGAGGAGTTCCGGACCCGGCTGCACCCCCACGCCGGCGTGGCGGCGGCCCGGGAGTTCCTGGCCGCCACGGCGACCGGGCGCCGGTCCGGGGACGACCCCGGGGACGACCCCGAGGGGGGCGACGCGGGCGGGGACGCGGGCGGGGACGCGGACGAGTAGACGGGGTGGGACGGCCGGCGGCGGTGACCGGCGGGGCCGCACGGCGAGGGGCCGCGCGGCGCGGTCGGGCGGTGTGGTCGGGGCGGTGTGCGGTGGCGAGTCGACCCGGTACCGTGACCCCGAACAGATGACGGGGTGGTGTGCGATCACCTCCGCCGGCCGCCGCCGGAGACACCACCCCGGCCACGGGGGCAGCGAGAAGGAGCCGCGGGTGAACAACGGTCGTCCTGAGGACGCGTCGACCGGGCAGCAGTGGCCGCCGAACCCGCAGCCGAACCCGCACCAGGATCCCGCGCACCCGCACGGCGGCGACCAGCCGCCGGCCCAGCAGCCGCCCAGTGGCGGGTACGGCCAGCCCACCGGGGGATACGGCTACCCGCCGGGTCAGCCCCTCCCGCCGGGTCAGCACGTCCCGCCGGGTCAGCCGGCGGTGCCCGGTCCCTACCCGGGGCAGGCGCCGTACCCGCCCGGTGGGCAGTACCCGCAGCGGGACGGCGGCGTCCCGCCGGCGCCCGCGCGGCCCACCCCGCCGCCCGGCGCTCCGCAGGCCCCGGCCGCGCAGCCGGGCGGCGCCGCCGGCCCGGAGGCCACGCAGCTGCTCGGACGGGTGCCCAGCACCCCGCCCGGCCAGACCGCCCCGCCAGCCCAGACCGCCCCGCCCGGCCAGCCGTGGGGGCAGGGCGACGGCACCCAGCTCCTCGGCCGGGTCCAGCCGCCGGCCACGCCGCCGCCGGGCGGTTCCGGTGGCGGCGCCGGTGACCCGGACGGCACCCAGATGCTCGGCCGGGTGCGGCTGCCCGCGCCCCCGCCCGACGAGCAGGGCACCCAGCTGCTCCCGCCGGTCCAGGGCGGCTCGGCGGGCGGCCCGGCCCCGGCCGCCCCCGGTGGCCCCTGGCCCGGCCAGCCGGGCGGGCCGCAGCAGCCGGCGCCCCAGCAGTACGGCGGCGGATACGGGTACCCGCCGCGGCAGCAGCCCCAGCCCCCGCAGCCCCAGCAGTACGCGCAGTCGCAGCAGCCCGGATACGGCTACCCGCAGCCCGCCCCGCAGGCGTACCGGCCCGGCCCCGGTGCTCCCGGCGGCCCCGGCGGGATGGGTCCGGGCGGTCCGGCGCCCTACCCGCAGCAAGTGGAGTACGACGAGGAACCGGAGCGTTCCCCTCGCCGGGGCCGGCCCTCCACGCCGGTCCTGGTGGGCGTGCTGGTGGTGCTCTGCGCCGCCGTGGGCCTGCTGGCCGGCCTGCTGACCGCCGGTGGGTCCGACGACGACCCCGCCGACGCGCCCACCGCGCCGAGCGCGGCCGCCACCGGCGAGGCGTCCGGCGAGGCGTCCGTGGAGCCCTCCGCCGAGGCGTCCTCCCCGTCCACCAGCCCGTCCGCGTCAGCCTCGCCGTCCACCTCCGCGGCGGCCCAGCAGGCGGCCGCCCTCGACGGACTGCTCGCCGAGAGCGGACAGGGCCGCTCCACCGTCGTCCAGGCGGTCGCCGACATCCGGGCCTGCGCCGACCCGGCCGCGGCGGCCGGGCGACTGCGGCAGGCCGCGGCCTCCCGCCGCGACCTGGTGTCCCGGCTCGACGCCATGGACATCAGCCAACTGCCGCAGGCCGACGCGCTGAAGCGGGCGCTGCGGGAGGGCTGGGAGCACTCCGCCCGGGCCGACGACGAGTTCGCCGCGTGGGGCGACGACATGGCCGGCGGCGGCTGCGCCGACGGCGCCGCCGAGGACAACGGGCACACCCAGAGCGCCGGGGCGGCCAGCGGCGAGGCGACCGCCGCCAAGACCACCGCCGCCGAGCTGTGGAACCCGGTGGCCAGGGAGCACGGCCTCACCGAGCGCACCGCCGCGGACCTGTGACGCCGGCGCCGGCACCGGTGGGCTGAGCGGCCCGTCCGGCACGGCGCCGGGCACCGGGCACCGGGCAGCCACGTGCCTGGCACCCGGCGTCTGGCACCCGGCGTCTGGCACCGGGCCGCCGCCCGCCGCGGAATGTCCGGAATCGTGCGTACCGGGGCCGGGCCTGTCGGCGGTGGAACGTAGCATCGGCTGGCGTGCCGCCCTTCGACGCAACCGACCAGACCGACCAGTTCGCCCGCACCGACCACGCCGACCAGCTCGACCGGAACGACCCGAACGACCGGATCCACCGGGCCGGCGAGGCGGCCCGGGCCGCCCAGGCGGAGGAAAAGGCCACCGGAAAGAAACCCGGAAGGACTTACGCGCCGCCCCGGCGCTCGACCACCATGGCTGGCATGCCGATCCACGACATGCCCTGGTGGCGCTGGCGGAGCCGGGTCCGTTCCGCGCTGCACATGCTCGGCGACCCCCGGTTCCAGCAGGAGTGCTGGCTGCCGGGCGTCCCCGGTTGGGGCGACGTGACCGACGCCGTGTACCGCCTGGTCGAGGACACCTGGCTCGACAACTGGTCGGCGGAGCGGTACGTGGGCGCGATCTTCCGTGACGAGGAGGAGGCGCGCGCGGTGGACGCCGCGGTGCTCGCGGTGCTCGCCGTCTTCCACCGGGTGGGGGCGGACGCCCCCGCCGGCGCCTACCTCGCGGACCAGGGCTGGGCCGAGGTGGTGCGCACGGCCTGGGAGGCGCACGCCAGGCTCGCCGCCGCGGACGGCGAGGACCCGTCGGAGTACCCCCGCCCGCTGGACGCGGCCGGGCTCCCGATCTCGGCGGCGAACATGGCGGCCGGCTTCGCCGCCGGTGCCGTCCCGCAGGGCCCGCCCGGGGGCGCGCAGGGGCAGGGGGCGCCGGGGCCGATCCTGCCGCCGCCGCGCTGAGCCGGCCGGCGCTCTTCGCCGGCCGTCCCGGCCGCCGCGGGGGTTCGGGTTGCTCGGGTTGCGGTCGAGGGCGCCCTCGGTGGCCACGGGTGTGTCAAGCTTGCTGCTGACGTCCGAGTGGACACAGGAGGAGAACGCAGGATGAGCGAGCGCGACGTGTCGGCGACGGCCCCCCGGACCGCGGCCCCGGCGGGTGGCGCGGGCGGATCAGCGGGCGGTACCGGCGCCGGCTACGTGCTGACGCTGTCCTGCCCGGACCGCAAGGGCATCGTGCACGCGGTGTCCAGCTACCTGTTCATCACCGGGTGCAACATCGTGGACAGCCAGCAGTTCGGCGACCGGGACACCGGTCTGTTCTTCATGCGGGTGCACTTCACCGCGGACGACGCGGTGGCGGCCGACGGCCCCGCCGAGGCGCCCACCCTGGAGCGGCTGCGGGCCAGTTTCGCCGCGGTGGGCCAGTCGTTCCACATGGACTGGCGGATCTCGCCGGCCGACGAGCGCACCCGCGTGCTGATCATGGTCAGCAAGTTCGGCCACTGCCTCAACGACCTGCTGTTCCGGGCGTCCAGCGGGGCGCTGCCGGTGGACATCGTGGCCGTGGTCTCGAACCACGAGGACTTCCGCGGGCTGGCCGAGTCGCACGGCGTGCCGTTCCACCACGTCCCGGTGACCCGGGACACCAAGCAGGAGGCCGAGGCGCGCCTGCTGGAGATCGTCGAGCGGGAGGGCGTGCAGCTGGTGGTGCTCGCCCGCTACATGCAGGTCCTCTCCGACGACCTGTGCAAGGCCCTGGAGGGCCGTGCCATCAACATCCACCACTCCTTCCTGCCGAGCTTCAAGGGCGCCAAGCCGTACCACCAGGCGCACGCCCGGGGCGTGAAGGTGGTCGGCGCGACCGCGCACTACGTGACGGCGGAGCTGGACGAGGGGCCGATCATCGAGCAGGAGGTCGTCCGGGTCGGCCACGAGCTCTCCCCGGAGCAGCTGGTGGCGGTCGGCCGGGACGTGGAGTGCCAGGCGCTGGCGCGTGCCGTGAAGTGGCACAGCGAGCACCGGGTGCTGCTCAACGGCAGCCGCACCGTGGTCTTCGCCTGACCCGTCGGCCATTCGGCCCATTAGGCCATTAGGCCATTAGGCCATTAGGCCATTAGGCCATTAGGCCATTCGGTCACCGGGGCGGGGCGGGCCGGCCGTCTGCCGGTTCGGCCGCCGGCCTCACAGCAGGTCGACGCGGGCGGCGGCGCGGAGCAGGTCGTGGGCCGCGTCGCGGTCCCCGTCGACCGCGATCAGCGCCGCCGCCTCCTGGGGCGTGCGGCGGCCGGCGAGCAGCAGGCAGAACTCCTGGACGTCCATGGTGAGCGAGGCCGCCTCCACGCCGGTGACCAGCTCCACGGTCCCGGTCGCCCGCGGGCGGCCGGCCGGCGGGCGGGGGTCGCCGAGGGCCGTGGCCGCCGGGCCCGCGGTCGCGGCGCCGGTCACCGTGTCGGCGGGGGCGACGGGGCGCAGGCGTATCAGGTCCGCGGGATCGGCGGCGTCGGCGCGGTCGTCCGGGCCGGCGGCCCTGGGCGGGCCGGCGTGCGGGCCCGGATCCGCCGGGCCGCCGGAGAGCGGGCCGTCGTCCCGGTCGTCCGGGCCGGCGAGCGCGGCGGTCCCGCCGGGTGCCCCGGGGATGCGGCGCCGCAGCCCGGCGCCGGTCAGGTGCACCGTGGTGTAGTGGCCGGGGCGGGGGGTGGCCCGCCCGTCCTTGATCAGGTGTTCCAGCGCCCCGGGCAGCAGCCGCAGCCCCAGTTCGGCGAGCTGCCGCAGGTGGGCCGGCTCCGGCGCCGGGTAGGGGTAGCTGACCGCGGCGGCGATGTCGGTGCCGTGGATCCAGCAGGCGAACGCCCTGGCGACCAGGGCGTCGCGCAGCGGCACGCTGTGCGTCCCGTACTCCACCTCCACGGCGCCCACGTGGTGGCCGGCCAGCCCGACGGCCTGGAGCACCGCACGGGTCTGTTCCCGCCAGGCGTCGCGCACGGTGTCGTCGGAGCGGTCGGCCTCGGCGGCGATCAGCAGCTCGGTGCGCTGCCGCGGGTCGGTGCGGGCGCCGCCGACCGGATCGGTCGGGGAGGCGGGGCCGGCGGGCCCGGCGGGGCCTGCCCGGCCGGTGCCGTCGGTGCCGTCGGGGTCGGCCGGGGCGGGGGCGTCGGGCGCGGTGGGGTCGGCCGGGGCGGGGGCGTCGGGCACGGTGGGGCCGGCCGACGCGGGGGCGCCCGCCGTCGCGCGGCGGGACGGGAACAGGGAGACGTTGCCGAACCGGCTGCCGCTGGCGTCCAGCGGGTCGGGCAGTCCGAGCGCCCGGGCCACCAGCCCGTCGCCGGCGCTGAGGTGGCACAGCACGTCGGCGATGGACCACTGCACCTCGCCGGCCGCGCCGCTGGGCCAGGGGGTGCGCACCCGGCGCAGCCAGTCGTGGCCGGGCAGGTCGCGCAGCAGGGCGTCCAACCGGGCGGCCTCGGCGCCGTAGCCGGCCGCCCAGGAGGGGAGCCGGTGGCGGGCGGGGCGCCGGGCCAGGCAGCGCTCCAGGACGCTGCCGCGCAGCTCCGGCGACGGCTCCAGGGTGTCCTCGACGGTCAGCCAGCCGGCGGCGTCGCGCAGTCGCAGGGCCTCCTGGCGGCAGGGCACGCAGCCGGTGAGGTGGCTCTCCACCGCCAGGGTCTCCTCCGGGGCGCAGGCGTCCACCGCCCAGGCACCGAGGAGGGTGCGGTAGTACTCGTGGTCCCGGTCGGGAAGGCCGCTCACCGCAGCGGCCCCGCGGGGCCGGGATCGCCGGGCGTTCGCCGGGGCGGCGCCACCCCGGGGTGCGCCCCCTGCCGCGGCGGGCGCGGCGACGGCGCGGTGGCCAGGGAGGAGGCCAGCAGCTGGAGTCCGAGCCGGAGCCGGTGGCGGGCGTCATCCGGCCGGATGCCCAGCTCCTTGGCCGCCTGCGTGTAGGTGCGGCCGTCGTAGTACGTCATCTCGATGGTTTCCCGGACCGGTCGCGGCAACTGGCTCACGATCTGCTTGACCCGCTCGGCGGTCACCGCCGCCTGCATGGCCTCCTCCACGCTGGACGGCTCCGTGGCGAGGTCGGGGGCGGGCTCCGGATCGCGGCGCGAGGTGAGCCGGCGCTTGCGCTCCACGGCGTGCCGGTGGGTCAGGCTGTGGATCCAGGAGCGCATGGTGCCGACGTCGGGGTCGAAGGCGTCCGGGTTCTCCCACACGTGGGCGAACACCTCACGGGTCAGCGACTCGGCCTCGTCGTGGTCGCCGAGCACCCGGTCGGCCAGCGTCAGCACCAGGGGCGCGAACTGGTCGTACAGCTCGCCCAGCGCGGACTCCTCGCCGCGCAGCAGGCGCTGCTGGATCTGCCGGTCCCATCGGACGGGGCCGGTCCGCGGGCTGACCATCGGCGTCACCTTCTCTCGCGGCGCGGACGGATGCTGGTCCCATCATGCCCGTCCGGTGACGTCGCATCAGGGTCTTCGGTCGACCGGGGCGTCCTGGAGCGGGCGTGCGGGGCCCCTTCCTAATACCGGAGAGCGACAAACGGCGCACGCGCGGTTTGTTACATGTGTGTGACGGGTTGCGGTGCTGCGACGGTGCGTGTTCGGGGCATAGGCTTCCTGGGGTGACCGGTGCGCGGACCGGGAAGGGCTCGGCCGTGCACGCAGGAGGAAGGGACCTTTGCGCGTGGCGATGACGGTGACTCTCGGTGAGCACAACGGCTGGTCCCTGCTCCGGGTGGCGGGAGAGCTCGACATGGTCTCCGCGCCGGGAGTGCGCAGGGCGGTGCACGAACTGGTGGCCGAGGGACGCCGCAGCCTGGTGCTGGACCTGTCCGAGGTGGAGTTCTGCGACTCCACGGGCATCGGCATGCTGGTGGCCGCGCGCCGGCTGATGCGGTCCTGCGCCGGCCGGATGCGGCTGGTCCTCCCGGCCCGCGAGTCACACGTCAACCGGGTGCTGGCGGCGATGGGGGTGCGGCGCCTGTTCGACATCCACCCGGATCCGGACACGGCCACCCTGGAGCGGCCCCAGGACGACCTGGGCGAGCGCCCGGTCCGCCGGAGCGCCTGACCCGCGCGGCGCGGCACCGACCTTCGGCCCTGGTCCGTGCCGCGGCGCGCGTCGTCGGCCCGCCCCCCGTCCCCCGTGCCCCCGGCGTGCTCCACCGGCGGCCGGCGCGCGGACGGACCCCGGACCCGGCACTCCCCCGAGAACCGGTCCGGCGCCCGCCCGCGACGGCGCCCGCACCCTCCTGATGTTTGGGGCAGGAGGGTCCGGGCGGATTGCCGTCGCCGTGACTACTTCGGTGGCTTCTTGCCGGTGACACCGAGGTAGATCAGCAACGCCAGATTGGGCTTGAGGTCCTTCGGCTTCACACCGAGCGCCTCGAACCCCTTCTGCTGCCCGGAAACCGAGCTGAGCAGCGTGGTGAGAAGGCCGGCCATCGCATTGGGGTTGACCTCCGCGCCGACCCGGCCCTTGGCCTGGAGTTCCTTGATGCCCTCCTGGAGGGACTGGCTGATCGAGTTGAGGATCTTCAGTCGGATCTTGTTGAACCGCTTGTCTCCTTCCGCGGTGCCCAAATCGAGCACCCGCAGAATGGACTCGTGCTCCTTGGCGAAGCCGAGGAAGCCGTCCACGAGTTCTTCTGCCGTGGTCCAGCCGCTCTTGCCGGCCCACGAGCGATCGGCGACCAGCTCCTTGAGCCGGGCCGCATCCTTGGCGACACCTTCCGCGATCTCGAGGACGGCCCCCTCGATGTCGGGAAAGTACTGGTAGAACGTGGCGGGGGAGGTTCCGGCCATCCTGGCGACGTCGATGACCTTGACGTCCCGGTACGGCGACGTGCTGAGCATCTCGCTGAGGCAGTCAAGCAGCTTCTGCCGCGTTTCCTGCCCACGTCGCCCGGCGACGCGCCCGTCGACGGTGCGAACTTGTCCTGTCATGTCGTCAGTTTACGTTGAGTTCGCCGACGCGCGATTCCGGGCGCGCGCAGTGGAGTGAACCGTTCACCTGAGCTGGTCAACAACGGCCCCCACGGGAGCCCGCGACGAGCTGCGTCAATGGCGCTGCGCAGTTGCCCGGGAACTCCGTGATACCCCTTGTCGGCAAGGATTTACGCGACGTTCGGCGCCACGCACCGCAGAGGGTGAGACGTAGTGAACGTGCCGTGCACGGGGAATTACTCGATTGCTGGTCCGAAGGTGCACAGCGTTGCTCCGGACGGGTCCGGCGACGCCTGACGCGCACCGCCGGACCGGAACCCGCCACGCTCCGCCGGAAGCCGCCGAGATCCGATAACGTTTTCGATACCGAATCCCGGAGTCGGGCGTGTCACCGCCTCCGCGACCGCCGCCGGGGCGCCACGCGTCCCGCTCCGCGGCGCCCCGGTCGCCGTGCGCGACCACTCCGGGGCGCGACGGCGGTCGGTTGCTCAGCCCAGCCGCTCGATGATCGTCACGTTGGCCTGGCCGCCGCCCTCGCACATGGTCTGCAGGCCCCACCGCCCGCCGGTGCGCTCCAGGTGGTGCAGGAGAGTGGTCATCAGCCGGGCGCCGGTCGCGCCCAGCGGGTGCCCGAGCGCGATGGCCCCGCCGAGCGGGTTCACCCGCTCCGGATCGGCCCCGGTCTCCCGCAGCCAGGCCAGCACCACCGGGGCGAACGCCTCGTTGATCTCGATCGCGTCCATCTCGCCGATCGTCATGCCGCACCGCTCGAGCGCGTGCGCGGTCGCCGGGATCGGCGCCGTCAGCATCATGATCGGATCGTCGCCGCGCACCGACATGTGGTGCACCCGCGCCCGCGGCGTCAGGCCGTACCGCCGCAGCGCCCGCTCGTTCACCACCAGCAGGGCCGCGGCGCCGTCCGAGATCTGCGAGGAGACCGCCGCGGTCAGCCGGCCGCCCGGGCGCAGCGTGCGCAGCTGCGCCATCTTCTCCAGGGAGGTGTCCCGGCGCGGGCCCTCGTCCGCGCTCACCCCGGCCACCGGGACGATCTCCTGGTCGAACAGGCCGGCGTCGATCGCAGCCACCGCCCGGCGGTGGCTGCGCAGCGCGAACTCCTCCATCTCGGCGCGGGAGATGTCCCAGCGCTCGGCGATCAGCTCCGCCCCGTGGAACTGCGTCACCGGCTGGTCCCCGTACCGGGCCACCCAGCCGGCGGATCCCGAGTACGGGTCGGCCGGCGGCCGCACCTCGGTGCCGCCCGGGCCGGGCAGCGGCGCCGGCGCCACGCCGAGCGCGGTGCCCAGCGGGATCTGGGACATGTTCTGCACGCCGCCGGCCACCACCACGTCCGCCGTGCCGCTCATCACCGCCTGCGCGGCGAAGTGCAGCGCCTGCTGCGCCGAACCGCACTGGCGGTCCACCGTCACGCCCGGCACGTGCTCCGGCAGGCCGGCCGCCAGCCAGCAGGTGCGGGCGACGTTGGCGGCCTGCGGCCCCACCTGGTCCAGACAGCCGAAGACCACGTCGTCGACCACGGCGGGGTCGATCCCGGAGCGTTCCAGCAGGGCCGTGATCGCCGCCGCGCCGAGGTCCGCCGGGTGCACGCCGGCCAGGCCGCCGCCCCGCCGGCCCACCGGCGTGCGCACCGCCTCCACCAGGTAGGCCGCTCCCGGCCCGCCGGCACCACCGAGCCCGCCGTCCGTTCCCGTCACGCCTGTCATGGCTGCACGCCCCTTCCGTCCTCACCCGTGATTACCAGCGAGTAACCAGTGATGGGACCAGTGTGCCCACCTGCGGCGGCCTCAGGCCAGTACCGGGCACCACCGGCGACCGGCCGCCGACCGGCCGCCGACCGCCGCCCCACCGCCCCTCGACCGATGCGGGACGTCAGGCGCACACTGGTGCGAATCGGCCAATCAAGGAACGGCGCGCATACCCGTCGTGCCCGCGCGGGTACGCATCGGACCCTGCCGGGTGTGGTGCGCCGGCGCGGGAGTGCGACGTGACACGCCCTCCCCGCCCGCCCACGGGAAGGAGAGGTGCCATGGCCGCGCGTGCGGACGGGCGAGCGCACCCCACGCGCGCCGCGCGCCGGGCGGCCGGGCACCACCTCGCTGAGGAGGAGTACCGCTGAGCGGGCACACCGAGAGGTCGGCGGTACACAGCACCGGTGGTCATTCAGGGCTGACAACGCGGTCAGTGCCTGCACGGGACGATGCAGGGCGGGTGGTCGGCGTGCAACTGGAGTCGTGGAGCGCTGCCCCGGGCGCGCTCACCATGGGGGTCGAGGAGGAGTACCTCCTCCTGGAGGCGGACAGCGGGCGGATAGCTCCCTTCGGCCACGAGGTGGCCGACGACGCCGCGGCCCTGCTCGGGCCCCGGGCCCAGACGGAGTACCAGTCCTACCAGGTGGAGGGCGCCACCGAGGTCTGCGGTTCGTCAGCCGAACTGCGCGCCTCGATCACCGCCATGCGCCGCGCCCTCGCCGCCGCCGCCGAACGGGCCGGCGCCCGCCTGATGGCCGTCGCCGTCCCCCTCGCCGACCCCGCCCCGCCGCACCGGCCCACCCCCAACCCCCGGTACCGCCTGCTGCACGACACCTACCGGGAACTGCTGGAGGAGCAGACCCAGTGCGGATGCCACGTGCACATCGGGCTGGACGACCCGGCCGCCGCCGTCCGGGTCAGCAACCACCTGCGGCTGTGGCTGCCCTCGCTGCTCGCGCTCACCGCGAACTCCCCGATCTACCGCGGCCGGGACACCGGATACGCGAGCTGGCGGGCGATCCTCTGGTCGCGCTGGCCGGTCGTCGGCCCCACCCCCTACCTGGAGAGCCCGGAGCACTGGACCGCGCTGCGGGACGCCGTCATCGAGGGCGGGGCCGTGCCGGAGGAGCGGATGCTCTACTGGGACATCCGGCCCAGCACGCACGTGCCCACCCTGGAGATCCGCACCTGTGACGTGCCGCTGACCGTGGACGAGAGCGTGCTGACGGCCCTGCTGGTGCGCGCCATCGCCACCCAGGCGCTGAACGGGCACGACGAGGCGGTGGCCGTGCCGCAGGAACTGCTGCGCGCCGCCTACTGGCGGGCCGCCCGGGACGGCCTGGAGGGGTACGGGATGGACCCGGCCACCGGGCGGCTGATGCCGGCCACCGACCTGCTGGCGCGGCTGCTCGCCTGGGTCACCCCGGCGCTGGTCCGCGACGGCGTCGCGGACCAGGTGGAGGCGATGGTGAAGGCCGTCCGGGTGGAGGGGAACGGCGCCGTGCGGCAGCGCGCCGCGCTGGCGCGGCGGGGCCGGCTGGAGGACGTCATCGACCTGATCGAACGCCACAGCGCCGCCCGCGAAACCCCGGGCATCTGACCCGGCCTGCTGCCGGAGGGCCGGAGGGCCGGAGGGCCGGAGGGCTGGGAACCGGAGGGCCGGAGCGGGCGTGGGCGGCCGACGGGAGCGACGGGCGGCCGGGCTGGAAGCGGGCTAGCGGGCTGGCGGGCGGCCCGGCTGACCAGCGAGTTGGTGAACGCTCAACCACGCCTGGGGGAGCCCTGGTGGGTCCCCCCGATTTCCACGCTCCCACGCGGGCTCGGCGTGGCGGGAGTCCCCCTTCCGGGCTGTGGACAACTCCGGTGAACCTTCGAGCGGTCGGGGCGGGGCGGGGCCGGTCGGCCGGGGCGGCCCCGCCCGGTGGAAGCGGCGGCGTGGCGCGTGGGGTGCGTGATCACGCATGAGGGGTGGATGACACGATGTCCACTCCGCGCCGCACGCCCCACCGAGACCCCACCGACACCCCCACAACGCAGCCGCACCACGCACCGCACCACGCGCACCACGCTGGAGGGATGATCAGGATGCCGAACACCGCGACCGGTGGCGAGTCCCCCGACCGGACCGGGAGCCAGGAGGCCACCCAGCAGGCCACGCCCCTCCAGGACACGCCCCTCCAGGTACACCCGGTGCCGGACCTGCCCGCCCCCACCACGCCGCCCGGCGCGCGACCACCGCGGTCGGAGGAGCCACCCACCCGCACCGCCATGCGCCGCGCGCTGCGCCGCGCCCGCGACGCCGTCGCGCTGGACCCGGCCGAGGCGACCGTCCTACTGCACGCCCGCGGCGAGGACCTCGACGAACTCTGCCTCAGCGCGACCCGCGTCCGGGACGCCGGCCTCGACGCCGCCGGCCGCCCCGGCGTCATCACCTACTCCCGCAAGGTCTTCATCCCGCTCACCCGGCTGTGCCGCGACCGCTGCCACTACTGCACCTTCGCCGTGGCCCCGGCCAAGCTGCGCGCCGCCGGCGAGCACCTCTTCCTCTCGCCGGACGAGGTGCTCGACATCGCCCGCCGCGGCGCCGCCCTCGGCTGCAAGGAAGCCCTGTTCACCCTGGGCGACCGCCCCGAGGACCGGTGGCCCGAGGCCCGCGAGTGGCTCGACGCCCACGGCTACGACTCCACCCTCGCCTACCTGCGCGCCATGGCCGTCCGCGTCCTGGAGGAGACCGGGCTGCTGCCGCACCTCAACCCCGGCGTCCTCGGCTGGACTGACTTCCAGCGCCTCAAGCCGGTCGCCCCCTCCATGGGGATGATGCTGGAGACCACCGCGACGCGGCTGTGGTCCGAGCGCGGCGGCCCGCACTACGGCTCCCCGGACAAGGAGCCCGCCGTGCGGCTGCGCGTCCTGGAGGACGCCGGCCGCTCCGCCGTGCCGTTCACCACCGGCCTGCTCATCGGCATCGGCGAGACGATGGCCGAGCGCGCCGACGGGCTGTTCGCGATCCGCCGGGTCGCCCGCCGTTACCGCGGCGTGCAGGAAGTGATCGTGCAGAACTTCCGGGCCAAGCCGGACACCGCGATGCGCGGCATGCCGGACGCGGAGGCGCAGGAGCTGGCCGCCGCGATCGCGGTCGCCCGCCTGGTGCTCGGCCCGTCCGTGCGCATCCAGGCCCCGCCGAACCTGGTGGACGACGAGTACGGGCTGATGATCAGGGCCGGCATCGACGACTGGGGCGGCGTCTCCCCGCTCACCCCCGACCACGTCAACCCCGAGCGCCCCTGGCCGCAGATCGACGACCTCGCCGCCCGCACCCGGGACGCCGGGTTCGAGCTGCGGGAGCGGCTGACCATCCACCCGGAGTACGTCAGGCTCGGCGAGCCCTGGCTCGACCCGCGCCTGCTGCCGCACGTCACCGCGCTGGCCGACCCGGCCACCGGCCTGGCCCGGGAGGGGGTGACGCCGAGCGGGCTGCCCTGGCAGGAGCCGGAGGACGCCTTCCCCAGCACGGCCGCCGGCACCGGCCGCACCGACCTGCACACCGCCATCGACACCGAGGGGCGCACCGGCGACCGCCGCGGCGACTTCGACTCCGTCTACGGGGACTGGGAGGAACTGCGCGAACAGGCCGAGCGGACCGCCGGGACGGCCGGTGGCGCCGCCGGCACCGCGCCCGCCCCGGTCCCCGCCCCGACCCAGCCCCAGGAGCAGGCCCCGACCCAGGCACCGAACCAGCCGCAGGCTCCGAACCAGCCCCAGGCCGCCGACCGGGCCACCGGCCGGACCGCCCCGGAACGGCTCCCGGCCGAGCTGCGCGCCGCCCTGGCCACCGCCGCCGACGACCCGACCCGGTTGGACGACGACCAGGCGCTGGCCCTCTTCCACGCCGACGGGCCGGCGCTCGACGCGCTCTGCTCCATCGCCGACGCCGTCCGCCGGGACACCGTCGGCGACACCGTCACCTACTGCGTCACCCGCAACATCAACTTCACCAACGTCTGCTACACCGGCTGCCGGTTCTGCGCCTTCGCCCAGCGCCGCACCGACGCCGACGCCTACACCCTCTCCCTGGAGCAGGTCGGCGAGCGGGCCGAGCAGGCGTGGCAGGTGGGCGCCACCGAGGTCTGCATGCAGGGCGGCATCCACCCCGACCTGCCCGGCACCGCCTACTTCGACATCGCGGCCGAGGTGAAGCGGCGGGTGCCCGGCATCCACGTGCACGCCTTCTCGCCGATGGAGGTGGTCAACGGTGCCGCCCGGACCGGCCTGTCCATCGAGGAGTGGCTGGCCGCGGCCAAGGAGGCCGGCCTCGACTCCATCCCCGGCACGGCCGCGGAGATCCTCGACGACGACGTCCGCTGGATCCTCACCAAGGGCAAGCTGCCGGCCGCCACCTGGGTGGAGGTGGTCACCACGGCCCACCGGCTGGGCCTGCCCTCCTCCTCCACGATGATGTACGGGCACGTGGACGCCCCGCACCACTGGCTGGCCCACCTGCGGCTGCTGGCCCGGGTGCAGGAGGAGTCGCTGGCGGCCGGCGGGGTGGGGTTCACCGAGTTCGTCACCCTGCCGTTCGTCCACACCAACGCCCCGGTCTACCTCGCCGGCATCGCCCGCCCCGGCCCCACGATGCGGGACAACCGCGCGGTCACCGCCATGGCGCGGCTGCTGCTGCACGGCCGCATCGACAACATCCAGACCAGCTGGGTGAAGCTGGGCGCCGAGGGCGCGGCGCGGATGCTGCGCGGCGGCGCCAACGACCTCGGCGGCACCCTGATGGAGGAGACCATCTCCCGGATGGCCGGCTCCTCCTGGGGCAGCTACAAGTCGGTGGCCGAGCTGGAGGCCATCGCCGAGCTGGCCGGCCGTCCCTCCCGGCAGCGCACCACCACCTACGGGGAGGTGCCGGAGGAACGGCGCGCCGCGGCCCTGGCCTCGGGCGGCCGGCTGCCGGACCTGCTCCCGCTGGTCACGGCCGACCGAAACGACTGAGCCGGAACGCCCGAGCCCGAACGTCTGAGCCGGAACGACTGGACGGGCGCCCCCAGGGCCCCCGCGCGCAGGTGCGCGGGCCCGGGTGGCGCGCGCCGGTGGCGCGCGCACTCCCGACCGCCGGGCCGCCGCACGCCGCGGCGAACTACCGCGCGCCGCTATGGCGCGGGAGTGCTCCACCACTAGGCTGCCCCCGGCGCCCTCGCGGGAGGGCCGCCGACGCGGCGAAGGCTTGGGGGAACCGTGACGCGGCAGAGCACGACTCAGGGCGGAAGTCAGCCGGAGGGACCGGCCGGCGGCCGGGTGACGGCCGCCCGGCGCGCCGCCGCCGGCTGGTTGCGCACGCCCGCCCCCACCACGCCGCCCTTCGGCGACGCCGCGGCCGGGGACGCCCCGGCCGACGGACCGTCCGGGGCGGCGCGGCTGCGCGACCGGGTGCGCGGCTGTCTGCTCGCCGGAGCCGTGGGCGACGCCCTCGGGGCCGGCATCGAGTTCGACTCGCTCAGTCGGATCCGCGCCCAGCACGGCCCGGCCGGGGTGACCGGATACGTGCCCGCGTACCGGCGGCTCGGGGCCGTCACCGACGACACCCAGATGACCCTCTTCACCGTCGAGGGACTCCTCCTCGCCACCCGGCACGACGGCGAGCCGTCGCGGCCCGCGCCGCCGTCCGGGGCCGTCGGCGCCCGGTCGTCGGCCGGCCACCTCGGCGCGGCCGGGGTGATCGCGGCGGAGCCGGCCGACGCCGCCGACCTGGCCGCCCGGATGCTCGCCGGCACCTCCCGCCCGCGGGACGTCATCGAGGTGCACCGCGCCTACCTGCGTTGGCGCTCCACCCAGGTGGACGTCTCGGTTCCCCCCGCGCACCCGGCCCCCGAGGACGGCTGGCTGATCGGCGAGCAGTGGCTGCACGACCTGCGCGCCCCCGGAACGGCCTGCGTCTCCGGCCTGTCCAACGACCGCCCGGGCACCCTGGCCGAGCCGAAGAACCCGGGCAGCAAGGGCTGCGGCACGGTGATGCGGGCCGCGCCGTTCGGACTGCTGCCCGACCTGACGGCCGAGCAGGCCTTCCGGCTCGCCGTCGAGTGCTCGGTGCTGACCCACGGCCACCCGACCGGCTACCTGTCCGCCGGGGCGCTGGCCGCCGTCGTCCACGCGCTGGTCCACGGCGCGCCGCCGGTGAACGCGGTGCGGTCGGCCGCCGCCCTGGCCGCCACCTGGCCCGAGCACCACGAGACCACCGGGGCGCTGTCCGCCGCCCTGGCCGCGGCGATCCGCGACACCACCGAGGGCGGCGGGCCGTCGGTGGAGGCGCTGTGCGCGCTGGGGCAGGGCTGGACGGCCGAGGAGGCCCTGGCGATGGCCGTCTACTGCCTGCTCGCCGAACCAGACCCGGCCGCCGCGCTGCTCCTCGCGGTGAACCACGGCGGGGACAGCGACTCCACCGGATCGGTCACCGGCAACCTGCTCGGCGCCCTGCACGGCGGGGACGCGCTCGCCCGCGCGCTGCCGGGGGAGTGGCTGGAGCGTCTGGAGGGACGCCCCACCATCGAACGGCTGGCCGACGAGTTCGCGGCGGCGCTGGCCGACCGGCTCCCGCCGGCCGGGACGGCGTGAGCCCCGCGCCCCCGCGATCCTCCCGCCCCACCGCCCCGCCCTGTCGCCCCCGCCCCACCGAACCCGCTGCCCCGCCCTCGCCGCCCCTCGCCACCGATCCCTGCCGACCGCTGCCCGTCCCCCCTGCCCGTTTCCCCGACCCCGCCCTGCCCCCGCTGCCCGCCCGTGCCCCCGTGCCCCGTGCCCGCCCCGGCCGTCAACCCCTCTCGAAATCCCCGCCCCGGGTGGACGTGACGAAGGCGGACCAGGCCCCCGCCGTGAAGGCCAGCCGCGGCCCGTCGGGATTCTTCGAATCCCGCACCGTGACCAGCATGGCGCCGGGCGCGGCCACCTCCACACACTGTCCCGCCCCGCTGTAACTACTCTTCCGCCAGAGCACCTCGGTACTCCTGGCCCGCTCCGTCATCGGCAAGCTCCTCGGACATACGAGCGATAAGCTCCTGTGTTTCCGTTGTCCCCAGTGCCTCCGCGCGCAGATGTTCATACATGACGGTATAGCGACGAACGTCCGCCTCCCGCTCCAGATAGAGGTCGCCCGTCACCCCTTCGACGTACACCACGGAACTATCGGCCGAATCGGGGAACTCCACGAGAGAAAAAGAGCCCATCATTCCCGGATGCGCTCCCTTATCGAAGGGCAGCACCTGGATGGTGACGTGCTTGAGTTCGGTAATCTCCAGCAGGTGCGTCAGCTGTTCGCGCATGGTGGCCGGCCCGCCCACCATCCGGCGTAGCGCGGCCTCGTCCATCACGGCCCAGAACCGCAGCGGGTTCTCGCCGGTGAGCCGGTCCTTGCGCTTCATCCGCACCGCGACCCGGCGTTCCGAGCCGGTCTCCTCCGGCTGCACGGCGACCTCCAGGGCCTCCGCGTACGCCTGGGTCTGCAGCAGGCCGGGGATGATCAGCGACTCGTAGTTGAAGATCTGCGCGGCGTCCGCCTCCAGGCCGATGTAGACGCTGTAGGTGATGTCGCCGAACTCGTGCCACCAGCCCCGCTGCCGGGACTCCCGGGCCATCGACATCAGGCCCTCGACCAGCGCCGCGTCGTTGACCCCGTAGACCTGGCACAGGTCGCGCACGTCCCGCGGGCTGATCGACCGGCGGCCGTTCTCCAGCCGGCTGATCTTGGACTGGGAGACGAGCAGGGCGGAGGCCACCTCCTCGGAGGTCATCCCCCTGGCCTCGCGGAGCTTGCGCAGCTCCGAGCCGAGGCGGCGCCTGCGAATGGTGGGGTTGATCTGCGTGGCCATGCCGGTGCACCTCCGGGGGGCGGGAAGGACCCGATGCGCACGCGGTCGGGGCGCCGGCCTGCCCCACCGGGTCGCCGTGCCGCCCCCTCCGCTCCCCGCCCGTCCCGCGCGCTCGTCTCCCGTCGTGGGGCCGGTGACGGCCGGTCGGGAGGGCGTCAGGTCCGCGATGGCGTGGAACGGAACCGCGGGTGCTGGGCAGCATGCCACTTGGCGGGGACGATTACCGCCTGACTGTCCGATATGACACGGTATGTTGCGCTCCAGAATCCCACCTGCCAGGCCGTGGCGCGCGCCGGTGACGCGCGCCGGCACGCCACTCCGCGCGCGTTCGAGCGCCCGTCTCGCCCGCCCGCACGCCCCCGGCCCCCAGGAGTCCCACCGGCATCGCCCGCCTCTCCCGGCCCGTCCGTCGCGCCCACCGAGCGCGGTTCGCGGCTCAGGGAGGCCGAAGGGAAGGCGTCGACCCCCCGAAGCCGCGAACGCCCGGTGAAGAGCGGGACGCATGGGGCTGAAGGGATGTGGATGGGCGGCGGCCGGCGCGGACGTCCGTGGGGCACCACGGGGCTCGGTGGGCGCGGGCGCGGGGGGACGGGCCGCGCTACGGGCGGCGTCGCACGGCGCCATGGCGTGCGCCGCCGCGCGCGGTGGCGCGCTCGGGCGTGTGACCGCCCGAGCGCGCCCCGGTTACGCCGGAGGGCCGTCCGGACCGCGCCTGCCGGGTCCGGACGGCCCTCCGGGCCGTTCCACAGTCGTCACCGCCCGCGTCAGCGTGCGGTGACGCGCGCCATTCCTCCGTCGATCCGGGTGGTCGCCGCGCCGGAGCGGCGGGACAGCCCGGTGGCACGGGCCTGGCCGCCGTTCTGCACCGCGATCACGGCCTGCGCCACCATGCCCCCGAAGGGGTCGTGACGCACCAGGTCACGCAGCCGGGAGCGGCTCGACCTGCCCTCGTTCCCGGGGTACAGGTGCTTGCCCAGGCCCACCGCGTGGGCGAGCGAGGACAGCGCGGCCGTGCGGCAGTCCGGCGGCGAGCCCGTGCGCACCGCCGAGTCCACCCGGTGCCGTATGCCGGTCGACAGCTCCGGGTCCACCGCGTGGTAGCGCGTGGTCGGCAGCATCGCGCACGAGGTGACGGTCTCCGAACTGACCAGTCCGCACCTCTCCAGGTGTGCCAGGTAGGTGTGCCGGAGTCCCAGGCGCGGCCCGCCGATCCAGTCGGCGGCGCGTGCCGCGCTGCCGCGGCGGCGCAGTGACTCCAGCGCCGAGTCGAGCATCGGATCGCCGGTCGGCCGCGGCATCACCACGACCATCCGGTCCCCGTCCGGGGTGATTCGACGTGCCATCGCCAGCTCGACGAGCTGCGCTCCGGCGAGCCCGAGGTCCAGGGTCTGCGGCTGCGCCAAGGTACCCGTCCCAGGGTCCAGAGCAAGCAGCAGCAGTTCCTCGGGCAGTGTTCTGCGGCTCATGTCCATCCATGCCTCCCCGCGTGGATGGTTCACAGAGTGACCCCTCTCACAACGCCTTGTCGAGAGTGCCTTGAGGCGGCGGCGCGGGAACCGGACGGTGTACGTCCTTCGTCCAAGAGTCAAACAGCGCACCCTCCAGCGGACCGCCTCCCGGCGGCCCGCCGGGTCGGCGCGCGACGGTTCGGAACGGTCGAGCGGGGCGCCCGTGTTTGGGGTGCCCCGTCGGTTGTGTGGAGGTGGATCCACGGTGGGCGAGTCCCCCCGACAGCAGGAGCCGGACGCGGGCGCGAACGCGCCCACCACTTCCCCGAGCCAGGGCGCTCGGGAACTGCCGGCGGGGGCGAAAGCGCAGGTCACGGCCGGTGCTGACGGCGGCTCGCCGGCGGTCGGCCGATCGTCGGACCAGGCCGTGCCGCCGCGCCCGCCGCACGGCGACGCGCCCCGGATCGACCTTCCGCCGGTGGACGCGCGCACGGTTCACCTCAACCGCGCGGAGCTGCTCAACCGGACGGCTCTGCTCCGCCGCCCGGGGGTCGCCGCGGCCGGCGCCGAGGCGCCCGTCGACCCGGTGGAGGCGGAGGTCACGGGGGTGAGTGGGAGCGCTCCCAGTGGATCGTCCGATGACCGGGAAGCCCTGGATAACGATTCGGACTCAAGGGGGGCCGATGGGGAACTCGGCGCGGCGAATGCGGACGAATCAGACATAGCTGATGGCGTCTCCGCGGAGGCGTCCGCCGAGTCGTCCCACTCCGGCGACGCTGCCGAAGTGACCGAGAGTATCGATACCACAGCGGGCGGCGACGAAAACCCGCCGGGGGAACCGGACCCCGCACCGGTGGAGGGGCGCGGCGACCCCGATGAGCCCTCGAACGGGCCCGCGCCCGGAACGCGGGGCCCCGCGGAGCCCGAGGACGCCCCCCGGAAGGGCGGGAACGGGAACGCCGCGGAGGCGGAACCGGACGACGAGGACGATGAGGACGGCGGGGCCGGCGAGGACCGTGCGGACGCCGGGCGGCACGTCGTGGGGGAGGAGGGCGTCGACGTCGACACCACCACGGTGCTCCGGGCCCCCGCGTGGAACCTGCGACCCAGCATCGACGCGGAAGACGACGAACACAACCTCCACGACCGCAAGGAAAAAGAAAAGGCGGAGGATTTCACGTCCCAGAAACCTCCGCGCCAGGAAAACGGCGCGGACGGCGGCACGGACGCCCCCCTCCCGCCCGCCGCCGCGCCCCGGTCGGCCGGCGACGCGGACGGCACCCCGAACGCCGGCGCGTCCGCCACCGCCACCCGGGACGGCGACACGCCGGACACCCGTACGCCTGACAACCACACGCCTGACAACCACACGCCGGACAACCGCACGATGGCGTTCGGTGTCGCTCAGCTGCGCCGCGCCGCCACCCCACCCACCCCGTCCACCCCGCCTGACGCGGCGGGGGCGGCGGGGGCGGCCGGGAACGGCGACCCGGGGACCCGGCCGCTCCCGGTGGCCATGCCGCCCGGCGCCACGCCGTCCGTCGTCCCGCCCGCCCCTCCGGCGCACACCCTGCGGGCCGGCGCCTCGGGACAGGTGCCGGCGAGCGTCCCGCCCGCGCCGGTGATCGGACCGGACGGCCAGCCGCTGCCGCCGATGCAGCTGCTCGCCGCCCTCACCAACAAGCCGCCCACCCGGCTGCAACTGGTGATGCGCCGCGTCCGCATCTGGGGCACCCTCGCCGTGCTGCTCTTCGGCCTGCTGGCGATCGCCCAGATGATCCGGCCGCTGCCGGACCCCACCGTGCGCTCGGTGCTGGCCGCCACCGTGGCCTTCGAGGGCGAGACCCCCCAGCTGCCCTGGCCGTCCGAGGGCCAGGCCGCCGTGGAGGTCGTCGGCCTCGGCTCCCTCGGCTCCTCCGGGGGCGACGAGCCGCGCCCGATCGCCAGCATCACCAAGGTGATGACCGCGTACATCCTGCTGCGCGACCACCCCCTCGGGCCCGACGAGGCCGGCCCCACCATCACGGTGGACGCCGAGGAGGCCGCCTCCTACGAGGCGCGGGTCGCCGAGGGGCAGTCGGCCATCAGGGTCGTGGAGGGCCAGGAGTTCACCCAGCGCACCGCCCTGGAGGCGCTGCTGATCCCCTCCGCCAACAACATCGCCGCGCTGCTCGCCCGGTGGGACGCCGGCTCGGAGGAGGCGTTCGTCGACAAGATGAACGCCACCGCCGCGGAACTCGGCATGACCAACAGCACCTTCACCGACCCCTCCGGGCTGGATCCGGAGACCGTGAGCACCGCCTCCGACCTGATCAGGCTCGCCCAGGCCGCCATGCAGGACCCGACCTTCCGGGAGATCGTCGCCACCCCCCAGCTCGACCTCCCGCACAACCCGCGCCTGTACAACAACAACGCGCTGCTCACCCGGGACGGCGTGATCGGCATCAAGACCGGCTCCACCACCAGCGCCGGCGGCTGCCTGCTGTTCGCGGCGGAGAAGGAGGTGGGCGGCACCACGCAGCTGATCGTCGGCGCCGTGCTCGGGCAGTTCGACGGCACCTCCATCCTGGACACCGCCCTGGAGCGCAGCCGGGAACTGATCGTGGCCGCCGGGGACGCGCTCACCGCGCAGACCGTCGCCGAGCAGGGCGAGGTCGTCGCCGAGGTCGACGACGGGCTCGGCAACACCACGCCGCTGGTGGCCACCGCGGACGTCACCGCGGTCGGCTGGCCCGGGCTCACCGTGCGGGTGGACGCCCGCGCCGGCGCTCCTGAGGCCGAGGACGCCGAACAGGCCGCCGGCGAGGCGGAGGCCGACGGGCCGGACGCCTCCGGGACCGTCCCGCACGAGGCCCCGGCCGGCGAGCCGCTCGCCACGCTCACCACCGGCGAGGGAGCCGGCGTCACCAGCGTGCCGCTCGCGCTCCAGGAGGACCTCACCGAACCCGGTTTCTGGGACCGCCTCACCCGCATCCTCTAGGGCACCCCCTTCCTCCAGGGCGCCCCCGGGCGGCCCCGGGCGGGCACGGAACCGCCCGGCGGACACACGAAGGGGCCCGCGACCTCCAGGTCGCGGGCCCCTTCCGCGTCACCCGCCGGCCCCTGCCGCGTCGCCACCGGCCCGGGCCGGGGGTGACGCGTCGCTCAGTGGCCCGCCCAGCCGCGCAGCCGCGGGCGCAGGGCGGACCGGGCGGCCGCGGCCTGCTCCGCGCTCCGCAGGCGCCCCGCCGGCCCCGCCCCCGGCCGAAAACCCGCCGCCGTCCCCGCTCCCGTCGTCCCCGCTCCCGGAGCCGGCCGCGGCGGCAGTCGGGGTCCGGCCTCCGCGGTGCCCCCCGCCGGGCCAGCCGGCGACGCCGGCCGGGCGCCGCCGCGGCCGGCCTGGGCGCGCAGCGCCTCCCGGACGGCCGTCAGGTCGACCCCCTCGGCGCGCAGGGCCTGGCAGGCGGTGTTCTCCGGGTCGTGCAGCAGCCCCAGCGCGAGGTGCGCGCAGTCCAGCTCCACCGCCCCGCGCGAGACGGCCTCGTGCCTGGCCCGCAGCACGGCCGCGCGTGCCGCGTCGCTCCAGGCCGGCTCCGCCGCCGCGCGGCCGGACACCAGACCCCGGTGGACGCTGGCGGACGCCGCCCGGGCCAGCAGCCCGTCCGCCCAGGCGGCGTCCGCCGCGTCCACCACCTCACCCGTCGTCAGGCCGCGGGCGGCCGGCCGGGGCGCCGCCTCCAGGGCCAGGGCGGCGGCCTGTGCCTGCGGTCCGCGCCCCCGCACGGCTCCGCCGGCCCCCGCCACCCGGGACGCCAGCCGCCCACCGGCCTGCGGATCCGCGGGCAGCACGGCAGCGGCGACGTCGGTGGTCACGTCGTAGCACAGGGCCCGTATCAGCAGGTCGGTGGTGACGGCCCCGGCGCGGAGTCTGCGGGACAGCTGCGCCCCCGCCACGAGGACCCTGTAGGCCAGCCGGTCCAGCCCGAAGGCGTGGCCGTCGTGATTCACCATGTCCGTCTCTTCCTGCTACTGCTCCGCGCGCCGCCGGGAAATACCCAGGGCACTTCCACCCTCGACAGGCAGTGACGCGCGCCCGCTCCCCGGGGGTTGCACCTTTCGGGCCATTCCCGGGGAATTGCGAAAGCCCCGGGCGTCCCGGCCGCGTGACCCAGCTTCCGCCCGCGACAAGGAAACTGATTGAGTATCAGTCGTGTCGAAGCGTGATCGGCGATATGAACTGAATAAGCGTCAGATTCTTCTCCGGGGTGCCTTCCGAAAAGCGGTGCCCGCCGCGGCCGGGACGGGCACCGCCCCTGGTCGGATGATCAGCTGGTGTAGTCCGCGTTGACACGGACGTACCCCGCGGAGAGGTCGCAACCGTAGACGGTGGCGGCGCCGTCGGCGATGCCGAGCGAGACCCGGATGGTCACCTCGTCCCGGCGCAGCAGCGCGGTGACCTCCTCCAGCAAGGTCCCCTCCGGCTCCTCCGGGTAGACGGGCAGATCGCCGAAGCGCACCACCACCCGCTCCGGATCGATGTCGGTCTCCTCGGTGTTCTTGCCGACCGCCATCAGCACCCGGCCCCAGTTCGGGTCGGCCCCGTGCACGGCCGTCTTCACCAACGGCGAGTTGACCACGGCCTTGGCGACCCGCCGGGCCTGCGCGCCGTCCCGGGCGCCGTCCACGGACACGGTGAGCAGCTTGGTGGCCCCCTCGCCGTCCCGGGCCATCTGGAGGGTGAGGTCGAGGCAGACGTCGGCGAGGGCCGCCGCGAACTCCCCGGGGTCGACCGGGCCGGCCGCGCCGTTGGCCAGCACGGCGACCGTGTCGGAGGTGGAGGTGTCGGTGTCCACGCTGAGGCAGTTGAAGCTGCGGTCGACGGCGGCGCGCAGCGCCCGGTCGAGTTCCTCCGGCTCCACCGCGGCGTCGGTGAACAGGTAGGCCAGCATGGTCGCCATGTTCGGCTCCAGCATGCCGACGCCCTTGGCCACCGCCGTGATCCGGGCGGGGCCCACCGTGCGGGTGTGGGTCTTGGGGCGGGTGTCCGTGGTCATCATGGCGCGGGCCACCGCCTCCGGATCCGCCGTGAACCGCCCGCCGACCCCTCCCGCCGCGCCGGCCGCGCCGCCGGCCGGGGCCGGTGCCGGGAGGGCGTCGAAGTGCGCGCGGATGGTCTCCATGGGGAGCGGGCGCCCGATCACGCCGGTCGCGCCGATCAGCACCTCCTCCTCCGCGACCCCGAGCAGCGCGGCCGTCCGGCGCACCACCTCGGCGGTGTTCTCCTCCCCGCGACGGCCGGTGGCCACGTTGGCGTTCTGCGCCAGGGTCACCACGGCGCGGAAGCGCCGGGCGGCGGTGTGCCGCCGGCTGAGCCGCACGCTCGGTGCGGCGAAGCGGCTGCGGGTGAACATCGCGGCGCTGGTGGTCGGACGGTCCGAGACGACGATGGAGATGTCGTCGCCGTCCGCCCGCATGCCGCCGCGCCCGGTGTATCCGGTGAATCCGATCGGCCAGCCGCCGTGCTCGGTCATCCCAACCCCTGGTGTTATGAATATACGGTCCGCCGCATATATTTGCAGAAGGGGCGGTGTTCGTCCACCGGGTTTCCCGCCGCACCTCCCGCCCCGGCCCGCCCACCAGCCCTCCGCCGGCCGTGCCGCCACCCCACGCCCCACCGGCCGCCGGCCGCCACACCTCCACCGGCCGCCGTCCGCACAGGCGTGCCACGGCGGGCGCCGGGTAGCCACTCCGCTGACAGGCCCCGCCCACGCGGCCGGGGAAGGAGGACCAGAGGAGAGGAGGAGGCCGACCGTGGAGGATCCGCATGCGCCGCCCGCCCCCCGGCCACCCGGCGGCGGCGACACCGTCCACACCCGGCGGACCGTCCTCGTCGCCCTGGCCGCCAACCTGGCCATCGCCTGCGCCAAGGTCGTCGGCGGACTCGTCAGCGGATCCCCCGCCATGCTCTCCGAGGCCGCGCACTCCGTCGCCGACAGCCTGAACGAGGTGTTCCTGCTCACCTCGCTCACCCGCAGCCGGCGCCGACCGGACGCCCGCCACCCCTTCGGCTACGGCAAGGAACGTTTCTTCTGGTCGCTGCTCGCCGCCGTCGGCATCTTCGTGATGGGCGGCTGCTTCTCCTTCTACCAGGGGCTGAACGCCCTGCGCGCACCCCAGGCGGAGCCCCACGGCGGCTACGCCGTGGCCCTGGTGGTGCTGCTGGTCTCGCTGGGCGCCGAGGGGATCTCGCTCACCCGCGCCCTGTTCCAGGTCCGTCGCCACGCCGCCGCCTCGGGCCGCCGGTTCTCCAAGGAGCTGCGGCACGGTGACGAACCGGCCCTGCGGACCGTCCTGGCCGAGGACGCCACGGCCGTCCTCGGCGTCCTGCTGGCCATGGGCGGCATCGGTCTGCACCTGCTGACCGGCGCCGCCGCCTGGGAGGCCGCCGCCTCGCTCGGCATCGCGCTGCTGCTGATGTACGTCGCCTACCGGCTCGGCCGCAACGCCCGCGACGAACTCGTCGGCGAGGCGGCGGCCCCGGCACTGCGCCAGGCCGTGGCCGACTTCCTGGAGCGCCAGCCGGAGATCGACGCCGTCACGGCCCTGCTCACCATGCGACTGGGGCCCGACACGATCCTGCTGGCGGCGCGCGTGGACCTGGAGCCTGGCCTGGAGAGCGAGCACGTGGAGGAGGCCGCCGTGCGGATCAAGCACGAGCTGGCCGAGCGGTGGCCCGCCCTGGAGCAGATCTTCCTGGACATCACCGAGGCGACCCGCGCCGACCGCGGCCGTGCCCTCCGCGAACGGCGGGAACTCGACCGGATGGTGGCCGACGCGGAGCGGGACCGCCGACCGCGCGGCGCCCGCCCCGAGCCCTGATCCCGCCCGGTCGGGCCGGGGGAACCGTCGGGCCCGGGCGGCGCCGCGCGGACCACGGGCACTCGATGGGGCGCCGGGCGGCGCCGTCGATCAGTTGCCGACTTCGACGTCCTCGAGGATGCCGAGGGCGTCGGGGACGAGGACGGCGGCGGAGTAGTAGGCGGTGACGAGGTAGGAGATGATCGCCTTCTCGCTGATGCCCATGAAGCGCACGGACAGGCTCGGCTGGTACTCGTGCGGAATACCCGCCTGGTGCAGCCCGATCACGCCGTGGTCCTCCTCGCCGGTGCGCAGCGCCAGGATGGAACTCGTGTGGGTCCCGGTCACCGGGATCTTGTCGCAGGGCAGCAGGGGAATTCCGCGCCAGGCCAGCACGGCGTGCCCCTCGACCTCCGTGGACTGCGGGTAGACGCCCCGCTTGGTGCACTCCCGGCCGAACGCCGCGATCGCCCGCGGGTGCGCGAGGAGGAACCGCGTCTTCCTACGTCGGGAGATCAGTTCGTCGAGGTCGTCGGGGGTGGGGGGGCCGCTGCGGGTGTGGATGCGTTGTTTGAGGTCGGCGTTGTGGAGGAGTCCGAATTCGGGGTTGTTGACGAGTTCGTTCTCCTGGCGTTCGCGGAGGGCTTCGATGGTGAGTCGGAGCTGTTGTTCGATCTGGTCCATGGGTTCGTTGTAGAGGTCGGCGACCCTGGTGTGGACCTGGAGAACGGTCTGGGCGACGCTGAGTTCGTATTCGCGGGGCTTGAGTTCGTAGTCGGCGAACGTGGTGGGCAGGGTCGGTTCCCCGGTGTGCCCGGAGGCCACCGCGATCGCCGCCTCGCCCTGCTTGTTCCGTGCCGGGGCGGGCGCGGCGGCGAGGGCGTCCAGGTGGGCGCGGAGCGTCTCGGAGCGCGCGCTGATCTCCTGGAACGCCTCGCGGGTCAGCGACAGCACGGTGGTGCGGGTCAGCGCCTTGATGCTGTAGGCCCAGGTGCTGGCCGGCCCGGTGAGCGTCTCGTCGCCGAAGTGTTCGCCGTCGGCGAGGACGCCGAGGACGGTGAGGTCGTCGTACTTTCCGGTGCCGAGTTTGTTGAGTTTGCCGTGGGCGATGAGGTAGACGCGGTCGGCGCTCTGGCCGGCTTCGACGATGACGTCGCCTGCGGAGTACTCGTGTTGGGTGAATCGGTCGGCGAGGGTTTCGAGTACGGCGGTGTCGGTGAATCCGCGGAGGATGGGGAGTTCGCCGAGTTCCGGGGGGATGACGCGTACTTCGCTGCCGGTGTTGGAGAAGGTGATGCGTCCGTCTCCGACGGTGTAGGTGAGTCGGCGGTTGACCCGGTAGGTTCCGCCGGAGACCTGTACCCAGGGCAGTACGCGCAGCAGCCAGCGCGAGGAGATGCCCTGCATCTGCGGGACGGACTTCGTCGTCGTCGACAGATTGCGTGCCGCCGCCGTGCCCAGGCTCAACTGGGCCCGCCCCTCCTCGAAACCCGCATCCGACTCCACCGACCGCGTCACGACAACACCCCACCAATCCTGGTCGTCAGTAATGAGAAGTAGGCCTGGTTGGCCGGCGGTTCCGCCGCGCCTGCCGCGGCGGAACCGCACCCGAACCGGCGCCCTGACCCCCGGGGCGCCTTCGGCTAGTTGCCGACTTCGACGTCCTCGAGGATGCCGAGGGCGTCGGGGACGAGGACGGCGGCGGAGTAGTAGGCGGTGACGAGGTAGGAGATGATCGCCTTCTCGCTGATGCCCATGAAGCGCACGGACAGGCTCGGCTGGTACTCGTCCGGAATCCCCGTCTGGTGCAGCCCGATCACGCCCTGCCGCTCCTCGCCGGTGCGCAGTGCCAGGATGGAGCTGGTGCGGGTTCCGGTCACCGGGATCTTGTTGCACGGCAGCATCGGAACGCCGCGCCAGGCCGGCACCGAATGGCCCCCGAAGTCGATGGCCTGCGGGTAGATGCCCCGCTTGTTGCACTCCCGGCCGAAGGCGGCGATGGCCCGGGGATGGGCCAGGATCACCGACGGGTCCTTCCACACCGTGGCCAGGAGTTCGTCGAGGTCGTCGGGGGTGGGGGGGCCGCTGCGGGTGTGGATGCGTTGTTTGAGGTCGGCGTTGTGGAGGAGTCCGAATTCGGGGTTGTTGACGAGTTCGTTCTCCTGGCGTTCGCGGAGGGCTTCGATGGTGAGTCGGAGCTGTTGTTCGATCTGGTCCATGGGTTCGTTGTAGAGGTCGGCGACCCTGGTGTGGACCTGGAGAACGGTCTGGGCGACGCTGAGTTCGTATTCGCGGGGCTTGAGTTCGTAGTCGGCGAACGTGGTGGGCAGGGTCGGTTCCCCGGTGTGCCCGGAGGCGACCTCGATCGCCGCCTCGCCCTGCTTGTTCCGTGCCGGGGCGGGCGCGGCGGCGAGGGCGTCCAGGTGGCCGCGGAGCGTCTCGGAGCGCGCGCTGATCTCCTGGAACGCCTCGCGGGTCAGCGACAGCACGGTGGTGCGGGTCAGCGCCTTGATGCTGTAGGCCCAGGTGCTGGCCGGCCCGGTGAGCGTCTCGTCGCCGAAGTGTTCGCCGTCGGCGAGGACGCCGAGGACGGTGAGGTCGTCGTACTTTCCGGTGCCGAGTTTGTTGAGTTTTCCGTGGGCGATGAGGTAGACGCGGTCGGCGCTCTGGCCGGCTTCGACGATGACGTCGCCTGCGGAGTACTCGTGTTGGGTGAATCGGTCGGCGAGGGTTTCGAGTACGGCGGTGTCGGTGAATCCGCGGAGGATGGGGAGTTCGCCGAGTTCCGGGGGGATGACGCGTACTTCGCTGCCGGTGTTGGAGAAGGTGATGCGTCCGTCTCCGACGGTGTAGGTGAGTCGGCGGTTGACCCGGTAGGTTCCGCCGGAGACCTGTACCCAGGGCAGTACGCGCAGCAGCCAGCGCGAGGAGATGCCCTGCATCTGCGGGACGGACTTCGTCGTCGTCGACAGATTGCGTGCCGCCGCCGTGCCCAGGCTCAACTGGGCCCGCCCCTCCTCGAAACCCGCATCCGACTCCACCGACCGCGTCACAGGCCCACCTCAGTCAATCGCTCATACGCGCGGATATTCGCAGCGAATGACCACCCGGCGATTCGGTCCCCGACGACTCGGATTCTACGATCATCAATCCAGGTGATCATCCGGAGTCAGGCTAGGCGTGCCGTCTCGCCCAGGGCGATGCTCTTCACTCGATTGGGTGAACAATTCGATGAGTGGATCGGCGCCCCGCGGTGAACCCCTACCATCCCGGCCGTTCCGACGGCCGATCGGGTTGCCCACGACGAAAAGGGGCCCGCCCCTGCCGCCGCGCGGCGGCAGGACGAGCCCCTGCTGTGCCCCAGGCAGGATTCGAACCTGCGACACCCGCTTTAGGAGAGCGGTGCTCTATCCCCTGAGCTACTGGGGCGGGGATCGGCGCCCTGGCGGACGCCCGCAGGACAGGCTAGCGGATCGGCGGCCGGCCGCGCTGCGGTGCCCGGGCTTCCGGGACGCCGCCGTCCGTGCGCGCTCGGCGGCCTGGCGTCGGGGGCTGGTGAGGTGTGCGGCGGGGCCACGGCGGCGCCGGGGAACCAATGCCCGGCATCGCTCGTCCGAAGGGATGAACGGGCGGGGATGGGGCAAGCGCAGGGGTGAGCGCCCGCGGCACGACGAGGTGCCGGGGGTCGGCACCCCCGGTCGCCCGTCCGGGAACGACGCAGGGGGTAGTCGCCCGCGTGGCCGGCGCTCCGGGGCTGCCCGGCTCGGTCACGGAGAGGGACAGAACCTCCGGCCTCGGGTGACGACCCGGGGCGGAAGGGCGCAGCATAACGCATCTTCTGAGAAAAGTGAGCGACTCGGGAATGTTGTCCCGGTTCGGATCGTTATCCGTGGCGGTTGCACGAGTCAACCGGACTCGTCGCCGTGGAGTTGATTGAGGAGCACGCATGGCCACCCGTGCCGTTGCCCGAACCAAGCGCGAGAGCACCAGTACTGTCCGCGATGTTGTCGAGGCCGACCGCGATCTGGTGGGCATGTACCTGGACGAGATCGCCCGGACGCCGTTGCTGGACGCCGAGCAGGAGGTCGAGCTGGCCAAGGCGGTCGAGGTCGGCGTCTTCGCGCGGCAGCTCCTGGACGATGGCGAGCGCCTGGACGGCGTCACCAACGAGGAACTGGAGCGGCTCGCGGAGGCCGGGGATCGCGCCAAGGACCTGTTCATCCGCTCGAACCTGCGGCTGGTCGTGGCCGTCGCCCGGCGCTACCCGCGAAGCGGCCTGCCGCTGCTGGACCTGATCCAGGAGGGCAACGCCGGTCTGGTCCGCGCGGTCGAGAAGTTCGACTACGCCAAGGGCTACAAGTTCTCCACCTACGCGACCTGGTGGATCCGCCAGGCGATCACCCGTTCCATAGCGGACCAGTCGCGCACCATCCGGCTGCCCGTGCACCTGGTCGAGGAGCTGGGGCGCATCCGGCGGGTGCAGCGCGAACTGGCGCGCGAGCTCGGCCGGGACCCGGAGCCCGAGGAGATCGCGGTGCAGCTGGAGGCGCCCGCGTCCCGGGTCAAGGACGTCCTGGACTGGGCGCGTGACCCGGTCAGCCTGAACATGACCGTGGACGACGAGGGCGAGACCCAGTTCGGCGACCTGGTGGAGGACACCTCCGCGCAGTCGCCGGAGGACGCCGTGATGGTCATGATGCGCCGGCAGGAGCTCTCCAACCTGGTGGAGCGGCTGGACGAGCGGACGGCGTCCATCATCCGCGCCCGGTACGGCATCGAGGACGGCCGCGAGCGCACGCTGACCGAGGTGGGCAAGCTGCACGGCCTCACCCGGGAGCGGATCCGGCAGATCGAGAAGCACGCCCTGGTGGAGCTGAAGCAGATGGCGCGCCGGCAGGGATTCGAGGCCGCCTGAGCCGGCCGGGGGCACCCGGGTACCCGGTCGGGACTCGCGGTGAGGGTAGGGGGAGGTCGCGGCCACCGCGACCGTGTTGGGGGGTGTGACGGAGGCGACCCCCGGGACCGACGTGCGCCGGGCCGGGGGCCGCGGTGTTCTACCGTCGTTCCACCGTCGACGCCGGGGGCCGGGACCACTGGGTCTGCTGAGGCCACCCGGCCGCGTGGACGGAGCGTGGACGAGCGGTGGGAACGGAGAGCGAGTGATGGGCGCGGAGCGCGGGGACGATCGGGCCGGACGGAGCGGCCCGGAGGAGCGAGAGGCCAGGGAGCGGGACCACCGGCTGCGGCGGGCGGCGTTCGTCTTCGAGGATCCCTTCGACGGGCAGACCCGGGACGACACCGACGCGGGCTGGGGCGAGCGCGCGGGGGGCGGCGAGGACGGTGCTTCCGACCTCGATCGCTTTCTGCGGGAGAAGCCCCCGCACCACCTGTAGGGCCCGGACCGCCGCTACGGGCGGGGCGCCGCCTGCTCGGGGAGTTCGCCGGTCGCCTCCTGGCGCTGCGCCGCCAGCAGGTCGCGGATCTCGGTGAGCACGGACAGCTCGGTGACGGTGACCGTCGCCTCGGCGGCCTTCTCCTGCTTGCGCAGCTCAGTCAGCCGGCGCATCGGGCCGACGATGATGAAGTAGACGACGGCGGCCGTGATCAGGAAGTTGAGCGTGGCCCCGAGCAGCGCGCCCCACATGATGGCGACGCCCTCGGTGACCTCCGTGCCGGAGTAGGCACACGGGCCGTTGATGCACCAGTGGTAGCCGTCGAGGCTGGTGCTGCCGAATGCCCCGACGACGGGGTTGATGACGCCCTTGACGAGTACGTCGACGATCCTGGTGAACGCGGCACCGATCACCACCGCGACGGCGAGATCGATGACGTTCCCGCGCATCAGGAAATCCCGGAAACCCTTGAGCATGTGGAACCTCTGCATTGTTCGTGGTGCGCTGGGCCCGCCGGCCCCGTGGGGGCGGACGGATCCGTGAAACCCTAAGGGCACGGGCCCGTGGCGTGTCGAGCGCCGAGGCGGCGATCGCGGGGGCCACGGCTCTGTGGGTGGGGTCGGGACGCTCTCTTGTCCCTGGGAATTCGTGGGTGATCGCCTGATCATCTCCCCGGCTGGTTCACCCGCAGGAGTGACCCCTGAAGGGTGGCCGGCGGCCGAGTGGGGCCCTTCATCAGGGCCCGCTCTGCCCTTCATCAGGGCCCGCTCTGCCCTTCATCAGGGCCCGCTCTGCCCTTCAGCCGGACCCACCCAGGCCCGCAGGCCGCACCCCGCCCTCCCCTGCTTCCCACTTCTCCCCGCGCATGCCCCTTCCCGTTTCCCTCGCCCCCGCTTCCCCTTTCCTCCGCCCCCGCTTCCCCTTTCCCCTCCCTTTCCTCCCCCTCCCCCTCCCCCCGCCCCCCCGCCCCTGCGTGGACCGCTCCCCTTCCCCCACCCACCTATCCCACCCACCACCTGGCCTTGAGCTGGGCCGACCCCGCCCCCACCTCGCCCCGCCCCCCACCTCGCCCCGCCCCCCGCCCCCCACCTCACCCCGACAAGATCAGCTCGAAGTCTCAGGCTCGTCCTCGCCCATCCCGCACCCAACCCTCGCTCGCAACCCCCGGCACCTCGCTTCGAACCCCAAGCCTTCGAATCCCAAGCCCCGGCGCCCGCCTGCAACCCCAGCCCCAACCGGAGCCTTGTTGGCCACCCTCGCCCGGATCGGCTTCGGCCTTGGGGCCAACCGGCCCCAGCCCTGGCCTCCCCGCCTGCGGGAACCAGCCTCACCTAGATCGCCTAACCCCGCCCAACCCCAACCGAGACCCCACCCAACAGGGACCCAACGCTGGCCAGACGGACCTACCGGCTCTCCTCTCTCCCTGACTTCCTTCTCCCAGCCCCTGGTGACCCCGGTCTCTGAACAGCCGCTCGCTCCCCGGAGGGGTGCTGCGGCGGCGTACCCAAACCCACCCCACAGGGGGCCATCCCAGAACCCGCCACCCGGCCTCGGGCTGTCTCACCCGTCGTGGCGTGTGGCGTGCGGCTTGCGCCCCTGTGCAGTCACCGAACAAGCTCAGTCCAGCCCTTGCTCACTCCCGTCCCGCCTCACCACCCGTCTTTCGTCATCTGGCCCCGCCTTCCGTGGCAGTGCTCATTCCGTGCCGGACCTTCACGCCGTCGCGGTCGATGTGGCGTCTCACTCGCGGCCGTGGAGGGCGAAGGCCAGGCCTGCGTGGGAGCCGGCGCCGGCCAGGGCCGTGGCCGTCTCGGACGAGACGGCGAGCAGGAGGAGTGGATCGGGGTCGCCGCCGGCGCCGCCGATCAGGCCGTCCCCCGCCGCGGTGCTCTCCCGGCCGGTCAGCACGGTGATCACCGTCGCGCGACTGGCCACCACCTCGGCGCCAGGGGCGGCGCCGGGTGAGCCCACGGTGGATGTGGGCGCCAGGACGTCGATCACGTCACCGGGGGTGAGCAGGGACGCGGCCGCGCCGTCGGCGATTCTCACCGGGGCGGCCACCGTTTCGCTTCCGGCCGCCTCGGCGTACTCGCGGAGCAGCCCTTCGCCGAGCAGGCGGTGGTCGGTGATGACCTCGCCGCGTCGCGCGGGGGCGGCCAGTAGGCGTCCCTCGGCGCTTGGTGGGTCGCGCAGCGCGCCGTCCGGGAGCGCCGTGGAGGGCAGGTGGGTGGTGGTGAGGTCGGCGTGGGTCAGCAGCCGGCCGGTGGGGAGGTCCCGCGCCGCCGTGACCACCGCCACCGTGGCGGGGGCGTCCCTCGGCCGCGGGAGGGAGAGGGCGAACAGCGCCGCGACGGCCAGCAGCATGGCGAGCAGCGGCCGGCGGCGGCGGGACACGGCTGCCCGCACCCGGCAGAGCGCCCCGCCGTGTCCTCGGACGGGAGGCAGCAGGGGGAGCGGTGGACGGGCGGGCGGGACGGCGGTCTCGGTGGCCGGTGGCCAGAGTGCGGGAGGGAGGCCCGCCTCCGAGCTGGCCGCCCGGTGTGGTGCGCCCGGGGGAGCGGCGCGGTGCGGCGGCGGCGGGGGAGATGCCCCGAGGTACGCCGAGGCTGTGGGCGGCCGGGTGCTGGGTGCCTGGGCGTGCGGGCGGCGCGGGATGGACGGGCTGGTCATGGGTGCCTCCGACGGTCGTGGAGCGCCAGGTTTCTGGCGCTCTTCCAGCGTCGGGGCGGGGTGTGGTGCGGGACAAGGAGGGTTGTGCGGCCTGTGGATAACTCTGTCGCGGTGGCGCGGACCGTCCTGCGGAGCGGCAGAGTTGTCCACAGATCGGTTGACCCCTCTTGCGTGGTTGGTGGGGGAGCGGTAGGGGTCAGCCCGCGGCCGGCAGGTCGGTGGGGAGCTCGGCGCGCACGTCGGCGGGCAGGTCGGTGGGGAGTTCGGCGAGGGCGCGCAGCAGGCTCTCGGAGTCCGAGACCCAGCCCAGGAGCCGTTCGACCAGTACCAGGGACGATTCGTGGTGCGCCCGGCCCTGCGGCTCGCCCGTGCAGTCGGCCAGCAGCACCGCGAGGTAGTCGCGGAACATCGCGTCCCGGATGGTCGACTCCATGCAGACGCTGGTGGTGCAGCCGGTGACCACGATCGTTCGGACGCCGAGCCGCCGGAGCGTGGCGTCGAGGTCGGTCCCGTAGAAGGCGCTGAAGCGGTTCTTGCGCAGGACGATGTCGCCGGCCTCGGGGGCGAGCTCCGGCAGGATCTCGGTGTTCCAGGTGTCCTGGACGAGGACGCGTCCCTGGGTGCCGTCGGGCGCCGGTACGGGCTGTCCGACCCGGGCGGCGGCATGGACGATCCAGTTCTTGGAGTCGCGCGGCCCCATGTCGGACAGGTCGGGGAGGTAGCCGTGCTTGAGGTAGATCACCGGAACGCCGGCTCGTCTGGCGGCGGACAGCACCCGGGCGGTGGGTTCGATCGCCGCGCGCACCACGGAGATGTCGTGTCCGCCGAGGTGGACGCCGCCGCCCTCGGCGCCGAAGTCGTTCTGCATGTCCACGACGACGACCGCGGTCTCCTCCAGGGTGGTGGTGAGCGGCTCCGGCCGTGCGGCGAGGGTCAGTCGCCGTCGGTCCTGCGTGCTGGTGGGGGCGTACTCGGGCATGGCGTGCTCCTCCCATGGAACTTCACATGCTGTGCACTTGGCGAAAGTACACATCGCGAGTAGTTCCGTGCAAGGATGGGAGGGTGACCAGACCGATCGAGGCGCCGCGGAACGCCCGGAGCCGGCGCACCCGGACGGCGGTGCTGGCCGCCACCCGGGCCATCCTGGAGGAGGAGGGCCTGGAGGCCCTGACCATGTCGAAGGTGGCGGAGCGGGTCGGGGTCTCCCGGCGCGGCCTCTACCTGCACTTCGCCTCGCGCACCGAGTTGGTGACGGCCTTGTTCGACTACCTGGCCGAGGAGGAGGGGCTGTACCGGTCCCTGGACCGGGTGTGGGACGCGCCCGATTCGGTCGCGGCGCTGCGGGAGTGGGCCCGGCACCTGGGGAGGTACCACCCGCGGGTCCTCGCCGTGGACCAGGCGGTGCGGCGTGTCCGCCGTCACGACGACGACGCCGCGCTGCACTACGAGCGTGCTGTCGCCTCCCAGCTCGAGCACTGCCGCAGGATCGCCGAGTGGCTGGAGCGTGAGGAGCGCCTCGCGCCGCCCTGGACCGTCGACGGTGCCACGGAGATGCTGTGGGCGCTGATCTCCTCGGACCTGGTGGAGGCGCTCGTGGTCGAGCGGCGCTGGTCGCCGGGGCTGCTGGGGGATCATCTGGCGCTGATGTACGAGCGGACGTTCGTCCGGCCGCGCTGACCGGCGGGCGTCCAGCCGGGCCTGTCGGGGCCCGGTCAGGGGCGTATTAGGCGAGACGAGACGGAGCGTCTTGACAAGCGGGCGGAGCGACCGCATAGTCGACCCCAGACGAACCGAGACGGTCCGTCTCGCATCGAGAGCGGGAGATCACCCATGCGCACCCAGCCGACCACCGCCGCCGGCCGTACCTGGTTCATCACCGGCGCCAGCCGCGGGCTGGGCCGGGCCTTCACCGAGGCCGCCCTGGCGGCCGGCGACCGGGTGGCCGCCGCCGCCCGCACCACGGCGGGCCTCGACCGGCTCGCCGCCGAGCACGACGGACGCCTGTTGGCCCTGGAGCTGGACGTCACCGACCGGCCCGCGGTCTTCGCCGCCGTGGCGACGGCCGCCGGTCACTTCGGCCGGCTGGACGTCGTCGTCAACAACGCCGGCACGATGTCCATGGGCATGATCGAGGAGTTCACCGAGGACGAGGCCCGCGCGCAGCTGGAGACCAACTTCTTCGGCGCGCTCTGGGTCTCCCAGGCCGTCCTGCCGCGGCTGCGCGAGCAGCGGGCCGGACACATCGTGCAGATCTCCAGCATCGCCGGGCTGGGCGGCTTCCCCAGCACCGGCCTGTACAGCGCCAGCAAGTTCGCGCTGGAGGGCATGAGCGAGGCGCTGGCGATGGAGGCGGCCCCCTTCGGCGTCAAGGTGTCCATCGTGCAGCCCGGCGGCTACTGGACCGACCTGTACACCAGCATGCGCGCCACCACACCGCTCGACGCCTACGCCCCGCTCCGTGCCGAACTGGAGAGGCAGTGGGCGGAGGGCTCGGTCGACAGCGAGCCCCGGTTGGCCGCCGAGGCGCTGATGAAGCTGGTGGACAGCGAGGAGCCGCCGCTGCGGCTGCTGCTCGGCAGCATGGTGTACGACCTGGCGTTCGACCTCGCCCGTCAGCGGATGGCCACCTGGGCCGGGTGGGAGCAGGTCAGCCGGGCCGCGGAGCACGCCGTTCCCGCCCCGACGGCCGGCGCGGACCTGCCGACACCGGGAGAGGGGCCGGGCGAGGGCCCGGAGGCGGGGGCGGCGTAGCGCCGGCGGGGCGGGAACGCGGAAGGCCCCGGGGCGGCGTGGTGAGCCGGCCCGGGGCGACCGGGTGAACGAGCCGAGCGCCGCCCGGGGCGGATTCGGGTGGCCTGGCCGCGGGCGCCGTCGCCGGGCCGATCCGGCCGATCGGGTCGGGGCGATCGGGGCCGGCCGGGCCGCCGCGTCGCCGGTACGGGCCCCGGGTCAGGCGGCGGAGCTGGCCTTGGTGGTGCTGGACGACGAGGCGCCGGTCGAGGAGGTGCTCGACGAGCTCGACGACGTCGAGCCGCTGGAGCCGCTCGACGAGCTGTCCGAGGAGGAGGACGAGGAGGAGGTCGTGGAGCTGGAGCTCGACTTGCTCCCGCCGGAGCCGGAGGACGAACGGCTGTCCGTGCGGTAGAAGCCGGAGCCCTTGAAGACGACGCCCACCGCGGAGAACACCTTGCGGAGCTGCCCGTTGCAGTTCGGGCACTCGGTCAGCGCGTCGTCGGTGAACTTCTGCACCACTTCGAGCCCCTCGCGGCACTCGGTGCACTGGTACTGGTAGGTCGGCACTCTGTTCCTCCTGGCACTCTCATCTAATGAGTGCTAATGATGCTCCATGGTGCAGCATTCGCGCCCGATAGTCCACTGACGCCCCGCGACGCAACCCTCGCCACGGGTGGGGGTCCGCGGTCCGGTCCTCCCGTGCCCGGGTCACCGCCCGTCCGCGGCGGCCGGGGCATTGCCGGTCGCGGCCGTCCCGGCCTGTCCACCCGCGGCTGCCCCGGCGGCCGTCCCGGCGCCCGATCCGGCGATCCGGCGGGCCGGTGTCGACGGCGTTCGCAGCAGGCGGCCGAACACGAGCACCGCCAGCAGCGCGGCGCCGGCGCCGACCGGCGGCACGACCAGCCCCGCCGTCGGGCCGAGGACGTCCGCCAGTCGGCCGGCCACGGTGGAGCCGGCGGCCAGGCCGAGACCCACCGAGCCGGTCATCCAGGTGAACGCCTCGGTGCGGACGGTGGCCGGCACGACGGCCTCCACCAGGGTGTAGGCGGTGATCAGCGACGGCGCGATGGCGAGCCCGCACAGCAGGCCCAGCCCGCCCAGCGCGGCGGTGCCCTGCACCGTCCACAGCGCCGCTGCGGCTGCGGTGAGCAGCGACAGGGTGGCCAGGAGTCGCCGCCGCGGCTCCGTCCGCCAGTGCACGGCACCGTAGACCGCTCCGGCGACCATGCTGCCGCCGGCGAAGACGCCGTACAGCACGCCGGCGAGCCCGGGGGTGCCGGCCGCCTCGGTGAAGGCCGTCATGGACACCTGGATGGAGCCGAAGATCGAGCCCATGCCGAGGAAGACCAGGGCGAGCAGGCGCACCGCCGGGATGGCGATGGCCGACCGGGGCTGGGCGGAGCGGGGCGGGGTCGAGGGCGGCGGGGCGGAGTGGGGCTCGCCCGCCGTGGGCCGGTGGCGGCCCGCCGGTGCCGGCCGGCGGGTGGGGGCCGGTGCGGAGGAGCGTTCGGCGGCGAACAACAGGCCGCCGACGGCGGTGAGGAGCACCTCGGCGGCCAGGGCCGCGCCGGGGTGCCAGCCGGTCGCCAGGGCGGTGGCCAGCACCGGGCCGACGACGAAGGTGGACTCGTCCACCACCGACTCGAAGGAGAACGCGGTGGTGAGCCGGCGCGCGCCGGGGCTGCCGGGGCCGCCGCCCGCGGTGCCGTCCACGGGGCCGCCGGCGAGCCGGGCCGCCCAGCGGGTGCGCACCATCGGGGCGATCTGCGGGGTGCTGGCGCCGGCAGCCGCCGCGGCGGCGAACAGCGACCAGGTCGGCGCGCCGCCGAGCGCCAGCAGGGTCAGGGCCGTCACCGCGGCGCCGTGCAGCAGCACGGTTGGGACGAGCACCGGGGCCTGCCCGAAGCGGTCGGCCAGCCGGCCCGTCTGCGGGCCGACCAGCGCCTGGCAGGCCGCGGTCACCGCCGCCACCGCGCCGGCGGTCCCGTAGGAGCCGGTGGTGTCGCTCACCAGCAGCACGATGCCGATGGTGAGCATGGCGTAGGCGATCCGGCCGACGAAGGCCGGCAGGAGGAAGCGCCACGCGCCCGGGGTGCGCAGCAGCCGGGCGTAGCCGAAGGGCCGCGGATCGGCCGCGGGCACGGGCGCGGGGGCGTCGGCGCGGGTGGTGCCGGTCGGCGCTTCGGTCGGTTCGGGTGTCTCGGCGGCCTCTGGGCCGCCGGTGGGGCCGGCCGTTCCGGGGGTGGGAACGGCGGCCGGACGCCGGGTCGTGGTCGACACGGGTGCCCTCCGGGCGCCTGGTAGCGCGCGGGAGCGTCCCTCCGGCGCGCCGAGGGCCGTCCTCTGTGCGCGACCGGGGTAGATACCGTCAGCCCCCGTCCTACCGGCAGGAGGGCGAGCAGGTGGGGGTCGGCCGCCGGGCGGTCGCGCCGGCCCTGCGTCAGGCGCAGGTGTTGCGGTTCGAGCTGTGTGGGTGGGGGTGTGGACGCCGGCGGCGGTGTGCGGCCGGCGTCGGCGCGGAGCCGGCTGTGGCGTGTGGGCCGGTGCCGGCACGAGGACGGGTACCGGCGCGAGGGCCGATACCCGACATCGTTGGCCTTACTGGTGCATGGTAGCGAAAAGGGTGCACCGGCCTGTTCAGGCCCCGGCCGTCCCGGCCGTCTCGGTGGTGCCGGTCTTGCCCAGGCTCTCGGTCGGTCCGGACGTCTCCCGGGTGAGCCCGGCCCGGTCGCCGCGTGGTGCCGGCTCGGCGCGGTCGGCCGTGCCGTGCGGCGGTTCCCGCCGTCCGGGCTTCCGCGGGGCGGGGCCGGGCCGTCCGGGCCGGTCGGACGGTCCGGGCCGGCCGGACGGCCCCGGCGTCCCAGTGGTGCCGGGGCTGCCGGACTCGCCGGGTGCGCCGGACGCGCCGGATGCGCCCGGCTCCTGGGGGGTGCCGGGGGCGGACGAGGTGCCGTCGCCGAGGGTGGGCCGCGGCCGGTCCGTGCGCTGCTGGCGGCGGGTGCCCGGCTGGCCCTGGGGCCTGGCGCCGGCCGCGCTGGTGGCGGCGCTGCCGAGCCAGCCGGCGAGCTTGCCGCCGCGGCTGACGGCGCGCAGCCGGCGTTCGGCGGCCTCGCGCGCCGCGTCGGTGGTGACGACCAGCAGTTCGTCGCCCTTGCGGAGCACCGTGCTGGTCTCCGGCACGAAGGAGCGCTGCTCCCGGACCACCAGGGTCACCGCGGTGCCCGGCGGCAGCCGCAGTTCGCTGACCTCGACGCCGTGCAGCCGGGAGCCGGGGGTGACGGCGACGGTGATCAGGTGGCCGCCGAGCCGGTCCAGCGGCGCGACCTCCACCGCGAGTTCCTCGCCGGCCGTCGGGTCCTTGATGCCGAGCCGGGTGGCGACCCAGGGCAGCGTCGGCCCCTGGACCAGGGTGAAGACGGCGACCAGCACGAAGACGGTGTTGAACACCTGGCCGGCGCCGGGCACCTCCGCGACCATCGGGATCGTCGCCAGCACGATGGGCACGGCGCCGCGCAGGCCCGCCCAGGAGAGCAGGGCCTGCTCCCGCCAGGGCAGCCGGAACGGGGCCAGGCTGATCACCACGGAGAGCGGGCGGGCGAGCAGCACCAGGGCGAGGCCGACGACGATCGCCGGCACTATCACGCCGCCCAGGTTGTGCGGGGTCACCAGCAGGCCGAGCAGCACGAACAGGCCGATCTGGGCGAGCCAGGCGAGGCCCTCGGCGAAACCGCGGGTGGCGCCGCGGTGCGGCAGCTGGGAGTTGCCGAGGATGAGGGAGGTCAGGTAGACGGCGAGGAAGCCGCTGCCGTGCAGCAGCGCGCCGCCGGCGTAGGAGAGCACGGAGAGCGCCATCACGGCGATGGGGTAGAGGCCGGAGGCGGGCAGGGCCACTTGACGGAGCGCGAGGGCGCCGAGCTTGCCGACGCCCACGCCGATCGCGACGCCGATCAGCAGTTCGAGGCCGATCTCCAGGGGGAGCAGCCACCAGTTGTGCTCGCCGCCCGCGCCGTGGTCGCCGATCGTGGAGAAGGCGACGACGAGGATGACCACCGGCGCGTCGTTGAAGCCGGACTCGGCCTCCAGCAGGCCGGTGAGGCGGCGTGGCAGGGGCACCCGGCGCAGCACGGAGAAGACGGCGGCGGCGTCGGTGGAGGAGACGACGGCGCCCATCAGCAGGGAGAGCTGCCAGTTCATGCCGGTGAGGTAGTGGGCGGCCACCGCGGTGACGGCGACGCTGACGCCGACGCCGACGGTGGAGAGCACGGCGGCGGCGGGCACCGCGGAGCGGATGGCGGTCCACTGGGTGGTCAGGCCGCCCTCGGCGAGGATCAGGATGAGGGCGGCGTAGCCAAGCACCTGGGTGAGCGCGGCGTTGTCGTAGGCGATGCCCAGCGGGCCGTCGACGCCGATCAGCACCCCGATGCCGAGGTAGATCAGCAGGCTGGGCAGGCCGGTGCGGGAGGACACGCGGATGGCGGCCACCGCGACGAGCAGTACGGCGGCGGCGAGCACCAGCAGTGTGTTGAGTTGGTCGACGGTCACTCGGGGGCACCTCTCGTCTCCGTAGTGGCCGGGGGTTCACCCGTGGGCGGGCCCGGTCGGGGCGTGGTCGGGGCCGCGGCGGCGGTGTGGGCACCGTCGTCGCGGCCCCGGGGGGCGGGGGAGGCCGACGGCCGGCGCGGCAGCGGTCCGGCGGCCGTGGCGGTTCCTTCCGCCTGGCCGTGTGGAGCCCTGCCGGGCCGTGCTGGCTGGTGCCGCCCGACACCACCACCCGGCCTGACGGGTGTGACGGACCTTGCGGACCTATCCGACCTTACGGACCCTTCACGCCAAACGGGCCTCAACGACTCCGCTGACGTCACATTGGTCGTGCGTCGCCGGGGCCGCCGGACGGTTCGGGGCCGTCGCTGGTGGTGAACCTGACGGTTCGCTCCGCCGTGTGGGTGGACGGCGGTGGCGGCGGGGCCGGGGGCCCGACGGGGGCGCGGAGGTGGGCGGTCGCTGGCTGCGGTGGAGCGGGCCGGTGGGGAGGGTCGGCGGGCGGGCAGGGCGGCGGTGATGCTGGGGCGGACGGATGCTCAGGTGCATGACGTACCATCAGGTGATGGTTCGTTGGCCTCAACAATCATTTTACCCGCTCTTGGTATAGCTCCGCCACTGCCAACCGCTACAGCGGCCCGTGACGAGCGGCACAGGGCGGCGCAGGGGCGGGCGGTGCGGGGGCAGCGGCGCGGGGTGTGGCGGCGTCAGGCCCGCGGCCGGGGGACGGCCGCCCCGGGGGATACCCGGGGCCACCGGCACCGCTTGGGGTCGGATGGGCCCGAGCCCGTAGGGTTGCCCTGCTCCACCTCGAGCGCCGAGTCTCGGCCGCCGCGGGCGCGCCGTGCCTCCTCGCGCCCGGGGCCCGATCGCGGAGCCTTCCGCGCCGGTGCAGAAACGGACCTGTAGAAGGACTCAGATGCCCGCCTCCAAAACCTTCCGACGCGCCCGCCTGATCGTGGTCCTCCTGGTACTCCTGCTCGTGGCCGCCGTCGCGGCGGGCGGCTGGTGGGCGGCGGGCACGGTCCGCGCGTCCTACCCGCAGACCAGCGGCGAGGTACGGCTGCCCGGGATGAGCGCGCCGGCGGAGGTCGTCCGCGACGCCAACGGCATCCCGCAGATCTACGCCGACACCGCGGAGGACCTCTTCCGGGCGCAGGGCTACGTGCACGCGCAGGACCGGTTCTGGGAGATGGACGTCCGCCGGCACATCACCTCCGGCCGGCTGTCGGAGATGTTCGGCGAGGACCAGGTGGAGACCGACGCCTTCCTGCGCACCCTCGGCATGCAGCGGGTCGCCCAGCAGGAGGTCGAGGAGACCCTCAGCGACGACACCGTGCGCAACCTGGAGGCGTACGCGGCCGGCGTGAACGCGTACCTGGAGGCGCACTCGGGCAGCGACCTGTCCCTGGAGTACGCCCTGCTCGGCTTCACCAACCGCGACTACGAGCCGGAGCCGTGGACGGCGACCGACTCGGTGGCGTGGCTGAAGGCCATGGCCTGGGACCTGCGCGGCAACATGCAGCAGGAGATCGACCGGGCACTGCTCAGCGCCTCGTACACGCCCGCGGAAATCGACGCCCTCTACCCCGGGTACGACTACTCAACCCACCCGTCGATCGTGGCGGGCGGCTCCGTGGACGGCGACGGCGGCTCCTTCACCCCCGAGGACGGCGACGCGGCGGACGCCACCGACCCGCAGGACGCCCCCGACTCCTCCGCCGCGGCCGCCCCGGCCGAGGACGCCACCGAGCAGCCCGCGCCGGGGGCCTCCGACGGCCCGGCCTCCTCCGACGGCCCGACGTCCGGGGAGTCGGGGCAGCCGGCCTCCACCGAGGAGTCGTCCCCGGCGGGCGACGCGGGCGCGGAACCGGCGGGCGACGCCGCCACCGGCCTGTCCGCGCTCTCCTCCACCGGCGCGCTGACCTCCACGACCAACACCACCACGTCGACCACCAGCACGTCGGCCGAGGAGGGCGCCGGCGGCTGGAACCCGCTCACCGGCACCCTGCGGGCCCTGGAGCGGATCACCGACGTCAGCGCCGGTGGCGCCCAGTCGGTCGGCTCCAACTCCTGGGTGGTGGCCGGCGAACACACCACCAGCGGCCGGCCGCTGCTCGCCAACGACCCGCACCTGGCGCCGTCCATGCCCTCGGTCTGGTACCAGGTCGGCCTGCACTGCCGGGAGGTCGGGCAGGCCTGCCCGTACGACGTCAGCGGCTACAGCCTGGCCGGCGTGCCCGGCGTCGTGATCGGCCACAACCAGTCGATCGCCTGGGGCATGACCAACCTCGCCGCCGACGTCACCGACCTCTACCTGGAGCAGATCACCGACACCACCTACCTCTACGACGGCGAGCAGGTGGAGTTCGACGAGGTCCGGCAGGAGACCATCGAGGTGGCCGGCGGCGACGACCGCACCATCACCGTGCGCTCCACCGTCAACGGCCCGCTGCTCTCCGACCGCAGCGAGGAGCTGCGGCGGGTCGGCCAGGACGCCCCCGCCCCCGACTCGGCGCCGGACCGGCGGGACGGCTACGCGGTCTCCCTGAAGTGGACCGCCCTCACCCCCGGCACCACCATGGACGCCCTGTTCGCCGTCGACCGCGCCACCGACTTCGAGGAGTTCCGCGCCGCCGCCGAGGCGTTCGACGCCCCGGCGCAGAACATGATCTACGCGGACGTGGAGGGCAACATCGGCTACCAGACCCCGGGCACCATCCCGGTCCGGGGCCAGGGCGACGGCACCTACCCCTCCCCGGGCTGGGACCCGGCCTACCAGTGGACCGGCACCATCCCCTTCGAGGACCTGCCCTACGAGTACAACCCCGAGCGCGGCTTCATCGTCACCGCCAACAACCCGGTGATCGCCTCGCCCAGCGAGGACTACCCCTACCTGCTCACCGCCGACTGGGCCTACGGGGCGCGCGCCGAGCGGATCACCGACATGATCCAGCGGAAGATCGACGCCGGCACGCCGATCGGCGCCGAGGACATGCAGGCCATGCAGAACGACACGGTCAACGAGATGGCCGCCACCCTCGTCCCGTACCTCCTCGACATCCCGGTGGAGGAGCCGGAGCCCTACGTCGGCGAGGCGCAGGACCTGCTGCGCGACTGGGACCACACCCAGGACGCGGACTCGGCGGCCGCCGCCTACTACAACGCGGTCTGGCGCAACCTGCTGCTGCGGGTCTTCAGTGACAAGTTCCCGGCGAGCCTGCGTTCCGAGGACGAGTGCCCGCTGGTCATCCCGGACACCGCCGGGGCGCCCGGTGACGAGCTGTCCGGCGAGGCCCTGCCGGTCAACGAGTGCGGCCTGCGCGACCCGCTCTCGGCCGCCCCGGACGGCGGCGACCGCTGGTACGCGGTGGTCGCGGCCCTGCTGGAGCAGCCCGACAGCCCGTGGTGGGACATCGACGTCGACCCGTCGGTCACCACCGACCGCGACGCGGCGCTCGCCCAGGCCCTCCAGGACGCCCGCTACGAGCTGACCGCCCGCATCGGCAAGAACATCGAGGACTGGAGCTGGGGCCGGCTGCACGCCCTGGACCTGGAGAACCAGACGCTGGGCGTCTCCGGGCTCACCCCGGTGGAGTCGCTGCTCAACCGCGGCCCGTACGAGGTCGGCGGGGGCTCGGCGGCCGTGAACGCCACCGGCTGGAACGCCGCCGCCGGCTACGCCACCAACTGGGTGCCGTCGATGCGCATGGTCGTGGACCTCAGCGACCTGGACATCTCACGGTGGATCAACGTCACCGGCGCCAGCGGCCACGCCTTCCACGACAACTACGACGACCAGACCGCGCTGTGGCAGGAGGGCCGGCTGCTCGCCTGGCCGTTCACCGAGCAGGCGGTGGGTGCGGTGGCCCGGGACCGGCTGACCCTGACGCCGTGACCGACGCCCCGGGCGCCGTCTGAGCGGGCGCCACGCCGCCGGCGGCACGCGACGGGCCCCGGCCGGGAACCTCCGGCCGGGGCCCGTCGCGTCGTTCCGGCGTCAGCCGGCGGCCCCGGCCGGCCCCGCCTCCGCGGCGGGCGCCTGCACGTCGGCGGGAGCGTCCACGTCCGGAGCCTCCGCCTCCGCTTCGGCCGGCCGGGGGAAGCGGTGCACCGCGGAGGGGGTGACGGCGATGTCCACCGGCCGGTCGTGCGGCTCGGCCGGCACCCGCTCCAGCACCTCCCCTTCGTGCAGCAGGACGATCACCGGCACGTGCCGCCCGCCGCGCCGCCGCTGCTCCGCCAGCCGCTCCAGCACCCGGTCGTAGGAGCCGCCGCCGCGCCCGAGCCGGACGCCGCGCTCGTCCACCGCCAGCCCGGGCACCACGACCGCCGCGCAGCCGAGCACCGCCTCGCGCCCGAGCGTCGGCCCGTCCGGCCGCACCATGCCGGCGTCCCCGCTGACCAGCCGCTCCCTGCCCTCGTAGCGGGCCCAGTCCAGGTCGAGGTCGGGGAGCAGCACGGGCAGCAGCACGCGCGTGCCGCGCGCGGCGAGCGCGTCCAGCAGCGCGAAGGTGTCCGGCTCGGTGCCGAAGGAGGCGTAGGCGGCGACCGTCGGCGCGGCGCCGGGCGCGGCGTCGTCGGGGGCGCCGGCCGCCCCGGTGGGCGCGGCCCGCGGGGTGGTGCGGTCGCCGGGCAGCTCGGGGAGTTCCAGCAGGCGGGCCAGCCGCCGGGCCGCGTCCCGGGAGGCGTCGGCCGCGCCGTCGCCGACGGCCCGCCGCCGGCGGTCGGCCAGCAGCCGTGACCGCAGCGCCCGCTTGTCGTTCACCGCCCGAGGGTCCCGCGGCGCCGCGGGGGAGGGGTCCGCCGGGGCGGGCTCCGCGCCCTCGCGGTGGACTGCCTCGGCCCCGGGCTGGGCAGGCTCGCCGAGCCGGGCCGGGATGCCCGGCTCGCGGGCCGTGGTGGACGTACTGTCGCCGTGCGGCACGCGCGCGGCGTGCGGGCCTTGCGAAGCGTACGGACGGGGCATCGCGCCTCCCCGGATGCCGGCGTCCGGCACCGGGCCGGACGGTTGGAGTGTTGCGGGCCGCGCGCCGCCGGTCCTCCCCCGCCCGCGGGCGGGGACCCCCGGGCTCGGGCCCGGGGGCGCCCCACGGCCGTGGGGCCGGGGGAGGGGCCCAGTGGCACGCACGGTCGACGCACCGAGAGGAGCATGCAGGAACATGTCGCTGATCACGGACCACCTCACCGTGGTCCTCGGTGCTCTGCTCCTGGTCACCGCGCTCGTCATGGTCGCCTTGCTGCTGACCCTACGCGCCCTGCGGATCTCCACCGCCGAGCGCGTGGCGGAGCTGCGCAGGCGGGTGACGCGGCTGGAGTGCGAGTGCTCCGAACTGACCAAGACCTCCGTGACCGACCCGCTGACCGGGGTGTGGAACTACCGCTACCTCCAGCTCTCCCTGGACCGCGAGGTGGAGCGGAGCAACCGCACCGGGCGCCCGCTCGCCGTGCTGCTGCTCGACATCGACCGGTTCGAGCAGGTCAACCGGGCCGGCGGGCACCAGCGCGGCAACGCGGCGCTGCGTGACCTGGCGCAGCGCCTCGCCCTGGAGGTGCGCCAGACGGACACCCTCGGGCGGTACGGCGGGGAGGAGTTCGTGGTGCTGCTGCCGGACACCGACGCCGAGGGGGCGGCGCACGTCGCGGAACGGCTGTGCTGGACGGTGCGCCGGCACCGGATCGAGGCGTCCTTCCCGGTCGGGCAGCCGGCGCGCCGCCCGGTCGAGCAGGCCGGCACGCCGTCCCGGCGGGCGTCCGACCGGGACCGCCGGGACGCGAGCGGGCCGGACGCTCCCGCGGCCACCGCCGCTCCGGCCGGGGCGGCAGCCGGCGCGACGACCGGGGCGGCAGCCGGCGCGACGACCGGGGCGGCAGCCGGCGCGACGGCCGGAGCGATGACCGGGGCGGCAGGCGGGACGGCCGACGCGGCGGCCGTCCGGGCCGCCCCCACCCCGCCGGCCACCGAGGTCGACCGGATCGCCTCCGGTGCCCGGGTCTCGCTGACCGCGTCCATCGGCGTGGCGGTCCTGCCGGACCACGCCAACCACGCCGCCACCCTGCTGCGCGCCGCCGACCAGGCCCTGGCCGAGGCGAAGGCGGCCGGCGGAAACGGCTGGCGGGAGGCGGTGCGCCCGCCCGAGTACGCCACCGGTGGTGAACCGGATGGCGACGTCCGTCATTCGGCGGAGAGCCTGTGAACTGCCACAGCAACAGAAGATATGGTCACGGCATGACGAGCATGCTCCCGATCACGAAGGCCGTGATACCAGCAGCCGGCCTGGGCACGCGCTTCCTCCCCGCCACCAAGGCGACTCCGAAGGAGATGCTGCCGGTGGTCGACCGCCCCGCGATCCAGTACGTCGTGGAGGAGGCCGTGGCGGCCGGACTGCCCGACGTGCTCATGGTGACGGGGCGCAACAAGCGTCCGCTGGAGGACCACTTCGACCGGGCGTACGAGCTGGAGGAGGCCCTCGCCAACAAGGGCGACGAGGAGCGCCTGCGGATGGTGCGCGAGTCCAGCGAGCTGGCCGCCATCCACTACGTGCGCCAGGGCGATCCCAAGGGCCTCGGCCACGCGGTGCTATGCGCCGCCCCGCACGTCGCCGACCAGCCGTTCGCGGTGCTGCTCGGTGACGACCTCATCGACCCGCGGGACCCGCTGCTCACCCAGATGATCGACGTGCAGCGGCAGCTCGGCGGCAGCGTCGTGGCGCTGATCGAGGTACCGGCCGAGCAGGTGCACATGTACGGCTGCGCCGCCGTCGCCCCGGCCGACCTCGACGGCGTGGTCCGGGTGACCGACCTGGTGGAGAAGCCGGCGGCGCAGGACGCCCCCAGCAACTACGCCGTGATCGGCCGCTACGTCCTCGACCCGGCGATCTTCGAGGTGCTGCGGCGTACCCCGCCCGGCCGCGGCGGCGAGATCCAGCTGACCGACGCGCTGAAGACGCTGGCGCAGCGCGAGGGCGACGGCGGGCCGGTGCACGGCGTGCTGTTCAAGGGGCGTCGCTACGACACCGGCGACCGCGCCGACTACCTGCGCGCCGTGGTGCGGCTGGCCTGCGAGCGCGAGGACCTCGGCCCGGGCTTCCGCAGCTGGCTGCGCGAGTTCGTCGAGCAGGAGATCCCGCGGGAGACCGTGTGAGGCGGCGGCCGAGGCGGCCGGTGGCGGCCGCGCAGCAGCGGAGCGGACGGGGCGGGGACGCATGAGCGCTGACCAACGCACGTCGCCCGGGTCGTCCGGGGAGCCCGCCGGGGCGGCCGGGATGCCCGGGGCGTCCGGGGCGGGGCGGCTGGAGCCGGTGGAGCGGCACCTGGAGCGGGTGCTGTCCGCGATCCGGCCGCTGGCGCCCCTGGACATGCAGGTGCTGGACGCCCACGGCTGCCTGCTCGCCGAGGACGTCACGGCCCCCGGCAACGTGCCGCCCTTCGACAACAGCTCCATGGACGGCTACGCCGTGCGCGCCGCCGACCTCGCCGGCGCCGAGCGGCGCACCCCGGTGGTGCTGACCGTGCTGGGTGACGTCCCGGCCGGCGCCAGCGACCTGCCGCGGATCACCCCGGGCACCTGCGCGCGCATCATGACCGGCGCGCCGATGCCGCCGGGGGCGGACTCCGTCGTCCCGGTGGAGTGGACCGACGGCGGCTCCGGTGGCGACGCGGCCGCCGACACCATGGCGCCGGCGACCGCCGCCCCGGTGCTCACCGGCCCCTCCGGCGGCCCGGCCGGGGACGGCGGCGGGCGGGTGCGGGTCTTCCGGCAGCCCGAGTACGGGTCCTTCGTGCGGCGCAGCGGCAGCGACGTGGAGCGCGGCGAGGTGGTGCTGAGCGCCGGGACGGTGCTCACCCCGAGCCGGATCGGCCTGCTGTGCGCGGTGCGCCGCAACCTGGTGAAGGTGCGGCCGCGCCCCCGGGTGTCGATCCTGTCGACCGGCAGCGAGCTGACCCATCCGGCGGACGAGCCGGTGCCCGGGCGGATCCCGGACGCCAACAGCTTCATGCTGACCGCGGCGGCCCGGGAGGCGGGCGCGCTGGCGTTCCGCGCCGGCTGCGTGCCGGACGATCCGGCGGAGCTCACCGAGACGCTGGAGGACCAGCTGATCCGCTCCGACCTGGTGGTCACCAGCGGCGGGGTCAGCGTGGGCGCGTACGACGTGGTCAAGCAGGTCTTCGCGGACCTGGGCGAGGTGTCCTTCCACCGGCTGGCGATGCAGCCGGGCAAGCCGCAGGGGTTCGGCACGATCGGGCCGGACGCCACGCCGCTGTTCGCCCTGCCGGGCAACCCGGTGAGCGCGTTCGTCTCCTTCGAGCTGTTCGTGCGGCCGGCGATCCGGCGGATGATGGGGATGGAGCAGGTGCACCGGCCGGTGGTCCGGGCCCGCCTCGACGCCCCGATCACCGGTTCGCCGGAGGGGCGCCGGCAGTACGCCCGGGGCCGGTACGTGCCGCCGATGCCGGGGGAGATCACCGGGACGGTGACGCCGGTGGGCGGTTCGGGCTCCCACCTGCTGGGGGCGCTGGCGCGGGCCAACGCCCTGGTGGTGGTGGACGAGTGGACGACGTCGGCGCCGATGGGCCAGCTCGTCGACGTGATGCTGCTGCAGGAGTGATCGTTTCGCCTGCCGCTCCTCCGGCGCCCCCGGCGCCCGTTCCGTCGGCGCCGGGCCCTTCCGTGTCCGGCCCATCGGCCCCCTTCGGCGTCCCCTTCCCACCCTCCCCCGCCCGCCGGTAGGCCGCCGGTCGCCCACGGTCGGCCCACGGTCGGCGCTCGGCCGGGGTCGCGGTTGTCGCCCCAGCGGGTGTGGGCTTGGATGTGGGGCGGACGGAACGCCGCCCGCGCCCCGGCGGGGCCGGTGGGGCCAGTGGAGAGCTTGGAGAACGATGAGCACGGGCAAGGCCGACCACCTGACGCACGTGGACGCCACGGGTGCGGCACGCATGGTGGACGTGGCGGACAAGGCGCCGTCGAGCCGTACGGCGACGGCGAGCGGCCGGGTCCGCGTCTCGCCGCGCGTGGTGGAGCTGCTGCGCGGCACCTCCCCGGACGGGCGCACGCTGCCCAAGGGCGACGCGCTGGCCGTGGCCCGGATCGCCGGGATCATGGGCGCCAAGCGGACCCCGGACCTGATCCCGCTGTGCCATCCGATCGCGCTGCACGGCGTGACCGTGGAGCTGACCGTGGCCGACGACGCGGTGGAGATCTCCGCGACCGCCCGGACCGCGGACCGCACCGGGGTGGAGATGGAGGCGCTGACGGCGGTGACCACGGCCGCGCTGACCATCGTGGACATGGTGAAGGCGGTCGACCCGGTGGCCGAGATCTGCTCGGTGCGCGTCGAGTCCAAGACGGGCGGCAAGAGCGGCGACTGGCACCGCGGCGCGGACGGCTCCGTGGTCCGCGAGACCTCCGGGACGGCCGAGACCTCCGGGACGGCCGAGACCTCCGGGACGGCCGGGGCGTCCGGGACGGCCGGCGGCGAGGCCGAGCGGAGCGCGTCGTGACCGGCTCGGGTTCCGGCTACCGGGCGCTGGCGGTCACCGTCTCCAACCGGGCGCACGCCGGCGTCTACCCGGACACCGGCGGTCCTCTCCTGGTGGAGGGGCTGGCCGGGATGGGCTTCGCGGTCGACGGGCCGGTGGTGGTCCCGGACGGCGAGCCGGTGGCGGAGGCGTTGCGCGGGGCCGTCGCGGACGGGTACCACGTGGTGCTCACCACGGGCGGCACCGGCCTGACGCCGCTGGACCTCACCCCGGAGATGACCCGGCGGGTGATCGACCGCGAGGTGCCCGGGATCGCGGAGGCGATCCGGGCGGCCGGCATGGCCAAGGTGCCGACGGCGGCGCTCTCCCGGGGCGTGGCGGGGACGGCGGGGCGGACCCTCGTGGTGAACCTGCCCGGCTCGACGGGCGGGGTGCGGGACGGCCTGGCCGTGCTGGCGCCGATACTGGCGCACGCCGTCGACCAGATCCACGGCGGCGACCACGTTCGGCGCCCCGACGCCGCCGCCTCCCCGACTCCCCCTCCCTCGTCTCCTTCTCCTTCTCCGTCTTCTCCGTCTTCTCCGTCTCCCGCGCCGCGGCAGGCGCCGGCCGCCCCCGGGAGCCCGAGCTGAATCCGGTCTGGCCCGTCCGTCTGCAGGAGGGCGAAGTGGGGCTGCGGCCCATCCAGGCGCGGGACGCGCGGGAGTGGCACCAGGTGAACGACCGCAACCGGGACTGGCTGCGGCCCTGGGAGGCCACCGTGCCGCCGGTGCCGTACACCAGGGCGAGCGCCCGGCCGTCGTTCCGGCGGATGGTCCGGCAGCTGCGCGCGGAGGCGGCGGCGGGCCGGATGATGCCGTTCGTGGTGACCTACCAGGGGCGGCTGGCGGGGCAGTTGACCGTCGCCGGGATCACCTGGGGGTCGATGTGCTCGGCGAACGTCGGCTACTGGGTCGATCGTGAGATCGCGGGGCGCGGGGTGATGCCGACGGCGGTGGCGCTGGCGGTGGACCACTGCTTCTTCGGGGTCGGCCTGCACCGGGTGGAGGTCTGCATCCGCCCCGAGAACGCGGCCAGCCGGCGGGTGGTGGAGAAGCTGGGCTTCCGCGAGGAGGGGCTGCGGCCGAAGTACCTGCACATCGACGGTGCCTGGCGGGACCACCTGGCCTTCGCGCTGACCGTGGAGGACGTCCCGGAGGGGCTGCTGGCCCGCTGGCGGCGCAGCCGGTCGCGTCCGGTTTGACCGTAAAGCGCCTTGGTGAACGGAAGTTCCCCTTCCGTTGTCCGTCCGGTGCGGCGGACGGCCGTCCGCCGCCGTTCGAACAGATAATCGATTGATTCCACCCGAACCGGAACATTAATAGAACACCAGTTCTAACAATTGCCCCGGAAAGCCCCTCCCAACCGCCACTTCGGAAAAATCCCATGAAAATCCCACCGCCCCGTACGACACGCCGCGGGAAATTGCCACCGAGTGGTCCGTGTGGCGCCTAACGTGTCCATCGTGAGCAGTAGCGGCCTCATCTACGCAGTCATCGTGGGGGCCTGGGCTGCCTATCTGGTGCCGATGTGGCTCCGCCGGCAGGACGAGCTCAACGAAGGGCGGCCGACGGAGCGCTTCACCACCGCCATCCGGCTGCTGTCCGGAAGGGCGGCACTGGAGCGGCGTTACGCCAGGGCCCTCGCCGGCCGGGACGACGACCACGGCGTCGACACCCTCGGCGACTTCCGCACGCCCGCGCCCGGCCCCGGCACGGCCGACGCCGACGCGGCGGACTCCGGCACGGCCGCGCGCGCCACGGCCGCCGTCGACCAGCCCGCCGACTCCGACGACCCCGCCGACACCGCGGACGCCGTGGAGCACGCGGCGCACGCGGAGGCCGCGTCCCCGCTGCGGGGGTCCGCCGCCGGGCCGCGCCGCGCCGTCCCCGGCCACCCGGCCGGCACGCCGGGCCGGGCCGCCCTGCTCGCCCGCCGGCGCCGCGTCGTCAGCGTGCTCTTCCTGCTGTTCACGATCGGCGCCCTGGCCGCGGCCTTCGGCGGGCTCGCCCTGCTGTGGGCCCCGCTCGTCCCCGGCCTGCTGCTCTCCCTCTACATCGGCTACCTCCGCCGCCAGGAGCGCCGCCGCTACCTGGTCCAGCTCGACCACCGGCGCGCCGCCGAGGCCGCCCGCCGGCTGCACGCCGAGGGCCGCGCCCGTCGCGCCGAGGCCGCCCGCGCCGCCGAGCGCGACGACCCCGCCGCCGCGCCGGCGACGCCGCTCCCGCCCGTCGTGGAGCCCACCTCCCGCAGCCGCGCCATGGTCGAGGAGACTGACCACGCCGAGTGGGTGGACAGCGTCCGCGGCGCCGCCCCCGACCGCGACTCCTGGGAGCCGGTGGCCGTCCCGCTCCCCACCTACGTCACCGCCCCGGTCGCCCCCCGCAACACCGGCCCGCTGGACCTCGACGCCCCCGACACCTGGTCCTCCGCCCGGACCACCCCCGCCCAGCCGGGCCGCACCCAGCCTGGCCGCACCCAGCCGGGCCGCACCCAGCCGGGCCGCACCCCCCTCTACGACCAGTACGCCGACCCGTCCGCCGCCCCCTACACCGAGGACCGCCCCCGCGCCGCCAACGAGTGACCGCCCGGTCACCCGCCCCGGGGCCCGTTTTTCATCCCAGGCCCCAAAGGTGCTAGAGTTTCTCCTCGTTGGGGCTGTAGCGCAGTCCGGTAGCGCACCTCGTTCGCATCGAGGGGGTCAGGGGTTCAAATCCCCTCAGCTCCACCCCAGCTCAGGGCCCTTCCCGGGGTAGTTCGGGAAGGGCCCTGAGGCGTTCATGGGAGATTTTTGGGAGACGAGGGTCAGCCGGCCTGTTCCTCGATTTCCCCCTGTGCTCCCGGCGGTTGCCGGGACGGCCGCGCGGTGGTCGCGGGCTGAGTGGCCGCCGGTTTCCGGCCCTCACCCGGCGGACGGATCGGTGCCGGGGGTACCGGTCTGACGCAGGGCCGCGTCCAGCAGGGCGTCCAGGGAGCGCCGGGAGGCGTCCAGGCGGGTGAGTTGCTCGGCCACGCGGGCGCGATGGCGCCGCAGGTCGGCCAGTGTGCCCGGACACGACGACGGCACCAGGCCCGCGCCGTCGTCGTGGGCGCAGGGCAGCAGGCGGGCGATGACCGCGGTGGGGAGCCCGGCGTCCAGCAGTGCGCGGATGTGCCGCACGGTCGCGACGTCGGACTCGGCGTACTCCCGGTAGCCGTTGGGCAGCCGGGACGGCCGGAGCAGCCCCTGTTCCTCGTAGTAGCGCAGCAGCCGTTCGCTGACTCCCGTTCGGTGGGCAAGGGCGCTGATCCGCATGCGGTCCCCCGTCGTCGTCGCTTGACCCTCACACTGGTGTGAGACCTTAGCGTTCCTTCACCAGCTGTCGCGGAGGTGAAGGAGGCCGTGGTGTCGGGAGCGGTGGTGGTCGGGGCGGGGCCGGGGATCGGCCGGTCGGTGGCCCGCAGGTTCGCCCGGGAGGGACTGCCGGTGGCGGTGGTGGCGCGCCGGAGCGAGACGGCCCGGGCCACGGCGGAGGCGGTCGCGCCGTTCGGCGTCCCGGTGGTGCCGCTGGTGGCGGACAGCACCGACGAGACGGCGCTGCGCGCGGCCCTGGACGCGGCCGCGGCGCGGATCGGCCCGCCGGACGTGGTGGTGTACAACGCGGCGATCATCCAGGCCGATGCCCCGGGCGAACTGCCGGCCCGCGCCCAGCTCGACGCGTGGGCGGTGAACGTGGTCGGCGCGCTCACCACGGCCGCGCACGTGGCTCCCGGCATGGCCGAGCGCGGCGGCGGCACGTTCGTCGTCACCGGCGGGATGCCGCAGCCGGATCCGCGCTACGTGAGCCTCTCCCTCGGCAAGGCCGGGGTGCGGGCGCTGGTGGCCCTGCTCGACGCGGAGTACGGGGCGTCGGGCGTGCACGTGGCCACCGTGACCGTGGACGGCCCCGTCGCCCCGGGCACCGCCTTCGATCCGGACGACATCGCCGAGCACTACTGGCGGCTGCACACCCAGCCGCCGGCCCGATGGGAACGGGAGGTCGTGCACACGGATCGGCGCGGGTAGTGGCGCCGGTGGCGCGCGGGCGGGAAAACCGCTTGCCGTCCCGCCCGCGCCACCGGTAGATCTTCGGATGACGGACCGCCGCCCGAGCGCGGGGGGCGGCCGGAAACCGGAGAGGAGGGACAAGGCGATGAGCTTCCACGCCACCACGCCGATGTCCTCCCGGGGCGCGCGACGCGGCTGACCCCGGAGCGGACAGGGCGCACCTTCCACGAAAGCGAACTGCCTTGACCGCGAAGCAGCAGCACCCCGAGCTGACGATCCGCCCGATCACCGGGCCCGCCGAGCTCGACCTGTTCAACCGGTTCCGGTACGAACTCAACGACGAACTGGCGGACGACCTCGACACCGGCCGTCGGCGCCCGGAATGGCTGTGGGTGGCCCTGCGCGGCGACCGCCTGGTCGCCCGGGCCGCCTGGTGGGGCCGCCGTGAGGACGCCGCGCCGCTCCTGATGGACGTCTTCGACCTCGACGACACCGCCGGGGACGGCACCGCCGCCGGGGACGACGCCACTGCGGCGACGGCCCTGCTGCGCACCGCGCTGGCCGCCGTCGTCCCGCCCGGGGGCGAAACGCCGGAGTACACCCGCTTCGTCCCACCCGACTGGCGCGAGCGGCCGGCCGCCCGCCGCATCGTCGAACGACGTACCGCCGTCCTGGAGAGCCTCGGCGCGCGCCTGTTCGTGGAGCGGCTGCGCCTGGAGTGGCGCCCGGGCACCGCCCTGCCGCCCCCGAGCGACCGCCTGACCTTCCGCCCGGTCCGCGACCGCGACGAGCTCGTCGCCCTGATGACCCTCGTCCTGGACGGCACCCTCGACGCGCACAGCCGCGCGGACCTCGCCCGCATGCCCCCCGCCGAGGTGGCGGCCCGCGGCCACGACAACGAACTGACCCGCTACGCCCAGCCCACCGACTGGTGGCGGATCGCCACCCTCCCGACCGGCGATCCCGTGGGCTTCGTCATCCCCGGTCACAACGGCTACAACCACATCATCGGCTACATCGGCGTCCTCCCCGCACACCGCGGCCACGGCTACGTCGACGACATCCTCGCCGAGGGCACCCGCCTCCTCGCCGCCCGGAACGCCCCCCGCGTCCGCGCCGCCACCGACCTGGCCAACACCCCCATGGCCGCCGCCTTCCGCCGCGCCGGCTACGTCGACTTCCAACGCGAACTCAACATGACCTGGCCTGACGGCCACTAGCCGGCGACCCCGGTGGTCAGCAACTCCAGCACCGCGTCGTGGTAGACGGCCTGGGCCAGCGGGATTGTGGAGACCCGGACTCGCTCGTCGGTGGCGTGCAGGCCGCGGTAGTCCGGGCCGAAGCCGGCGGTGGCGGGGATGCCCAGGCCCGCCAGGTAGTTGCCGATGTTGGAGGGGCCGGCGACCTTCGGGGCGACGGTGAGGCCGTGCCGTTCGGCGGCGTCGAGCAGCGCTCTGCGCAGTGGTGCCTCCTCCGGCAGCGCGTAGGGCGGCCAGTCGGTCTCCACGGTGACCGTGGTCGGGCGGGTGGTCGGCCAGGCGGCGTCGACGTCCCGCACCGCCCGCCCCAGCACGGTCGCCGCCGCCTGGCTCGTGAAGGTCGGCGTGGTGCGCACGTCGACGTTGACCAGGCACAGGTCCGGCGTGACGGAGTAGCCCTGGCCGGCGGAGACGCCGGTGATGGTGAGCTTCCCCGCGGGCCGGAAGGTGGGCGTGCCCCCGGGCAGCCGGAGCGCGTGCAGGGTGCGGACCACGTCCGCCGCCTTGACGATGGCGTTGGGTGTCACCGCGGAGCCGCCGGAGTGCGACGCCGTGCCGTGCACCGAGAGGCGGGCCCGGTACACCCCGCGCCCGCCGACGACCAGGTGGTCGATGCCCGGGTAGCCGATCATGACGCCGGCGGCGTCGTCGGGGGCGCCAGGGCCCTCGAAGTACCGCTTCGCTCCCCCGAAGTGCCCGGTGTGCTCGTCGACGTCGAACAGCAGGGTGAGCGTGCCGCGCAGCCGATGGGCCTGGCGTGCCATCCGCACGGCGATGTGGCAGAAGATCGCGGCGGTGGTCTTGGAGTCCGCCGCGCCACGCCCGTACAGCCATCCCTCCGCGAGGGCGGCCGACGTGGGTGGACGGCTCCAGGCGCTCTCGTCGCCGAAGGGCGCGGTGTCCAGGCAGGCGTCCAGCACCCACCGCGGCCCGGGGGCGGCGCCTGCGACCTCGCACACCAGGCCGACGCAGGCCCCGGCCCCGTCGTGCAGCGGTCGGGTGCGAAGGCCCCTGTGGTGGAGCCAGCCCGCGACGTGGTCCAGAACCGGTTGGTAGGGATCGATCCCACCGCGGCTCGGCAGGCGGACCAGTTCGCGGGCGAGGGCCAGCACGGACTCCTGGTCCTCCTCGGCGGATGCGCGCAGGGCGAGCCGCCTTCTGGCGGAGACGTCCTCGGGCATGGGTTCCAGGGCTCCTCAGACGCCGCTGGCGGGAGTGCGGCCGGCTCGCAGGACGGGTAGGGCATCGACGGCTGTGGTGCTCTCGATCCTACGGGCGGCGGCATAGCACTCGCGCACGTGTCCGATGAGCTGCTGCGCCGCCGTCGCGCCGAGGAGTACCGCGGAGTCGAAGGCGTCCGCGGACGTCAGGGACGGTATGGGCGTGACGGCGGCGTTCTCGCTGGCGCAGATGAACTTCTCGGGGGTGTCGGCCTCCTCCACGATGCCCATGTGGAGCGTCTTGAAGCCCTGGCTGCGGTCCTCCGGATCCCGCAGCTTCAGCAGTGTGAGCAGGTGGTCCCGTAGGAGGGGGTGGCGCGGGGGGCCGAACAGGACGCGGTAGTGGACCAGTTCCGGGCGGCCGCGCAGTGCCTCCTCGATGCCGGTGAGGTAGCGGCCGTCCCGCGAGCGGGAGCCGGTGACCACCAGGTACCGGCGGGCGTTGCACACGACGTCGAGCATCGCGTCGTGGAGGCGGTGGTGTCCGACCAGAACGAGGGCTGAGTCGTCGCCGGTCTCCGCCCGGATGGTCCGCCGCTCCGCCGGCCCCGGGACGTCCTGGTGCGCGAAGAGCGACTCCGCCGGCTGCTTGTAGAACTCCACCAGCATCCTGCGGTAGCGGACGCTGGTCTGCCGACGGCCGAGTTCCCACCCGGACAGCATGCTGGGTGTCACGCGGCAGAGTTCGCCGGGGAAACGCCGGTACAGCTCGTCGCATACCTGTTCGAGAGTGGCGGGTATGGCTTTTCGCGCCAGTCGTAGCGGGCTGTCGCTGTTCTGGCTCGGCGGTGTGCGGTGCTCCAACGCTGTCCCATTTCTGCAGGGCCGTCGCTGAGGTACCAGGAGAGGCGGAGGCGATCCCGTGTCCGCGTACCGTGCCCCATTCTCCTCGGGCCTGGCCTGCGGGCCGCTGCTTCGAGGGAAAGCGGCCGGTTATGCGCGGTCGGGACGCGCAACGCCCCTTCCCCGACGCCGAGTTGTCCATTGGTTGTCCACGTTTTGCCAGCCGCTGTCCGCCTCTTTCCCCATGGATTCGGTAGTCAGCGAATGCGCTGGTGAGACGGTCGCGGCCCGGCCACTCTGATGCCGTGGCCGATGCCGGCCATCGCGGCCTCGACGAGGAGGCCGCGACGTGTGTGGTCCACATGGAGGAGACGGTGTACCAGTGCCATCGGGCGCTGTTCGGCGACAGGTTGTGGGGCCAGCTGCTCCGGCTGGCCCCCGCACGACGACGTCCCTGTCGCACCGTGCTGCTGCGAGAAGGCGACGCAGCGACCCACGTCCTGGTGCTCGCCGGGGGATCCGTGGCCGTCAGCAGGCAGGGCGGCCCCGGAAGGGAGGCAACGCTGCTGGCCGTGCGCGGGCCGGGCGAACTGCTGGGCGAGCTGGCGGTCCTGGACGAGGGCAGGCGGACCGCCACCGTCGTGGCCGCGGAGGACTGCCAGGTCCACACCGTTCCCGCCGCCGACTTCCGCCGCTTCGTCGACCGGCACGACCTCCACAGGGCGCTGCTGCGCCAGATGGTCGGCCGGGTACGGGAGAACGACGAGATCCGCGCCGAGCTCGCGGCCGGCTCGATCCCCTACCGACTCGCCTCGGCACTGCTGCGCCTCTCCTTCCCCCCGGGCCACGACGGCCCGACGCCCGTGCGCGTCCGGCTCACCCAGGAGGAGCTGGCCCGGATGATCGGCGCCTGCCGCAACGCGGTCGGCGGTGCCCTGCGCCCCTGGCAGCGGCAGGGCTGGGTCCGTACGGCCACCGGTGGTGGCCTCCTCGTGGAGGACCCCGATGCGCTGCGCCGCGCGATGGCCTCGCTCTGAGAGCCGCGTCACGCACCGCGTGCCCACGGATGGGCAGCGCCCCGCCGCACCGGTCGGCACCATCGACATCCTCCTCGCACCGCCTGGTGCGCCTCACCGGAAGGACACAGCGTCATGGACGCGGACACCGTGCTCGACGACCGGGACGTCCCGGACTACCGGGCCCTCTTCGTCATCGACATGAAGGACTACAGCAAGGCCCGCTCGGTGGAGATGCCGAGCCTGCGCGAGGACTTCGACGCCCTGCTCGCCGCGGCGTTCGCGCGCAGTGGCCTGGCTCGGGAGTGGAGCGACCCCGAGTACTACAGCGACACCGGCGACGGCGTGATCCTCGGCCTGCCGATCCGCCGAATGGCGCGGCTGGTGGATCCGTTCGTGGAGAACCTCAACCGGCTCCTGGAGCGCTACGAGAAGCAGCGCCTCGCCTCCGCGCCGCCCATCCGCGCCCGGGTGAGCGTGCACGTGGGGCCGTTGCCGGAGGTGTACCGCGGTGCGCCGATCAACGAGGTGTGCCGCTTCGTGAACAGCGACGCCGCCCGCCGGGGCGTCGTCCGCGCCGCCGAGTACGGCTCCTTCACGGCCCTGCTGCTGTCCGACGAGGCGCACCGGGTGGTGGTGCGGGACGGCCGCACGGAGCGCCTGACCGAGAAGCACTTCCTGCGGGTGGAGGCGGAGGTGCCGGACAAGGGCTTCAGCGAGGTCGCCTGGCTGCACGTGCCGGGCGTGACCCCCAGCGTGCTGGCGGAGCCGGACGCCCCGCCGCCGTCGGACGCCTCGTCCGGACCGGCCGGTAGCCCGCCGCGGCCTCCGTCCACGCCCCGGGCCGGCGCGGCGCCGAAGTACCAGATCGGCTCGGTGGGCAACGTGGTGGAGCACATGGAGGGATCGCAGACCTCCTACCAGAGGTTCGGTGCCGAGTGAGTACCGCCACGCCTCCCGACCCGCGAACGCGGGACCCGCTGACCCGGCTCGAGGAATCAGAAGGCTCGATGGACACCGCGAACGACGCGCCCCGGCATGACCGGACGGTTCCCGATCCGGAGACGGTCGACGCCGCGAACGGCCTCCACCCGCCGGCGACCGACGCGTTGAGTGGTTTCGCGGACCCGTACGACGACGCATCCGAGCGCGTTGACCACTCCGGTAGCCGGAGGCGGCCCCCCGAAGTGATCCGGGAGGGCGCGCCGACGCTCCCCTACGCACCGATCGCGGCGCTGGCGGGCCTGCGGATCGAATCGGTCGGGCTGCTGGTCGACCAGCTGAACAACCTGAACTACACCGTCCACGCGCAGGAACTGCTGGAGAGCATCAGGATCGACCGCGCGAGCGTACGCGCGGACGCCTCCTACGTCGCGGATCCCTCCTGGGCCGGTCCGTGGACGGAGGCACGGCGGGCCCTTGAGCGCTCCCGTGTCCTCATCGTCGTCGCGCAGCGCAACTCGGGCGCCACCACCTTCTCGCTGCGCCTCCTGGCCGAGACCCTGGCGCCCCAGATCGACCTGTTCGTCTGCGAGGCGGGTTGGAGCTCACCGCAGACCGGACGTCTGCCCGTCGGCCCCGGCTGCGCCTACCAGATCGACCTGCAGACCCCCGAGCAGGACCGGCCCGGCGCGGCCTTCCTGGCCGGGCTGCGCGAGCACGCGGAGAAGCTGGCCAGGGCCGGGTCCTACCTGGTGCTCAACATCACCCCGGAGCTCTGGGCCGGCCGCGCCGGGCACCTGCCGGAGGGCGTCGAGGTCATGTGGCTGCGCTCCCATCCCGCCGCGCGGGCGGTCGTCGAGCGGCACCTGGTGGCACGCGGGCGGGCCGATCTGGTGGCGTACGTGCGTGACGAGGAGGTGGCGAAGGCGCTGGAGGGGCATGATCCCGTCCGTGCCGTCCGCTTCGTCGACGACCTGATCGCCGACTGGGAGCTCCACGCGGCCGCCGGGGCGGTGCCGGCCGGTGGCGAGGGACCCGTCCCGGGGTTCACGGAGCGGGCGCGCAAGCTCGTCACCGGGTGGGAGAAGGAGCTGACCGCGCGCTTCGGCACCAGGGACGTGGTCGAGGACGGGCACACCATACGGAGGCTCCCCTTCGAGGACAGGTGCCTGTCGGTGGCGCTGGCGCTGCGGCGTTCGGGCCGGGTCAGCGACATCGAGGAGGACGCCGAGAGCCTCGCCCGCATCATCCAGGATGACGGGGCGCGCACGGGGAGCGCGGCGGAGCCGGCCGGGGACCTGCGCCAGATCCTGTCGGCCGCCGGCATCCGGGGGCGGCTGACCGGCCTCGGCGCGAAGCTCGGGGCGCGCGATCTCGTCGCCTTCGAGGAACCCGGGTACGGAGACGAACTGCTGGACTTCGTGTGGACGGAGTACCACCGGATTCGACCCCGACTGCTCCGGTGGATGGTGCGCTGCCTGCCCAAGGGGGCGGGGATGGAGCACCCGATCGCCGGCGCGCTCTTCGGTCTCCTGGTGCACCACCAGGCCGCTGATCACCTCATCGACCTGCGGGACACGGCCGTCAGCGAGGGGCAGAGGCCGCTGCTGGTCTCCCTGATGGCTGCTGCCGCGCGGCACGAGCAACTGGGTCGCCGGGCGCGGGCCCTGCTTTACAGCTGGGCCACGGGAGCACAGGAGACGCGGAGCATCGTGGTGGCCGTGTGCCGCGAGCTGGTGAACGAGCAGCCTGGCCCGGCTCTCGTGCGGCTTCGCCGGGTAGCCGAAGGCGCGTCCGAGCAGGTCCGGGACGATGTGCGTGCCGCCTTCTCCAGCATCGCCTCCAACCCCCACCTGACGGCCTCGTTCGCCGTCGCGGTGAATCGCTGGTGGAAGTCGGATCCGGGCTCGACGGCGGCTCGGCTCGGCACCCTGGCGCTGATGGAGGTGGACCGGGACGGCGCTCCCTGGCTGCTGAGGACGTCGACGGACGAGCAGGATCTGCGGACCCAGCTGTCCGGCCTGTTCGGCGACTTGGAGAGCTACTCACACGTCGAGAACGCCTTCCTGCGGTGGTTCGACGTGTGTCGGGAGAACGAGGAACTGCTGTCGCGGCTCTTCCCACTCGCCCGAGAGGTGTTCGATCAGCGCACCACCTACCGGGCCGCCCTCCGGTTCCTCAACGGACTGGCCGGCATCCGGCTTTGGGACGGGACCAACGCCATGGAGCGGCTGTACGGGATGATCGTGAACGACCCCGGTGTCAGAGACGTCCTGCGCTCACACACGAACTGGCCGAGGCGTGATCCGGCGTAGTCGTCGGCGGCAGAAGGAGCCGCGGCGATGGGTGTGCGCCTTCCCGTCGCCGCGGGCCCTTCCCAGTGCCACACCGAACGTTTCGTTCCAGGCGGTCTTCGAGGCGTCCTGGTTCCGCGGGGTGGTGGAACACACCGGTACCGAGGCCGCCGTGGCGACCGAGCTGGTGCGTAGGAGTGCGGTGGTCACGCGGAACTGGCCCGCCGACGAGGTGGTCGGTGCGCAGGACGCCGTGAACGCCCTCCTCGGCTGTCCGGACGCCTGCCCGGGCCAGTACTACTTCGATCTCAGGGCACGGGCGAGTCTGCACCTGCGGTCGGAGGACGTCGCGATGCTGCGCCGCCAACGCGAGGACCGGATGCGACTGGAGCATCTGCACTTCGTCAGGCAGCAGTTGCACGATGCTCCGGAGCTGCTGCTGATCGACCACCTCCTGCGGAAGCCCACCGAAGCGGCGTCGGTGGACGTCGCGCACTTCTGGCGGCTGCACCGCGCGATCAGGGACGGCACGCGGTGGTGGTATCCGCTGATGGAGGCCTTGGACGGACTGTCGTCGGGCGGTCCGGACGGGGCGGAGTGGGCGGTGAGGGTGCTGGTGGAGACCCTGAAGAGGGCCGCCCCCGAACTGGTCGACCAGCACGGCCTGCGGAAGCTCGCCGACCACCTGTCGAACTTCGAAGAGGAAGGAGCCGATCCGTAAGCCTGCCGAACCCGTAACGGTCCGGAGCTGGCGTGAAGGACGTACAACGCCGCCGGATTCCGTCATCCGCCTGATTCGACGGGGGCGGGGCACCAGGGTGGGGCGCGTGCGCACGGTCGCGGTGCGCACGGTCCGTCCGTCCAACCAGCCGGGGGAGCAGCCGCCCTCCCGGCGCCGGGAGGCGATCCACCCCGATGCGCACCACCCTCATCACCGACCACCCCGGCTGGGAGACGTCGTCCGACGGGACCTCCGTGCGCCTCATGGCCGCCGGCGAGTCCCTGTGGCTCGCCACGCACGACGAGGGGGCCCTGGACCTGGAGTGTGTGGCCGGCCCGGAGGACCGGAAGATCGACACCCACTTCACCGTGGCGGCAGCGCTGCCGCCTCGCGCGCCGGCCGAGCTGATGGCCGGTCTGGCTCCGCTGGGCAGCGTGTTGCGGGTCCCGAATCCGTCCCTGTGGGACGCCGTCACCACCGCGATCCTGCGGCAGGTGGTGCGCGCCGCGCAGGCACGCGCGCTCTACCGCCGCTGGTGTGCCGCCCATGGGCGCAGACCGGCCGGCCGGGGCGGCGGGCCGGCCGCGGCTCCCCGGCCCGAGGTGGTGGCGGCGCTCGCCGACGAGGAGTTCGCGGCGGTCGGTGCGGCCTTCCACCGCACCGCCCTGCGGGCCGCCGCGGCGGCGCACCTGGAACGGGCCGCCACCTGGCGTCGGATGACCGCGCCGGAACTGGCCCTGGCCCTCCAGGACATCCCGCGCGTCGGTCCGTGGACCGCGGCCGCCGCGGCGGCCGACTACACCGGGGACTTCTCCGTCTACCCGCACCACGACCTGGCCGTCCGCACCTGGGCCCGCCGGATCGCCCCGCACCTGGACTGGCCCGACTCCGACCGGGCGTTCGCCGCCACCTGGCGTTCCTGGACGGACGACGACCGGCAACTGCACGCACTGACCCTCTTCACTCTCGCCTGGGGGAACCATGCGCCCACACAGCGCCGGCACCACGGAGGCGCGCCCGTACCCGACTGAGCTCATCGCCGGCCACGACCCCCGGCACCCGCTCGACGCCGTCTTCGTCAACGCGCCGCTGCGCGACTACGACGCGCGCCCGCGGGTCAACGACTACACCCTGCCGGTCCTCGGCATGGCCTACATCGCCACGTACGCGGCCCGCGCCGGCTTCAACGTCGGCGTGCTGGACGCGGAGGCGCACGGGCTCGGCATCCGACGGACGGCCGACGTCATCAACGCCGCCCGCCCGCGCTGGGCCGGTTTCAACCTGCTCGCCCCCACCTACGAGGTCTCCGCACGGATCGCCGCGGCCCTGGACCCGTCCGTCCTCGTCATGGCAGGTGGTCACCACGCCAAGGCCATGCCGGATCGGGTACTCGCCGACCCGCGGTTCGCCCGGACGCACGCCCTGGTGATCGGGGAAGGGGAGACCCGCGTGGCGGCGCTGCTGGCCGACGCCGACCGCCGGGCCGAGTTACCCGGGGTGATGTGGCGGGACCGATCGCTGGGCACGACCGCCGCCGGCGTCTCCCACGGCGCCGCACGCGGACGCTGGCTCGCCCCCGACATCGACGCCCTGCCGCAGGTGGACCGGGCCTTCCTCCCGCAGGATCCCTACCGTGCCGCCGACGGCCGGATCGAGGCCAACATCGTCGGTTCCCGGGGCTGCCCCTACGACTGCGGGTTCTGCGGGGCCGCCGTCTCCGCCAACCCCGACGTCGGCATCCGCACCCGGAGCCCTCGCGGCATCCTGTCCGAACTGGACGCCCTGCACGCCTCCCACGGTGTGACGGCGTTCCGGTTCGTCGACGACCTCTTCCTCGGCGCGGCCCGCGTCATCCGGCCCGCCATGGAGGCGTTCACCGCCGAGCGGGTCGGCGAGCGCTACGTCTGGGACGCCACCGGTCGGATCAACGTGCTGGCCCGGGCGGACGACGCCCTGCTGGACACCCTCGCCGCCAACGGCCTGCGCGAGGTCGCCCTCGGCATCGAGTCCGGCAGCGACCGGGTGCTGGCCGAGATGGACAAGCGCATCACGGCCGAGATGACCACCGGCGTCGTGCGGCGCCTGCTCCAGCGCGGGATCGACGTCAAGGGCTACTTCATCCTCGGCTACCCGGGCGAGCGCCGCGACGACCTGGCCGCCACCGTCGGCCACGTCCACCGCCTGTGGGAACTGGCCGACCACCTTCCGGGCCACTTCCGCGCCTCGGTCTTCGAGTTCCGCCCCTACCCGGGCTCGCCCGTCTGGGACCGGCTGGTCCGCGCCGGCCACGACCCCGACCGGATGCTGGCCTACGCGGACGTGGACCTCACCCACCAGGGCGCGGACGAGGCCATGCGCGGGCGGGACGAGTTCAACTTCTCCGTCGGCATCCAGTTCGCCGAGACCCCGGTGACGGAACTGCGCGCCCACCTCGCCGCGCTCACCCGCGAGCAGCACGCCCGCTCCCACGGCACGGGCGGACGGGCGGCATGAGGCCGCGCGGCCTGTTCGTCACGGTGGACGGCCCGGGAGGCGTCGGCAAGTCCACCGCCGCGACGGCGCTCGCCGACCACCTCCGCGCTCTCGGCCATCCCGCCCACGCCACCGCGGAACCCTCCACCGGCGCCATCGGCCGGCTGACCCGCGACCTCGCCGACGGGCTGCGCGGCCACGCCCTGGCCTGCCTGGTGGCCGCGGACCGCTACGACCACCTCGCCCGGGAGATCCGCCCCGTGCGGGCCGCCGGCACCACCGTGGTCTGCGACCGCTACCTCGCCTCCACGCTGGTGCTGCAACGCCTGGACGGCGTTCCGGTCGAGTACCTGCTGGCACTCAACGCCGCCGTGGACCGGCCCGACCTCGCCGTCATCCTCACCGCCGACCCGGCGGAGATCGGCCGCCGTCTCACCGCCCGGGGCGCGCACCACCGCTTCGAACGAGACCCCGCGAGCACCGCGAGGGAGGTGGAGTTCTACCATGACGCCGCTGAAACGCTCCGACGACACGACGTCCCGGTCGAGGTCATCGACGTGAGCGTCCTCACACCATCGGGTGTAGTGGCCGCGATCGCCCGCGCCGTGCTGGCGCTACGCCGTTAGCGTCGTCGCGAGCTTCCGACCACCGACGTGAGGCGAGCGCATGCCCGACCTTCCCCCTGTCCTGGACACGCACGTGCTGCTGCGCCGCGGGGGGGAGGTCCTCCTCTCCCAGCGCGGCAGCGCCTACGGCTACGGCCGGTGGCACCTGCCGAGCGGCAAGCTGGAGCCCGGCGAGGCACTGCCGGAGGGGGCGGCCCGGGAGCTGGCGGAGGAGACCGGCGTGGTCGTCGACCCGGACGACCTGACGCTCGCCCACGTCGTGCACCACCACCAGGGCGGAGGCGCGGCCGACCGCATCGGCTTCTTCTTCCAGGCCACCAGGTGGAGCGGTGAGCCGGTCAACCGGGAGCCGGACAAGTGCCTCGCCCTGCGCTGGTTCCCGGCCGACGCCCTCCCGGAAGAGCTGATCCCCTATCCGGCGGTGGGGCTGACCGCCGTCCTGAAAGCGTCACCCGGCCTGACGACGCACGGGTGGTAGCGTCCGGCCACCTGACAATGGGTCACGCAGGTGTGACTCTCGTAAAGTCACACCAGCCCCACGGGGATCCCACTACTCTTGGCGCTCCCGTCCGGGAGCGGGCGGGGTCTTCGCGGAGGCGATGTGACCGACCCCGAATCACCTCTGACGCTGCTCACCTTCACCGAGCTGTGCCAGGCCGTGGAGCGAAGCCTGCATCGGGCCACCGGGCCGAGGAAACGGCGGGCCTGGGCCAAGCTGCGTGACCTGGCCGAGGAGATGCGCGCCCAGGCTGACGCCACGGACGAGCTGTTCACGGCGCCGGAGCCGTGGAGGTTGCTGCACGTGTCGGTGACCGGTTACCAGGGGGCGGCCGTCAAGGCCGGCTTCCGGGTCAACCCGGCCCCGGGCATCACCGTCGTGCACGGCCCCAACGGCTCGGGGAAGTCGACCATCGCCGGCGGCATCAGGACGGCGCTGGCCGGGACGACACGGTGGTGGACCTCGCGCGAGCGGATCAGCGGGAGATCGGGCCGGCAGTACCTGTGGGAGCCGCTGCACCGAGCGGTCGGGGCTCCGGACAGCAGCACCGAGGTACACCTCGGCCGTGGAGCGGAACGGCTGGTGATCAGCGCGGTCCTGGACGCGGACGGGGAGGTCGTGGAGCACACCTGCCACTGGACCACGGCGGACGGCACCTCCCGCGAGGTGAACCTGGTGCAGACGTCCTGGCGCCATGCCCTGGAGGCGCACCCCCCGGTGTTCTCCTACGCCGACGTCGAGCGGCGTGTCCAGCAGAGCGGCGACCTGCGCGAGTACATCGAGAACCTGCTCGCCCTCGGTGGCTGCTTCGAGATGCTGAACGATCGGGTGGCACGGGAGCGGCAGGCGTCGGCCGAGGCCCACAAGCGACTGGAGCAGGCCAGGAAGGCCGCCCTGGAGAGGCTGCGAGAGATCGACGAGAAGTGGACCGAGGGCCGGTCGGATGAGCACCTCACCGAGATCACCTGGCCGGATCCCGTCGAGGACATCGAAGCGTGGCTGGAGGAGAACGGCCTCACCGAGTACGGCGGCACCGTCCCGGAGGTCGTGCCGCGGCACCTGGAGGTGATCGACGCCGCGGTGGAGGGCGTCCGGGCCGCGCTGTGCGGCATCGACGAGCGGGCCACCAGCGAGCGGCTGGCTCTGGCCCGGCCGCTGGCCGAACTGCACGCCCACGCCCACGCCCTGTCGGAGGTCGGCTCTACGTGTCCGCTGTGCGACACCGACGTGGAGGACTGGCGGGAACGCCTCGGGACGGTGGTGGGCGGTCTGGTCGAGGTCGATCCCGCGCACGAGGCCCTACGGCGTGCCGTCACCCGACTGGTCGACGCGTTGGGCAGCGAGTTCGAGGACGTCGTGGGGGTGCTGGCGTCCTTCGAGGGGCAGACCACCGTCCCCGTCGACCACCTGCGGGAGACCCGGGCCGCCGCGGAGCTCTTCCTTCGCTTCGTCGAGAACCACGGTCGGCGCGACTCCCCGACGTTCCGCCGGCTCCTCACCCTTCTGCACGGCAGCCTGTCCACCGACACCTGGCGGATGGCCGGAAAGGAGGCGGTCAGCCTGAGCGAGCACGCCCGACAGTGGCGGCGTGAGCGTCGGCAGGCGGTTGACGGCTTCGTCCGCGTGTGGCGGGCCGACGCGGTCACCGCGCGCGACCACGAGCTGTGGGGAGACACACGGGACTGTGTGACGCACCTGGCGGGGCAGCTGCGCGACGCGCGCACGGAGTCCCTGACTCCTGTGTTCGGTGAACACGTGCGGTCCATGCTGAGCGACGCCCGCATCAGCCTGGACGGTCTGCGGCTGACGTCCCTCAGGGCCGAGGCCGCGATGAGTGGAGCGAGCGGCAGCATGCAGCTGAACATGCTGAGTGCCGGCCAGCGGAACGCCTTCCTGCTGGCACCGCTGCTGTCCACGCTGGACGCCGGACCCTTTGGCTTCCTCATCCTGGACGACCCGGTGCACGCCTTCGACGAGATCCGGATCGATCGCCTCTCCCAAGCGCTGGCGCGGGTCAGCCGGACGCGGCGGGTCGTGGTGTTCACCCACGACGAGCGTCTCAAGGAACACCTGATGGCCCGGGCGTCGAACTTCGAGTCCTGGGCGATCACCCGGGAGCCCAGCACCGGCCTGATATCGCTGGATCCCACGCACAGCCTGTGGGCGCTGCTGCTGGACGACGCCTCGCACATCTGCCGCCTGTCCACCAACCATCCGTACGGGTGCACGCTGACCGTCACCCAGACCGTGCGCGGGCTGTGCCGTCAGGCCCTGGACAACGCGCTTCGCCAGTGCCTGGTCATCGACGCCGTCGCTTCGAGCCGGGACATCGACGCGGACCTGGCCGCCATCGATGGCCGCAACACCACCCAGCAGCGCCTGGACACCATGAAGACCCTACTGAGCGAGTCGGCGGTGCGGCGGCTCAGCGCGGCCGAGCACATGGTCCACGCTCACCTGGCGGGGTGGAACCGTGCCTCGCACGGCCGGCGGGGAGAGGCCGGCAAGGAGCAGTTGGCGGCGGAGATCGCGGCGGCTCGCGAGGCATGCGCCCTACTGGTCGCGCCGGCGGACGACTGACATGGGCGGCTCCACGGAGTCCCGGGTCCAGGTGCTCGACATCCGGGTGCGGATCGAGCGCCTGGCGGTGCGGGCGTTCACCTTGGCCTGTGAGCCGCCCGGGTACGTGCGCAGCGAACCGGTCGCCGACCGGCTGGCCTTCGTGCTGGCGGCAGTGCCGCCGGACCGGTGGGAGGATGCGGTGGGAACGGTGCGCTTGGTGCGGCACGTGTACCGCAAGGCGTCGGATATCCTGCACGGCCGCTCGAACATGATGAACGTCCCGGACACGATCATCGAAGAGTGGCGTGCGGCGGTGGAGGAACTGGAGCGGCTGCTGCCGGAATGATGATTCCGGAGCCACCCGGAGTACCGATTGAGGTCCCTTTGACGGAGCGCGGCTCCGGAAGTCCCACGGTGGAGGTCGCGGCAACGTCCAGGGAACGCAGTGCTCGGGAGACGTCCACTCCGAACACCGTTGTGGCGACAGGAGCGGGCGTATGCCGCATGGCGTGCAGGACGTCCGCGAAGGGTTGGAGTCCCAAGGACTCCTCGACCCTGCGGGCCTCCCGCTCGTTTCCCTCCGCCCGCAGGAACACCCAGTCGCGCAGCATGGACTTGCATCGGGCGTAGGCCGCTTCCCGACCACGCTGTAACACCCACCGGTTGAGTCCGAAGACGTCGATGGTCGCCGCGCCCTTGCCGCTCCTCGGGAAGTACTCGCCCGTCATGAACGAGAGACGAAGGTGGTCGTGGGGTTCCTCCGCGGTCGGATCGATCAAGAGCGACGCGCCGGCGTCGTCCCGAGGGAACCGCTCCCGCTTCTCGTTGCTGTTGCAGTGCGCGCAGGCGAGGAGGAGGTTGTCCCAGAGGAAAGTCCGGGCGGGCGCCAGGGCGATTGGCACGAAGTGATCGATGTCCGTTCCCTGGCTGTCGCCGCAGTACATGCACCGTGCCAGGCCGGCGGACATCCCTTGCAGCAGCGCTTTGACCTGTTTCCTGACGGCCGAGGCGCGCTGCCAGGATCGCCGCGCGGCCTCCGCGGTCGCGTCCTCGGCGGATAACCGCGCGGTCCTGCGTGCCAACTTTTCGGCTAACGGACCCTCCAGGCGCGGGCGGCGCAGAGGGATCACCCATGTCCACCGATCAATGGGGCCTCCGAAGGCGTGCGGACACCTCGTCCACGCGTGCGCTCATCGAGCTGCTGAGGATTCGGCTGAGTTGTTGGTAGTGAACGATCTCCTCCGCGGTCGCCTCACCGGTCAGAACCCGGCCTTCCAGCTCGCCGACCTCCCGCCGCAGGGCTTCGGCGGTGGGTGAGTACGGACTGTCGAGCCCGAAGAGCTCGGAGAGCGCGGCGTCGTCCCCGCTGCCGTACACGACGCGGTGGTACAGGTCCTCGTCGACGATCCGGGGCGGAGCGTCCTCGCCCGGCCCGGGGAGGCGGATCAGCCCGCCCGGGTCCGCCGCCTGACAGATGTACGGGCTGTGGGTGGTCACGATGAACTGCACCAGCGGGAAGTGCGTCTTCAGCCAGACACCGATCCGCTGTTGCCAGCTCATGTGCAGATGCGCGTCTATCTCGTCCACCAGAACCACGCCGGGCAGGTCGATGGTGGGAACGCCGTTCCGCACCTTCAACTCAAGTTTGCCGTATGTGCGTTCCATATTACGGACGAGGTCGACGATGACGGCGGTGACTGTGCGGAATCCGTCGCTCATTTCGCTGAGCGCGAACTTCCTGTCATCCCGGGTGACCCACAGACCCTCGGAGTTGACGTCGTTGACGCGGTAGCCGTCCGGGAGGAGTCCGTCGGACAGGAGTGCGAACACGGTGTCGAGCAGTTCTTTGGCGCCGGGCCGCTCTTCCAGGCGCCGTAGGTGCTGCGAGATGAGCCAGTTCACGCTCTCGGCGAGGGAGGCGCCTTCGTGGAAGAGGGTGATGAGCTGGACGGTATCGGCTGTTCCCTCCTCGGCGATACGCTGCGATCCAAGCGTTCCGTTGGAGAGCCGGCGGAAGGGGCCATATCCCGCGCAGAACCAGTTGTCCGGTTTGTCTTGCCACAACGAATCTCCCGCGGGCCCTTCCCAGTCCTCTTTCTGCGCGGGGGTGAGGTGCTTCTTGTTCTTCCACGTGATGACGAACTGCTGCCCCCTGCGTTTACGGGAGTTGGGGACCTTCTCCAGTGAGGGAAGCGAGAATCCGACCGAGGCATGGATGGAATGGTCCGGGGATTTGCCCGGGGAGAAGTAGCGGCGAGCCTCCTGCTGGTCCAGGAGTACGTCGACCTCCACCGTTCCCCTGGTCTTCTCCTCCGTTCGCCACTTCCACAGCGCGGGCTCCAGCGCGGCGGCGGTGTCCGGACCGGCGAGGGCCAGCGCGAGCGACTTCAGCAGGGTGGTCTTGCCAGAGCCGTTTCTTCCGGCCAGGACCGTCCAGCCGGCATGTGTCCCGTCGGGGCGGGTGAGGGTCAGGTCGACGTTCCTGTCGCCATGGAACCCCCTGATCTCGCGGATCCTCAGTCTGGAGACGTACATGCAAGCTCCGCTCTCGGTGCAGTGGTCCTGCCGTACCGATCTGCCCGAATGGTGTGGCTTCTGCGTTGATCTTGCTTCTCGCCCGTTCTGTGCGTTATGTCCGAACGTGGATGATTTTCGGAGGGTCGCATCCGCGGATCGACATTCTCGCGCACTTCGGGACATTTCGTTCTGAGGCGGTATGAGTCGATTAGTTCTGCCGCCTCTCCTGGAGATGGTTATCCATCGATCGGTCTATGCACCCGAGGGTTATATTTTCATGCGTCGACACGGAAGATCATCTTCTTCCCTCTCTGGCACCGCGTGATCACAGCCTGTGGTATCCGCTCTCATGTTCCCCCCAATGGCTCGCGCCCTGCTTCCGCGTATTGACCCTCAGTGATCGCGAAGTGCGTGGTTTCTGGGGCATACGGCGTGCCGGGAACCGCGCCTTCGGGTGAAATATCGCCGGTCCCGAAAGACGATCGAGTCGGGCTCGCAACCGGCCACCGCCGAGCCGGCCTGGGCCGGGATCCCGACAGCTCGGCGCAGGTTCGTGGCCGACGGTGGCAGGCTGCCCTTCCGTGTAGAAGGTTGTACCCGGAACACGGTGATCGCGGCCTGCCAGTGGTCCGCGCGCGGTACGGCGGACCTCCGTCGGGGAGCCGGACGGGGAAGCTGTCGCGGGATGCCGTGCGGTCACGAGAGCCCTGTTGCCGCGGTTACAGGGTGGTGGTCCAGTGGCTGGGATGCAGTAGGCGCCAGGCGGCCATGCCGGTCTCGATCAGGGTGGCGCGCCACCGGGTCCGGGGCGGACGGCCGGTCTGGAGCCAGCGGGTGAGGTGGCGTTCGATGTCGGCCGCGAGGGCGACTGCGGTGGCCCGGTGGCCGATCAGTTGGATCGAGCCGGGGAGGAGCAGTGCCGCGGCGGTGCCGCTCTCGTCGAGGATGACTGGTCCGTGCCGGCCCTCGGGACGTCCGTGAGATGGATGGTGCGTGGATCGGTGGCGACCAGGTGTGCTCACAGGTCGTGGTGGGCGCGGCGGCCGGCGGGTGGTGTTCGCGAACGGGGCGGTCCAGCGGCTGTGCGGCGGTGCGAGCCCGCCGACGTAGAGGGCGTGCGGCGGAGTGCGGGGCGGGGAGCGCAGGGGGCCCGCTGGTGAGTGGTGGCATGCTCGTCATGGCGACGAGCCGAGCCTCGGCGAGGGATCCACCCGGTGGGCGGCGGGCGCTGGCCAGCGCCGCGCGCCGCCGTGGGCGATCGGGGCGATGAGCCGGCCACGCGGGGCGAGCTGGTCGAGCCAGTGCGGGGAGACGCCGGCGACGTCGCTGGTGACGTTCACCGCGTCGAACGGATCATGCTGCGGGGCGCCCTGGTAGGGGCCGTGGCCTGGTGGGACGGCGACATCGCTCACGCCGGCCGCGCGCAGGGCGGGCGGTGATCGGGCCACGCAGGCGGGGGTGGTGGGGGACGCAGACCCCGGGGCGTCCGGTGACGCGGGCCAGGACGGCGGTGGTCCGGCCGGTGCGGGCGCCGATCTGCCTGCCGGAGGTAGACGAGCGTGCCGTGCGTGGTGTGAAGTTCGGTGAGGCCCTGCCGGAGCGTCTGGCGGTGGCGACTCTCTCGGCCGGACTCACCGACTTCCCGGGAGCCACCAGGGCGCTACGGGAACCGGTTCCGTTTGTCACCGACGTCTGAGGTTACACAGTTCCGCGGCGGGAAACCCGGCGCTGGAGGACAGCTCATGCCGACTCGGGGAAAGGAGCGCCGGGCTGGAAGAGATAGGCTGCCGGAACAGAGAAGGTCAGGTCCGTCAGTTGGAACACGTGGCCCGGATAGCACATGGTGAGAATGAGTCCGGTTGATGCGTCGACCGCGGCCGTCATCGCGGCGCTTTCGTCTGACCGGCTGACAAAGCGCAGCAGACGCACACCGTCTTCCTGTTGCCCCTGCTCCTCGGCGAAGCGGTAGTCCCCCGCCGGCCGTCCCTCCCGCCGCTCCCAGATCGCTAGGTTGCGTGGGCGGACCATGGCCAACAGTCTGCCGTTGTGATGGATGCCCGGTGCCCCGGTGTCCTCGGCGGTCCACCCGCCGCCTGGCGTTCGTTGGTAGAGCCAGGGAGCAGCGAAGATTTCCTCCTTGCTCTCGCGGAGTATCCGCCAACGGTCGGGCGCGCGGTGGAGGAACCGAAGGCGGTCCGTGGTCTCGCCGTCCCTACAGACGGAGAAGGTGCCGCCCAGGCCTGGGGGATCGCAGTCCCACATGCGTTCCAGTAAGGCAATGGTGTTCAATCTTCCAGGCCCTTCTCGCTCGTGACGTGTCCGGCGGAAGTCACACGCGCCCCGCCGGACACGTCCGGATGTTCGGTTACGGGAAGTAACAGTTCCCGTCGTTGGTGGGGCAGATCCACGAGTTCGTCGTCAGAGTCGCGATCCACCATGTCTGGCTACCGTACCCCGTCGCCCGGAAGTCGCCTCCGAGGTCGGCGTGGTAGCTGCTGGCATCCTGCAACCGATTCCCGTAAATGACGCTCGACTGCCAGGAGCTCGCGATCCAACCCGGAGTCCGCCCGCTCTCGCCGCAGTATCCGTCGGGGCCGGTGTTCTCCTCGCGGCAGGTCAGTGAGAGGTAGGGGCTGATTGCGGGGCCGTAGTCGTTGTACACAAACAGAACATAGCGCGGCTGGCGCCCGTTCATGGTGACGCGGACGATGAAGTCGACAGCTCCAATGACGTCACCGCCGATACCGTAGGCGGCGTTTCCCTTGGCCTGTGACCGGTAAGGGCCGTCGTTCTGTCGACAGGTGGTGCCGTTCTCACACCACGTGTCCGGGTTGTCGAAAGCGGTGGGGTTTATGTCGGTGTTCCCGGCCTCGGATTTTGCTACCGAGATCGGGCGGTGCAGTCGTTCGTTGGCGCCTTCCTCGTTGATTCCTGTGTAGTTTAGCCCTTCCGCCGTGCAGGTCCAGGCGCCTTGCACGGTGGCCACGGCTTCCTCTACGCACGGCCTCAGTTCGGGCTCGACCATCACGGCGCCGGGCGAGTCGCTGCCTGTTCGAGGAATGTTTCCGAACGCCTGCCCTGCGCTACCGAGAAATAGCAGCGTGGCGGCGAGGATTCCGCCGATGACCCAGGTCGTACGGGGCCCGCATAATCGATTCATTCTCGTCCCTGTCTTCCGGTGTATGTGGATGCCTTGTGTCGCGAATGCCTCGCGGAAGGGTGCTTCCACAGTTTCATGTGCTTAAGAGATCGGAAAAGCGGGGAACTGGATCTGGCTGATAATCGTGCCTGTTTGGCGCGGTGCGATTCTGGACATGTCTGGAATGGAATGGGATAGTGGATGGAGGAAATCGGGGGGGCGGGCTCCGCTTAGGTGGCTTCGAGCCACCGGGGGCGTGCGCGTTCCGTCAGACCTGGACCGCTGTCTTCCTCCCGCGCCGTCGGCCCCGAACTCACGGCCGGGGCACCATCTCCAGAAGGTGACGGCTGAGTTCGGACAGTGGCTGCTCACGCTGGGGCAAGCGCGTGTCGTTCTCCCAAGCGGAGTCGCCTCTCGGCTACCGTCCGGCGAACTACGAGTCCTTGAACTTCGCGGACGCGGAGACCGGGCGAACGATCCACACCGCCGGCGGTGTGTTCTGGTTGGACGGCGGACGATGGTGGGTGGGCGAAGGGTTCCTGGACTACTGCGATCAGGAAGGGGTGGATCCGCTTGTGGAGTCTGGATTCGGCTACTGCCTCTCCCCCTATCGCTTCGGGCAGGAGTTCACCCCCGAGGCGGTGGTGCGGGCCGGGCTCGCCCGCTGGTGGGGCGACGACGAGGAGGCCGCGCTGGCCGCCGTGCGGGAGGTTTTCTCCCGGCACGGATGAGGTGTCCCGGGGTGGGTGCTGCTCACGCCAGGAGGTGGAGGTGGGTGGGGGCGGGGCCCAGGTGGATGGTCTGGGCGTAGGTGAGGTGGAGGGCGTCGGACTCGATGCCGTCGCCGAAGGCGACGAGGTGGTCGGACTCGACGGTGACGTGCAGGCGCTGCTCCCCCTCCAGCAGCCCCTGCACGTGCTCGGTGCCCGTGGCGGGCGAGGGCCAGGCCTCGCGGACGAACCAGGCGAGGGTGGGGTCGGTGGGGCCTGGGAGGGGGAAGGGGCGGGCGCGTTCGCGCCAGGCGGAGTGGCACCAGCCGGTGGAGCCGGTGCCGGTGCCGACGAGGATGCCGGAGGAGGCTTGGGGTTCGCCGGCGCCGGGTGCCGGGGAGCCGGTGGAAGTGGTCGGGGTGGTGGCGACGGTGAGGCGGTAGCGGGCGGTCTGGTGGGTGGGGTGGCCCAGGTAGATCTCGTTCAGGGCGAGGAGGCGTTGGCGGTCGTCGGTGACGGCCTGGACCATGATGCGGCGTTCGGTGTGGCGGTCGGCGGCGGGGGATGCGGCGGCGCGCAGCAGCCCGGGGACCTCGCGGGGGCGGTGACGGACCAGCACGCCGAGGTTGCGGCCCGGGTCGGTGTCGACGCCGATGACGGGTTGGCCGTCGAGGTACTTCGCGGTGTTGGCGACCAGGCCGTCCGGGCCCACGACCACCACGACGTCCTCCGGGGCGAAGAGGAAGCGGGCGAGGTCGGCGCGTTCGACGGTGGTGCGGCGCCAGTCGAGTGGGACGGCGGCGGCGACCTCGGCCAGGGCGCGCTGCTGGCGGTGGTGGCGTTCCTCCACCTCGGCGATGTCGCGCCCGCGGGAGGCCAGGAAGAAGGCGGCCTGGCCGTGGGTGCCGTGGCGGGCGACCAACTCGGTGTACTCGGTGGTGCGGTGGACCAGGACGGCGCGGGGGGCGAGGCTCATCGGGTGCGTCCGCGGCCGGGGGTGGGGCGCGTGGCGGGGGTGGGACGGTCCGCCGGGGTTGTGGCGGCGGGGGCCGGCGCGCCGGCTGTGGCGGCTGCGGTGGGCGGGGCGGCGGCGAGGCGGCTGAGCAGGCCGGTGAGGACGTCGGGGGTAAGGGTGAGGCTGCCGACGTTCGGCAGGTGCTCCGCGAGCCGGGTCACGGCGATGGCGTGCAGCGTCGCCGGGTCGGTGTCCTGGTGGACGCGCAGCCAGGCCGCCTGGGCGGTGGCCCTGGCCTCGCCGACGGCGCGGGCGGCGTCGGCCTCGGCCTGGGCGAGGCGGACCTGGCGGGCGGCCTCCGCCTCGGCGCGCACCGCGTCGGCGGCGGCGTTCTCCTCGGCCTGGCGGCGGGCGTTGGCGCCCTTCTGGGTGACCAGGGTCTCCTCGCGCCGGGCCAGTTCGATCTGGCTGGCCAGCTCGTTCTCGGCGATGGCGCGTTCCCGTTCGACGGCAACCGCGCGGCGCTCGTAGGTGGCCCGGTCGGCGTCCTGCTGGATCCGCTCCCGGGCGGGCGTCCGCAGCGCGCGCTCCACCTCCGGTTCGGGGCGGACCGCGAGGACGCGCACGGCGACCACGGCGAGGCCGGTCTGCGGCAGGCGCGGCTCGTCGGCGAGCGCGCCGCTGACGCGCTCCCGGACGGCGGCGACGCCGTCGGCCAGCGCGTCGGCCAGCGTGGTGCGGGCGAGCAGGTCCAGGGCGTGCTGCTGGGCGGTCTCGGTGAGCAGGGTGCTGATCTGCTCCAGTGGCGCGCCGCGCCAGGCGCCGGTGTCGGGGTCGATGGAGAAGTCGATGCGGTCGACGGCGGCCGTGGGGTCGGTGATCCGGTAGGTGAGGGTGGCCTGGACGGTGACGTCCTGGAAGTCGGCGGTGCGGGCGTGGAAGACCACGGCGAGTTCGCGGTCGTCGACGGGCACCTCGGACAGGGCGGCGGTCAGCGGCCGGAACCAGAAGCTCAGGCCGGTGCCGTCGTGGGCGAGACGGCCGCGGCGCAGGTGCCGGATGTGCGCGGTGGGCGTGGCGCGCAGGTGGCGCAGCCCGAACCGCCTGGTGATGTCCGCCATGGCGGGACCCCCTTTTCGTCGAGATGACGATATGACGCCGACGGCTTTATCGTCAAGATGACGTGAATGGGGGTGGTGGACACAGCGCGCCCCCCGCCCCCGGCGCCTGTGGAGGGAGCGCGCGGCGACGGGGCGGGGGACCCGGGAGAGCGGGACCGATGAGCGGGGACGGACGGCCGGGGAGGGTCAGGACTTCAGGTGCTCGGCGAAGAACGCGGTGATCCGCTCGCGCGCCTGGCGGGCCGTCGGCTCGTGGTAGCCGCCGCCGGCGATCCGCCCCATCACGGCCAGCAGCGCCGTGGTGTCCTCCTTGTCGTGCTTGTTGAGGAAGCCGTGCCCGGCGTCCGGGTACTCCTTGACGTCGTGCGGCACGCCGTTGGCGGTGAGCGCCCGCTCCAGCTGGCCGGCGGCTCCGCGCAGCGAACGGTCCTTCGCCCCGTAGCTGCCGACGATCGGGCAGGCGCCGGTCAGGAACGACTCGGCGTCCTTCGGGACGGCCCCGTAGTTGACGCCGGCGACCGAGAAGCCGTGCCCGGGGGCGAGCAGCAGGGCGAAGCCGCCGCCCATGCAGTACCCGATGACGCCGATCTTCCCGGTGCAGTCCTCCCGCGCCGCCAGCCACTCCCGTGCCGCGTCGGCGTCGTCGAACGCCCGCCCCTGACGGTTGCGGATGTCCCGCATCATCGAGCGCAGGCAGCTCATCCGCCCGCCCCAGGCCAGCAGGTCCGGGGCGAGCGCCAGGTACCCCTCGCCGGCCAGCCAGTCCGCCTGCCGACGCAGGTCGCCGCTCATGCCCCCGATGTCGTGGATGACCACGACGCCCGGCCACGGCCCGGGCGTCGTGGGCGTGGCCAGGTAGGCCGGCAGCTCGCCGCGCGGGGTGGGAATCCTCACTTCGTCCATGGCGCCCTCTCCTCGTCTGGCGTGTCGAGCTCACCCTACGGTTGCTGGTGGGGCGTCAGCGAGGGTGGACGACCCCTGCGACGGGAGTGTGATGCGTCACGGACGCGTCACTGGCGACGGGCGGTCAGCCGCCCAGCACGGCCGGCAGGACGGCGGCGAGCTGGGCGACCAGACCCGCCAGCGGGGCGACCGGCTGCACCAGGTCGCCGAGCCGGGTCAGCACCCGGCCCACCACGCCGGGATCCGGTGACCGCTGGCTCAGTTCCTCGTCCAGGATGTCGGCGGCGGCCCGTGCCGCGCCGGCGTCCGGCAGGTCCGCGGCGTGCTCGTCGAGCAGCCGGCGCAGTTCCCCGAGGAGCCCCTGGACGTCGCCGCGGGCCTCCTGGGCGCCGGAGCCCAGGACACGGCTGTCCCGGCTGATGGCACGCGCGCCCGACCCCACGGCCTGGTTGCCCACGTTGCTCACCCCGCCGAACTGCTGGACACCCTGGTTGTAGGGGGAGGGGTGCGGGGGTTCGGTCGGCATGCGGTCGGCTCCGTTCTGGTGTGTGGTGACTGCGTCGGTCAGGAGGGGCCGCCGCGGCGGGACGTGGCGGCGCCACCGGCGGCGCCGGGATCGCCGGCGTTCAGCACGCTGGCGCCCTGGCCCACGGCCTGGTTGCCGATGTTGCTGACACCACCGGTCTGGATGATGCCCTGGTTGAGGATCATCGACTGGTGGTTGCGGAAGTCCGAGGTGTCCACCCCGTGATCCTCCAGGAAGTCCAACAGGGCGGCGAGGACGTGCCCCTCCACGATCTTGAGGTGCTTGTTCGCGTCGAGCTTCTGGAAGTGGTCGTGGTAGCTGCCGTCGGCGATCGCCTCACGCAGGCTGACCGGCGCGCCGAAGTCGAACGCGAGGTCACGCTCGGACGCCCGGCGCAGTTCCCTGTGCAGGCGCGCGCGACGCAGGCCCGGCAGGGCGTGCCGCAGTACCCGGAACGGCGCGAGCACGGTGGCGGGAAGGAGGTACGCGGCGGCGGCGACCGCCGTGGCGGTGACCCGTTCCATGAGCGGCAGGTACGCCAGGTTGTCCAGGGCGTGGTATTCGCGCCGGACGGGGGCGAGCACGCTGCGGTCGCAGTGGATGTAGAGGGTGCGGCCGTCCGTGGACAGGTGCAGGAAGGTGCTGGCCACGAGTTCCCCGGCCCAGGAGGGGACGTGCGCGCACAGGTGGTGGCGGACCGCGCCGCGCGGGTCGGCGATCACCTCTGCCAGTTCCTCGGGGGCCAGCGGGGTGGCGGGCCCGCCGTCATGCCCGCGCAGCCGGTGGTCGGTGGACAGCGCGGTGCCGCTGACGAACACCCGGTCGCGCAGGACCAGGCCGTCCAGTCGTTCCCCGAGCGGCACGGCGTCCGCCGGTGCGTCCTCGGCGGCGGCCCGCAGCCGGTCCCGGACGTGTGCGACCACGTCGGCGACCTGGAAGGGGGTGGGCGCGGGCGCCGGTTGCCCCGTGTCGCCCCGGGGACGCGCCGTCTCCGTGGTGATTCCCCCCGCCACGTCCTGTGGCCGTGCCGGCAACAGCGGCACGGCGAAGGACCAGCCGCCGACGTCGTCACCGTGCCCGAGGAACGGCCGGTACCCCTGGTAGGGCGACACGTTCCCGCGCTCCGCCTCGGCGATGGCGGCCAGCCGGTCCCGGAGCCAGCCGGGCAGCGCGGGGCGGGACACGGGCAACTGGGAGCGCCGGAAGGCGTCCTGGCGCAGGTCGTTGGCGATCACCCGCTCCGCGGTCATCCGCTCGGCCAGCACCGCCCCGTAGCCGAGCAGCGCCAGCACGAGCGTGGTGGGCCAGGACCACAGCAGCAGCCCCACGGCCAGCAGCACCAGCAGTGTGACGTCGCGGGCCATGCGGCGCCGGCGCGCGGAGACCGCGTGCTCCAGCACCGTCGGCAGGTGGAAGCCGACAGACGGGGCGACGGCGTGCAGGTCGTCGAGGAGGAGAGTGTCCACGATGTAGCCGAGAGGGCCCTCCCGCCGCTGCACCGCCATGCAGGCGTACCGGGTGGCCTCACTGGTCTCGGGGTGCTCGCCGCTGCGTTCGATCGAATCCGGAGGGCCTGCCGGGGGCCCGCCGGTGGCACCGAACGAGGACCGGCCGAACAGTGGCGCGGTGGCGCGCCGGGCGCCCTGGCGTCCGCCCGTGTGGCGCACCCCGGGCGAGGAGGCGCCCCAGCTCCCGCCGCCGCGCCGGGTGAGAACGGTGGTGACCGAGACCACCAGGCCCATGACCAGACCGAAGGCGAGGCCGCGGCCCAGGCCTTCCGCCGCGTAGGGCGCCAGTTCCTCGGCCACGTCCCCGCCCAGCCACGGCCGGTACTCGTACCAGAAGAGGTAACCGTCCAGGACCCCGGCGACCGCCCCCGCCGTCGTCAGCGCGCCCATCCGGCCGAGCACCGCGCCCAGGCGGCCCCGCTGCTCAGTGCCCTCCCGCCCCAGCAGCCCCAGCAGCGGCACGGCCAGGACGAAAAGCAGCACCTCCGGGCCGATCGAGCTGACCAGCGGCAGCCAGGACGGCACGGCGTCGGCCCTCTCGGCCGGTGTGTACCGCAGGTCGGCGAAGCCGAGCACCCACCACGACCACCACGCCGCCTCGCTCTCCGTCGTGAGGGATCGCAGCCAGGTCGCCGTCCGGAAATTGCCCAGCAGCAGGATCGCGATCAGCAGGGTGCCCTGCCCCTGACCGAGGAGGCCCAGTCCGCGGACGGCCACGCGGGCGGATAACCGTATCCGTGGCCGTGGAACGAGTCCCGTCACCATGCGCACACCATAGGAGCCAGTGTGTCGCCGCGTGGCGGAAACGGGAATCCCGCGCGGCGGGCTGTCGTCCGCCGCGCGGGCGCGCGCGGGGGAACCGTGGGCGGGAACGGTTGCGCGGCGGTGGACGGGGCATGCGTTGGCTCTGCGCACCACCGACGGAGGCGATGACGGTGCAGGACTGCGACGGCGACGCCGCTGCCGCGGCGGGCGGGCTGGCGGAGGGGGCGGCGGACTCCTACCGCGCGCTCCCCCCGGAGGCGGCGCGGCTGTACCGGCTGCTCGGCCTGCACCCCGGGCCGGACTTCGGCGTCGGCGTGGCCGCGGCGGCGGCCGAGTTGCCGCCGGCCGAGGCCGCCGGGCTGCTCGAACGGCTCGCCGGCGGGCACCTGGTGGAGCGGGCCGGCCCGGACCGCTACCGCCTCCCCGACGCGGCGCGCGCCGACGCCCGGGCGCGGGTGCCGCGCGAGTGCGGCCCGGCGGAGCCGGCCGCCGCGGTGCACCGGATGGCGCGCTGGTACCTGGAGACGGCGGCCGCCGCCGACATGGTGCTGATGCCGGACCGGTGGCGGCTGGGCCCGGTCTACGACCGGCTGCGCTCCCGGGCCGGCGCCGCCGACGGGTCGCCCGAGGCGGCACTGGGCGTCCTCGAGGCCGAACGCGCCAACCTCCGGGCCATCGTGCGGGCGGCCGAGGAGTACGGCTTCGACGAGCTGGTGTGGCAGCTGTGCGAGGCGCTGTGGGGGCTGTACTTCCGGCACGGCCACCACGACGACTGGCTGGACACCCACCGGCGCGGCGTCGCGGCGGCGGAACGCTGCGCCGACCTGCGCGCCGAGGGCCGGATGCGCTGCCAGCTCGGTTTCGCCCTGCTGGCCCTTGAGCGGTGGGAGGAGGCCGAGGAGCAGTTCACCGGCGCCGAGCGCGCCGACGGCTCCGCCGGGCACCGGCGCGGGGAGGCGACGGCGCTGGAGTTCCTCGGCCTGCTGCGGATGCGGCAGTCCCGCTGGGCCGACGCGCTGATGGTGCTGGAGCAGGCCCGCGAGCTGGCCGCGGAGCTGGGCGACCCGCGCGCACTCGCCCTGCTGGAACACCACATCGGGCGGGCGCTGGGCGGCGAGGGCCGTTACGCGGACGCCGAACGCCAGCTCACCCGGGCCCGGGAACTGATGGCGCGGCTGCCCGACCCCTACAACGAGGCGCGGGTGATGACCAGCCTGGCGGAGGTCCTGCTGGCCGAGGGGCGCGCCACCGAGGCCGCGGGAGTGCTGGCCACCGTCGCGGAGGTGATGGAGCGGGAGCAGGCGGCCGGGCAGTCCGCGGCCGTCGCCGAACTGCGCTCCCGGGTGGCCGAGCGGCTCGGTGACCGGGACGGGGCGCTGCGCCACGCCCGGCGGGCACTGGACGGGTACCGGACGCTCGGCACGCCCCGGGCGGAGCGGCTGCGGGAGCGGGTCCGCGAGTTGGAGGGATGAGCCGTCGAACGGGAGGGATGAGCCGTCCAGGGCGGCCGCGGCCCCGACCAGACGGGAACGGCGGGAAGTCCGGCGGGGCCGGATCCCGGTCGGGGCCGCGGCGCGGGGCCCTGGGGCTCACACGTCGCGGCGGTGCACCACCAGCACGGCGACGACCACCGCGACGGCGGACCAGGCGCCGTACACCATCCACGCCTCGCCGATCGTCACCGGATACAGCTCCGGAAAGCGGGATGGCTGCGCGGGATTCTCCACCAGGGCCTCCCAGGCGTTGATCGGCATCGCGTTGCCGATCTCCTTGACCCAGCGGTACGTCTCGCCCCGGAACAGCTCCGGCAGCAGCAGGAGCGTCACGATCACGGAGACGACCGTGCCGGCCGCGTTCCGCACCACGGCCGCCAGGGCCATGCCGACCAGGGCGGACAGCGGGGCGAGCAGCGCCGAGCCGGCGACCGCCCGCAGCGCGCCGGGGGCACCGAACGGCAGGCCGATGTGCTGCTGGTCGTAGATCGCCTGGGTCACCCCGAACGAGGTCGCCGACACCAGCGCGCCGAACACCAGCATCACCGCCGTCACCACGGCCAGCTTGGCCGCGACCACCGCGCGGCGGGCCGGGACAGCCACGAACGTGGTGCGGATCAGCCCGCTGCCGTACTCGCCGGAGAGCGTGGCGGCGCCGACACTGCCGGCGACGATGACCAGGATCTGGAACGCCTGCGGGACGAAGGCGGCGTGCATCGGATCGATCGCGGAGCGCTGCAACTCGACGTCGACGGCGCGCGCGATCAGGTCCACGTTGGAACGGGCCGAGTTGGCCGTGATCCCCAGCACGACCAGCGCGCCCACCAGCAGGAGCAGGTAGGTCGACGGCAGCGACCACAGCTTGATCCACTCGGCGGCGAGGAGGTCACCGAACCTGGCCCGGACCGCCTCCCGCGGCCGGGCGGCCGAACCCAGCCGCGCGGTCGACGCGCTCACCTGGACTCCCCCGCCTGGTACTGGGCACTGTCGGCGGTCAGTTCCATGAACGCCTCCTCCAACGAGGACCTCCGGGTCACCAGTTCCTCCAGGGCGACGTCGTGCCGCCGGGCCAGTTCGCCGATCCGGCGGGCGTCGACGCCGGTCACCGTGCAGCCGTCGTCCCCCTCGGTGGTCACCGAGGCGCCCTCCGCGGCCAGCGCGGCCACCAGCGTGGTGATGTCCGGCGTGCGCACCGACACGCTCCGCCGGGTGCCGCGCGTCGCGAACTCGGTCAGCGACTCGGCGGCGATCAGTTCGCCCCGGCCGATGACCACCAACTGGTCGGCGGTGTGCTCCATCTCGCTCATCAGGTGGCTGGAGACGAACACCGTGCGCCCCTCGGCGGCCAGCCGGTGGAAGAGCCCGCGGACCCACTTGACGCCCTCCGGGTCCAGACCGTTGAGCGGCTCGTCGAACAGCAGCACCGGAGGATCGCCGAGCAGCGCCGCGGCGATGCCGAGCCGCTGCCGCATGCCGAGGGAGAACGTGCCGACGCGCCGCCGCGCCACCTCGGCCAGCCCCACCTCCTCCAGCACCTCGGCCACCCGCCGGCGCGGGATGCCGTTGCCGCGCGCCAGGGCGTGCAGATGCGCCGTCGCGCTCCGCCCACGGTGCACGTCGCCGGCGTCCAGCAGCGCGCCGACCTGGCGCAGCCCGCGCGGCAGCTCGCGGAACGGGCGGCCGTCGATGCTGACGGTGCCGCTCGTGGGAGTGTTGAGGCCGAGGAGCATCCGCAGCGTGGTCGTCTTCCCGGCGCCGTTGGGGCCGAGGAACCCGGTGACCAGGCCGGGGGAGACCGTGAAGCTCAGTCCGTTCACGGCGGTGACCCGGCCGTACCGTTTGGTCAGTTCGTTCACTTCGATCACCCGGCCAACGGTGCCCGGGCGACCACCCGCCGCACATCGGACCGCCGTTCACACCTGCCCCCGCCCCCGGTGGCCCGTGGGTGTAGGTCCACGGTCCAATGTGCGGTCGGGGCCCGCGCCCTACGATCGCGGAATGGACGCCACGTCGCCGCCTCCACCGCCCGCACCGTCTGCACCGGCTCCGCTGCCTGCACCGCATCAGCCGCTGCTCAAGCGGCTGCCGTTCGGCACGTGGACGGCCCTGGCCTGGTGCGCGGCGCTGGTGTACGCGGCCGTCGGCGGCGTCCGGCTGCCGGGCGAGGCCGACTACCACCGTCCGGGCGGGTCCGTCTTCACCCTCGGGGCCGGCCACTGGGCGCTGTTGGCGGTCGCCGCGGCCACCACGCTCGCCGGCAGCGTCCTGCTGCGCCGCCGACCGCTGACCGCCCTGGGCCTGCTGCTGGCCGGCTCCACGTGCACCGCGATGGCCCTGACCTCCACGGAGATCACCTTCACGCAGTTCATGGCGGCCGAGGTGGCACTGGCCCACATCGCGGCCACCCGGCCGCGCCGGAGCTCGGTCGTCGCCGCGGTGATGGCGCTGGGCGTGCTGTTCGGCTACGCCGTCGCGCGGCTGATGCTGGGCTTCTTCATCGGCACCTCCACCGAGCTGGCCGTCGCCCTGACCACCGTCATCGCCTGGCTGGTCGGCGACTCCATCCGGCTGGGCCGCGAGCAGGCCCTTACCGCGCACTCCCAGGCGGTCACCGCCGAACGGCTGCGGATCGCCCGGGAACTGCACGACATGGTGGCGCACAGCATCGGCATCATCGCCATCCAGGCCGGAGCGGCGCGCATGGTCATCGACACCCAGCCGACCCGGGCGCGGGACGCGCTGGGGGCCATCGAGAACGCCAGCCGGGAGACGCTGTCCGGGCTGCGCCGGATGCTCGGCGCCCTCCGTCAGGCCGAGGGGGCGTCCGGTCGGGGTGGGGCTGCGACGGCGCCGGGCCTGGCGGACGTCGACCGGCTGGCCGCCGCCACGACGGCCGCCGGCGTGCACGTGGAGGTGCGCTGGCGTGGGGAGCGGCGACCGCTTCCGGCCGAGATCGACCTGTCCGCGTTCCGGATCATCCAGGAGGCGGTGACCAACGTGGTGCGGCACGCCGGGGCCCGTCGGTGCAGGGTGACCGTCGACCAGCGGGATGGGGAGCTGGCGATCGAGGTGGTGGACTCCGGGCGGGGCGTGCACGGGAGGGGAGCGACCGCCGGCGCCGGATACGGCATCGTCGGGATGCGCGAGCGGGTCGCCCTGCTGCACGGCGACTTCACCGCCGGGCCACGCGCGGAGGGCGGCTTCCGCGTGGCCGCCCGGCTGCCGGTGTCGGAGCCGGTGGTGGTGACGGAGCCGGTGGGGGTGACGGCGTTGGCGGGGGTGTCGGTTGTGTCTGCTGTGTCTGCTGTGTCGGCGGAGGTGCCGGTGGGCGCGGGGGACGGCTCGTCGGTGAGGGTTCGATGACGGTCCGTGTGGTGCTCGCCGACGACCAGCCGCTGGTGCGCGCGGGCCTGAGCATGGTGATCGCCGACGCCGCCGACCTGTGTGTGGTCGGCGAGGCGGGAACCGGGGCGGAGGCGGTCCAACTGGTGCGGGACCTGCGGCCGGACGTCGTGGTGATGGACATCCGGATGCCCGGCATGGACGGCATCGAGGCCACCCGGATCATCACCGCCGGGCCGGTGACCGCGCGCGTGGTGGTGCTGACCACGTTCGACGACGATGACTACGTCTACGGGGCGTTGCGGGCCGGGGCCTCCGGCTTCCTGGTCAAGGACATGGCGCTGGCGGACATCCTCACGGCGATCCGGGTGGTCGCCGCCGGGGACGGGCTGATCGCGCCGAGCGTCACCCGCCGCCTGATCGAGGAGTTCGCCGGGCGCCCCGAGCGGCCGCCCACGCCGCGCCACCGACCGGTGGAGGGCATCACGGAGCGTGAGCGCGAGGTGCTGACCTGTGTGGGCAGCGGGCTGTCGAACGCCGAGATCGCGGCACGGCTGATGATCAGCGTGGCCACCGTGAAGGCGTACGTGACCCGGCTGCTGGCCAAGTTGGACGCCCGCGACCGGGTCCACCTGGTCATCATCGCCTACGAGATGGGCCTGGTCTCGCCGCACGGCAACGACCGGGCGGGGCGCTGATCGAGGGCTGGTGGCGCCGTGGTTTGCACGGTGGGGGCGGCGGTGCCTGTGCGGGTCGCCATGGCACGGTCAGGAGTTATCCACAGGCGGGGAGTTGGGGGGTGCGCTGAGTGATCGCAACATGGGATCCTGAAATCGGGGGTCCCCCCAGGCCGATGGCATTTTTGGGCGCGCAATCGTGGCATGTTCCCGGCGAGCATCAGGGGCCGCGAGTGCCACGGAGCCGAAGAGCGCGAAGCCCACGAGCCCTCGAAGATCACGAACCTCACGAACTCCACCAACCTCACGCGCCCGCGAACTTCCCGCGCTTGGGGACTCTTCCCGCACAGCGGACTTCCCGCGCTCGCGAACTTCACGCCCGTGAACTCCACGAGCCCCACGAACTCCACAAGCCCGCGAACTCCATGAGCCCCCACGAACTCCATGAGCCCTCACGAACTCCATGAGCCCTCACGAACTCCATGAGCCCCACGAACCCACGATGGCGGTCCGAATTTGCCATGGCGCGGTCAGGAGTTATCCACAGGACGGAAGTTGGGGGCTGCGCTGAGTGATCACAGCGTGGGATCCTGAAATCGGGGGTCCCCCCAGGCCAATGGCATTCCTGGGCGAGGAATCGTGGCATGTCCGTGGCGAACCGCGGGGACCGCCACACAAGCGCGGCGAGCACCACAATCACCCTGGGTCCCAGGGCGCCTCACGAGCGCGGCGAGCACCACAATCACCCTGGGTCCCAGGGTGCCTCACGAGCGCGGCGAGCACCACAATCACCCTGGGTCCCAGGGTGCCTCACGAGCGCGGCGAGCACCACACCACCCTGGGTCCCAGGGTGCCTCACGAGCGCGGCGAGCACCACACCACCCTGGGCCCCAGAGCGCCTCACGAGCGCAGCGAGTGCCCATAACCGCATTGAGCCTCAGGACACCACAAGCAGCGCACGAGCGCCAACAACCCCACTGAGCCCCAGGCCGCCACAAGCGCCATACGACCACCACCCACGACCCACCAACCCCCACGCCACCATGGCGGCCGATCGGTCCGGTAGCCCGCGGCGGCGACGCGCTCGTCGCGCCCTGGGGCGGCGGCCCGTCAGACCGAGTCGTCGAGGGGCAGACCGGCGCGGTCGCGCAGGATGCTCATCCAGTCCGGCAGCAGCAGGAACCGCCGGTTGCTCGGGACGCGTTCGAGGTTGACCGGGCAGCGTCCCTGCGGCCCGCTGGCGCCGCACGGGCAGTGCCGCTCCGCGGAGATCTGGCCCTGTCCCTGCCAGACCACCATGGCCTGCCGCACGGACGGGACGTCCTCGTCGATGCAGGCCGCCAGCAGGTCCAGCGAGACCGGCATCTCGTCCGGGAAGTCGAGGAAGTGACCGACGTAGTCCAGCAGCCGGTCGATCACCGGGTTCATCAGCGCCACCCAGCGCTGCTCCTCCATCCAACTGGTGAGCGATTCGGGCAGCGGCAGCACCTGGTCGGGGTAGGGCAGCGCCGGTGGCAGCCGCCACAGCACCCCGGGGGCCAGCGGGTAAGGCTCGATCAGACCCCAGTCGGTCATCAGCCGGACGAGCTCCCGCAGGGTCTGCGGGCAGGGCAGCCCGGCCCCGGCCATGGCCTGCTCGAACAGCTCGCGGCGGTCGCGCATTCGGCGCCGCTCCCGTTCCACGGACGCCGGGTCCTCGAACGGCGAGCGCGGCCGGACGTTCTCGCCCCAGTCCACCAGCGTCTCCCAGCCGTGCGGATACTGCGGCGAGCGGGGGAAGCAGGTGCTGAGGTCGAAGTACTCGGTCAGGTCGCCGTCGATCTCTGCCTCGGCGTCGGTGACGTACGAGCAGGACATGAAGACGCTGTAGGCGCCCGGTGGCATGACGGCGTCCCAACCGTTGCGGAACCAGTCCTGGTAGACGTCGTGCGGCATGGCAGCCCCCGGATCACGTGCTTGCGGCTGCCGCGCCCCGCCGGGTACCCGCGGCAGCGGAATGGCGCTGGACGCCCGGGGACGCGCGCCGGCCTGGACCGGAGCGGAGCTCCTCGGAGCGATGCTGATCACAATACGGATCGCGGCACGTCTTATCGCCCCTGTTCACTCGAACGTGTGAATTCCAGGCCCGTAACTATTAGGTGAAGGCCGTGCGGGAAGGGGGGCGCCGGGCTCGCGGGCTCAAATGATGATCGGCGTGATGACGCGACGCTTCGGAGCGACATCGCGTCAGTGCGCCACCGTCGTCAGTGCGCCACCGTCGTCAGTGCGGCACCGTGTCAGGGCCACCACGGGTCACAGCGACTCCAGCCCGCTGTTCAGCAGGTTCTCGCAGTGGCGCATGTGCTCGGCCAGCCAGTCGCCGCTGTAGCCGCGCGGCACCACCTCGACCACCATCACCAGGCCCAGGTAGACGCGGTAGAGGGCGAGGCGGGCGCGGGCGGCGGGTGTGGTCGGGTCCCACCGGCCGCCGGCGGCCCGGTAGCCGTCCAGCAGGTCGGCGTCCTCCTCGGCCGTGCCGAAGGGGTCCAGGCCGACCAGGTCCGCAAGGGGATCGCCCCACCAGGCGCGTTCGGTGTCGATGACGCCGGTGATCCGGGGCTCGTCCCCGCCGGCGCCCGGGACGGACGGGCCGGACGGGCCGGTCGGGCCGGTCGGGCCGGTCGCCACGAAGACGTTGCCCGGCCACAGGTCGAAGTGCACCAGCGACGCCTCGGTGACCTCGGCGAGGTGCCCGTGGTGGTCGCGCAGCGCCCGGCGCACCCGGTCGGTGGGCAGCGGGACGCCCCAGTGCTCCCCGTCGGCCAGGACGGCCTCCACCATGGCGGTGAAGGCGGCGGGCCAGTCGTCCGCGTGCAGGCCCACCGGCCGGTGCGGGTAGCCGAAGCGCACGTCGCCGGCGGCGGGCTGCGGGCGCACGGTGTGCAGGGCGGCGAGCACGGATCCGAGTTGGCGGCGGAGCGCGCGGCTGTCCTCGGGGGACAGCTCGGCGAGCAGGTCGGACCACGGCCGTCCGGGCAGGGCCGAGAGGAGGAGGACGTCCGCGTCGGGCAGCGCCGCGACCGCTTCGTGGTGCGCGTCGATGCTCTTGGCCGGAGCGTCGAGCCGCGCCGCCACGACGTCCGGGACCGGCACGCCGGCCACGCCCGCCAGCCGCCGGTAGACGGCGGTCTCGGTGCGCATCAGCCCGTGCTCGTGGGTCAGCAGCGGGGCGTCCGCCGGTGGGGACGCCTTGAGGACGACGTCGCGCCCGTCGTCGAGGAGCAGGCGGTAGGCGGCGTTGAACATGCCGCCGGTCAGCTCGGTGGTCCGGGAGATCCGGGCGCCGTCCAGCAGCTCGGCGACGAGGGCGTCGAGCACGGGGCGGTCCAGGTGGCGCTTGGTCAGGCTCATCAGGCGATCCGACGCTCGTGGTGGCAGGGCTGGCGCGGCACCGACGCGTGAAGCGCCGACGCCGATGGCCAGCCCGACCGGTGACTGGCGGGTGGCGCCGGAACCGGGGTGGCCGAGGATGTGGGGAACCGGATGTGGAACGTAGTGATCACCGTGACGGCCGTCAAGCGTTCGGGCGTCGGCGGCCGGCTTCGGTCGCCGGTGTCGGGCGCCGGTGTCGGGCCCCGGCATCAAGCCCCGGTGGCGCGGGCGAGCTGGGCGGCGAAGCCGAGGAACAGGGCGCCGACACCTCCGGAGAGACCGGCGGTGAGCCGGCGGCGGCTCCGGAAGTACCCGGCCAGGGTGGTGCCGGCCAGTATCAGCGTCGTGAGGTACAGCATGCTCGCCAGCTGCACGATCGCCCCGAGCAGCAGGAAGGACAGCCAGGGGCGGTCGTAGGCGGGGTCGACGAACTGGATGAAGTAGGAGATGAAGAACAGGATCGCCTTGGGGTTGAGGAGGCTGACGATCAGCGCGCGGCGGAACGGCCGCTCGGTCGCGGTGGACGCGCGGGACGTGGGGGCCGTGGCAGAGGCGGCGGACGAGGCGGACGTGACTGCCCCGGCGCCGGTCCCGTCCGGGGCGTGGTTCGGGCCGGTCCGGCCGCGCCAGGAGCGCCAGGCTCCCCGGAGCATCCCGATGCCGAGCCACACCAGGTAGGCGGCGCCGGCGTACTTGATGGCGGTGAACAGCACCGGGTTGGCGCGCAGCAGCGAGGCGGCGCCGGCCGCGGAGAGCAGCATCAGGGTCGTGTCACCGATGAAGACCGCCGCGGCGGCGGTGTAGCCGGCGCGCACTCCCCGGCGGGCGGCCACCGAGAGGGTGTACAGCGAGTTCGGGCCCGGGAGCAGGATGATCGCCACGACGCCGATCACGTAGGTGGGCAGATCGGTGACTCCGAGCATCGGCGAGCCTTTCGCGGTGGCGGCGGGACGCGGGGGACGGGTGGTGCGGGGGGCGTGCGGGCGGGGGACGTGCGGTGCGGCGTGGCCCCGTGGTTCGGGGGGCGTGCGGTGCCTGCCGGGGGCGGGCCCGGCGGTGGACCGGACGATCAGCAGTGCGTGTCGCGGGAGCGGCCGTGTGCCCGGGCGGCGTGGCGGGGGTGTTCGTGGGCCCACTGGGCGAGGGCGTCGAGCGCCGGACGCAGGGCCAGCCCGGCCTCGGTGAGCCGGTACCGCACGCCGAGCGGAGGGCCGGGGACGACCTCGCGGACCACGAGGTCGGCTTCGGTGAGTTCGGCCAGTCGTTCGGAGAGCATGCGCTCACTGATGCCCGGGATGGCGCGGCGCATCTCGGCGAAGTGGGCCGGCTGCTGGTTCAGCAGGACGGCCAGGATCAGGCCGTTCCACCGCTTGCCGAGAAGTGAGAAGACGCGGGCGATGGCGTCGTCGGCCCCTCTGCACTCGCCGCTCATGAACACGCTCCGCTCATGGACGTCATGGTACTGGCCCTCACTGTGGCTTCCGAGGGAGCAGGAGGATCCGAAGTAGCTGCGTCTTTTGCAGGTGCCTGAGTTTTAGTAAGCTCCTATCGCGGTTAAAGCCACGGAGCCGGACCGGCTGGCCGGTCGGCCTGGTTCCGTGTGCGCCCCGCACCCTCCATGCCTACTGACCACGCGCTCGACGTTCGGCGCGTGCGGACTCCGGGAGCAACCAGTGGCACACCTTCTGCACATCGACGCCTCCGCCCTCTCGCAGGGCTCCGTCTCGCGTGACGTCAGCGCGATCTTCCGCCGGGCCTGGGAGGAGCAGCACCCGGAGGGAGTCGTCACCTACCGTGACCTCGCCGCCAACCCCCTGCCGCACCTCGACGAGGCGGCGATCACCGCCCGCTCGACCCCCGCCGAGTCCCGGACGGCCGAGCAGCGGGCCGCCGCGGCCGTCGAGGACGAGCTGATCGAGGAGCTGCTGAAGGCGGACGCCTACCTGATCGGCGTGCCGATGTACAACTTCTCCGTCCCCTCCACCTTGAAGGCGTGGCTGGACTGGATCCTGTCCGCCGGCCGCACCTTCGGCATGGACCCGAAGGACTCCCCGATCGCCGGGCGGCCGGTCACGTTGATCAGCAGCCGGGGTGGCGCCTACGGCCCCGGTACCCCGCGCGACGGCTGGGACTACGCGGAGCCGTTCCTGCAGCAGGTGCTCGCCAAGGCGCTGGGCCTGGACGTCACGGTGATCACCGCCGAGCTCACCATGGCGCACCTCAACCCGGCGATGGCGGAGCTCCGCCCGGCCGCCGAGGCCTCGCGCGCCAGCGCGGAGCAGGCCGCCGCCGCGCAGGCCAAGGAGGTGCTCAGCCGCCTCGGGGTCTGATGGCTGTTGGGGGATGCGCCAGGAACATGCCAGGATTTCGCACCCACCACCACCATCGGCCTGGGGGGACCCCCTTCTTCAGGATCCCATCCGGGGGCTACCGAGCGCATCCCCCCTCTAGCCGCCTGTGGATAACCCCGCCCGTGGACGACTCCCCGCCTGCGGGCGACCCCCGCCCTCACGCCTTCCGGGCGACGACGAAGATCCGGCGGAACGGCAGCACCGTCCCGTGCGGCGTCGCCGGGTAGGCCTGGCGCAGCAGGGCGCCGTACTCGGCCAGGAACTCCGCGTGCCGCTCCGGCGCCAGCCGGGTGAGCACGGGGCGCAGCGTCGTGCCGCGCACCCAGTCGAGCACCGGGTCCTCGCCCCGCAGCACGTGCAGGTAGGTCGTCTCCCAGGCGTCGACGGTGCAGCCGAGGGACGCCAGCACCTCCAGGTATCCGGCCGGATCGAGCACCGCCGGGCCGTCGGGGGCGAGGCCGCCGGCGGTCCCGCCCACCTCGTCCCGCCAGCGCGGCGACTCGCGGAGCTCGTTCAGCAGGGTGTGCGACGGCGCTGAGAAGTTGCCCGGCACCTGGAAGGCGAAGACGCCGCCGGGCGGCAGGGCGTCGATCCACCGGGGGAAGAGGTGGGCGTGGCCGGGCACCCAGTGGAGCGCGGCGTTGGAGATCAGCAGGTCGGGTTCCTCGCCGGGTTCCGGCCGCCACTCGGTGATGTCGGCGAGGCGCAGTGAGAGCCGTCCGCGCCCGGTGGGGGAGGGGCCGGCGTGCGGTTCTGCGGCGCGCAGCATCTCGGGCGAGTTGTCCACGCCGGTGATGTGCGCGTCGGGCCAGCGGCGCAGCAGCAGGGCGGTGGTGGTGTGGGCGGCGCCGCAGCCGAGGTCGGTGACGCGGGCCGGGGGCGGGGTGTCCGGGACGCGGGCGAGCAGGTCGTGGAAGGGACGGGCTCGGTCGTCGGCGTGCCGGCGGTACTGGTCCGGGTCCCACTCGCTCTTCGTCGGCACGGGCGCTGCCCTCCCGGTCTCGTGGTGCCGAAGTGCTCCTGTGGGTCATGATGCTGCGGGGCGAGTATCTCGACGTCAAGAGAAATCGCCGTCGACGCGGGGAGAGGAGACGCGGGCAGAGTAAGGAGAGTAAGGAGAGAGAAGGGGAGAGAAGCGGCCGCCCCCGGCGCGACGACGCGGGGCGCGCCGGCCGCACCCCCTTGCTAGCCTCGACAGGGAGAGCGCGTGGCCGGGCGCACGGCCGGCCCATGCCTGCCGCGCCCGGGCCACCGGCCCCCGCGACCACCGCGAACAACCGACCGCCACCGGAACCGGAGTCGTCAGCCACGTCCGCCTCGAACGGCACCTCCCAACTCGTCCTGCGGAACGTCAGCCGCGGGTACGCCGGCCGACCCGTCCTGGAGGGCGTCGACCTGAGCGTCGCGCCGGGCGAGCGGGTCTGCGTGGTCGGGGAGAACGGCGCCGGCAAGTCCACCCTGCTGCGGCTGATGGCGGGGCGGGAGAAGCCGGACCGCGGCGAGGTCGTGCTGCACGCCCCCGGCGGCGTCGGCTACCTGGGCCAGATCCCCGACTTCCCGCCCGGCGGCAGCGTCCAGGACGCCCTTGACGACGCCCTGGCGGACCTCCGCGAGCTGGAACGCCGGCTGCACGCCGCCGAGCAGGCCCTCGCTGCCGCCTCCGAGGCCGAACTGCCGCCCCTGCTCGCCGCCTACGGCGACCTGCTGGACGCCTTCCAGGCCCGCGACGGCTACGCCGCCGACGCCCGGTTCGACGCCGCCGTGCAGGCGCTCGGCCTGGCGCACGTCCCCCGCGACCGCCCGCTCGGCTCGCTCTCCGGCGGCGAGCAGTCCCGGCTGGCGCTGGCCTGCGTGCTGGCCGCCTCCCCGGAACTGCTGCTCCTGGACGAGCCCACCAACCACCTGGACCGGGGGGCGCTGGACTGGCTGGAGGCCCGTCTGGTGGACCACCGGGGCACGGTCGTCGCGGTCTCGCACGACCGGCTGTTCCTGGAGCGGGTGGCCACCGCCCTGGTGGAGGTGGACGGCGACCGCCGCACCGTGCGGCGGCACGGCGTCGGCTACCCGGAGTACCTCCAGGCCCGGGCCGCCGCGCGGCGCCGCTGGGAGCGGGAGTACCGCGACTTCACGGCCGAGGCGGAGCGGCTGGGCGCGCTCGCCGAGCAGGCGACGGCGGCGCTGACCGGCGCGGCCCGGCCGGACCGCGGCTCCGGGCACACCCCCGGCCGGCACCAGCGCTCGGTGCAGGGGCAGCTCTCCAGCCGGGTCCGTGCCGCGAACGAGCGGCTGCGACGGCTGCGGGAGCATCCCGTGCCGCCTCCGCCGAGGCCGTTGCGGTTCACCGCGCGGCTCCCGACGGCCGGCGCCGCACCGCTGCCGGGCGGCGGCCCCGGCGGCCCCGGCCGCTCCGATGGTTCCGGCCGCCCCGGCGGTCCGGGTAGCTCCGGGGCGGCGCCGGGGTTGGACGGCGAACCGCTGGTCACCCTGCGCGCGGTGGCGGTCGGCGACCGGCTGCGGGTGGAGGAGCTGGAGATCGCCCCGGGCGAACGGCTGCTCGTCACCGGGCCGAACGGCGCGGGCAAGACCACCCTGCTGCGGGTGCTCGCCGGCGACCTGGCGCCGGACCGCGGGAGCGTCCGCGGCCCCGGCCCGGAACACATCGGGTGGCTGCCGCAGGAGGTGCCCGCGTCCCCGGCGCCCCGCCGCACGCTGCTGGCCGCCTTCGCGGAAGGGCTGCCCGGGGAACCGGAGGAGCACCGGCAGACCCTGCTCTCCCTCGGCCTGTTCCGCGCCGAGGACCTCGCCACGCCCGTGGGCGGGCTCTCCGCCGGCCAGCGGCGGCGGCTGGCGCTGGCCCGGATGGTGGAGAACCGGGCCGACCTGCTGCTGCTGGACGAGCCGACGAACCACCTGTCGCCGGCGCTGGTGGAGGACCTGGAGGAGGCCCTCGGCTCCTACCAGGGGGCGCTGGTGGTCGTCTCGCACGACCGGCTGTGGGTGGACCGCTTCACCGGGCGACGCTGCGCGATGAGCGGCGGGCGGTTGCGGGAGGCGTCCACCGGCTGAGCCCCGTCCGGCCTGCCCGCGCGTACCGCCCGCGCGGGCGTCCGGTCCGCCCGCGCACCCCCGTCCCGCCCGCCTATCCGGCCGGCTCGACCTCGATCACCGGCTCGTGGCGCACCGGGAAGTTCACCGAGCGGGCGATGAAGCACATCGCGTGGGCGCGCTCGTGCAGGGCGGTGGCGGCCTCCACCATCTCGGCGGAGGCGACCGTGATCCGGGGGCGCAGCACCACCTCGGTGAAGTGCCCGGCGCCGCCGGGCTCCTCCAGCATGGTGCCGGTGGGCTCGTCACGGTAGGCGGTGACGGTCACCCCCGCGCCGGGACACAGGCCCAGGTACCACAGCATGTGGCACTGGGAGAGCGAGGCGACCAGCAGCTCCTCCGGGTTGTAGCGGGCCGGGTCGCCGCGGAAGGACGGGTCCGAGGAGCCCAGGAGCACCGGCTTGCCCGGGGCGGTGATCTCGTGGTCCCGCGAGTAGCCGGCGTAGGAGCCGGTGCCCGTGCCGAGGTTGCCCGTCCAGTTCACGGTGAGCGCGTAGCTGTGCGTCTTCGGTGGCCTGGCTGCCATCTTCCGCCGTCCTCTCCTGGGTCGTCGCGCGCGGCGGGCCGTGCCGGCGTCGTGCCGGGAAACCGCTGCGCCGGGAGGAACCGGTCGTACCGGGTAGAACCGGTTGCGCCGGGAAAACCGGTTGTGCCCCACGGCGGGTTCCACCAGCCTGGGGATCATGCTTGATGCCGGTCTGGCGGGCAAGGGAGTTCTGGTCACCGGAGCGCACCGGGGGATCGGCGCGGCGACGGCCCTGGCCTTCGCCGCCCAGGGGGCCCGGGTGGCCGTGCACCACATCGCCGGCGGCTTCTCCGCCCCGGAGGGCGTCACCTTCGAACACGGCGTCGGCGGGGCCGAGGAGGCCCGGCGGGTCGCGGAGCTGGCGGCCCAGGCGGGCGCCGAGCGGGTGGTGACCGTCGGGGCGGACCTCTCCGCGCCGGGCGCGGCCGGAGCGCTGTTCGACACCGTCGAGGAGCGGCTCGGCCCCGTCGACGTGCTGGTGAACAACGCCGCCCACTGCGAGAGCCCGGACGACGTGCTGGCGCTCACCGCCGACGGCCTGCACCGGCACTACCGCGTCAACGTCCACGCCCCCGCCCTGCTCACCGCCGAACTGGCCCGGCGCCGCCGGGACGCGGCGGACCGCGCGGCGACCGGCGGCGGCCACGCCCACCGACCGGCCGCCGTGGTCAACGTCTCCACGGACGCCGCCCGCGCCTTCCCCGGCCAGGTCGGCTACGGCACGTCGAAGGCGGCCCTGGAGGCGTTCACCCGCGCCGCCGCCATCGAGCTCGGGCCGCTGGGGATCCGGGTGAACGCAGTCGCCCCGGGGCCGGTGCAGACCGGCTGGATGTCGCCGCGGCTGGTGCGGGAGGTCGAGCCGACCATCCCGCTGCGCCGGGTCGGGCGCCCGGAGGACGTCGCCGCCGCGGTGGTCTTCCTGGCCTCCGCCCAGGCCGAGTGGATCACCGGGCAGGTGCTCCAGGTGGCCGGCGGCCACGCGCTGTGAAGAAGGCCCGCGCTGCGGAGGAAGGCCCGCGCTGCGGAGGAAGGCCGCGCGACGCCCGCCAGCGACGCCGGGTGCCCGCTGATCAGGAGGGACGGATGACCACGGAACTCTTCCCGGCCGACCTGCCGGTGACCGCCACGGTGTCCCGGACGGCGGACGGCCGCGCCTGGCTGGCACGGCTGCCGGCGCTGGTCGACGACCTCCGGGAGCGCTGGTCCCTGCGCCTGGGGGCGCCCTTCCAGGGCGGAAGCTGCTCCTGGGTGGCGCCCGCGCGACTGCCGGACGGCGAGCCGGCGGTGCTCAAGGTCAGCTGGCCGCACCGGGAGGCCGTCGGCGAGGCGGAGGCGCTGCGGCTGTGGGACGGGCGGGGCGCCATCCGGGTGTACCGCCACGACCCGGCGGACTACGCGCTGCTGCTGGAGCGGTGCGAACCGGGCGACACCCTGGGCGACAGCGACCACATCGACGCCTCCCGCCGGCTGCTGCTCGGAGCCGAGGTGCTCGCGGAGCTGTGGCGGGCGGCGCCGCCGCACGGGACGGGCCTGGAGCGCCTCGGCGACGTCACCGCCGAGTGGGCCGACCTGGTCGAGGAACGCATGGAGCGGTTGCGCCCCGGCTTCGATCCGGGGCTGGTGGCGCACGGCGCCCGGCTGCTCCGCGAACTGCCGGGGAGCGCCGGGCGGGAAGTCGTGCTCCACGGCGACTTCAACCCGGGGAACGTGCTGGCCGCCCGCCGTCGCCCCTGGCTGGCCATCGACGCGAAGCCGATGATCGGCGATCCGGGGTACGACCCGTGGCCGCTGCTGGAGCAGGTCGACGACCCGTTCGCGCACGCCGATCCCCGCCGCGTGCTGACGGAGCGCTTCGCGCTGCTGGCCCCCGTGCTCGGCGAGGAGGCGCGGCGGCTCCAGGCGTGGGCCGCGGCGCGCCGGGTGGAGTCGGCGCTGTGGGCCGCGGAGCACGGCGAGTCGGCTTTCGCCGAGGAGTCGATGGCGAAGGCCCGGCTGCTGGCGGACCTCGCCGGCCTCTGAGCGCATCCCTTGCCCGGACTTGACCTCGACTTCTGTTGAGGTCCGAGGCTGTCGGTACACGGCGCGAACGCGCGTGGACCGGTACGGGAGGGTGACGCGATGCGAGTGGTGCGGGCGACGGCGGTCGGCGGGCCGGAGGTGCTGGTGGCGGGGGAGGCGCCGGACCCGGTGGCCGGGCCGGGGCAGGTCGTGGTGGGGGTGTCCGTCGCGGGCATCGACTTCGTGGAGACGCAGCTGCGGCGCGGCGAGTCCCCCGGGCCCGCCCTGCCGGAGCTGCCCTACGTGCCGGGCGCCGTGGTGGCCGGTCAGGTCCTCTCGGTCGGGCCGGACGTGGACCCGGACTGGGTCGGCCGGAGGGTCGTCACCCACGGGGAGAACGGGGGTTACCTGGAGCGGGCCGTGGCCCGGGCGGAGAACCTGATCACCGTGCCGGAGGCGCTCGACCTGGCGGACGCCGCGGCCCTGCTGGACGACGGCAGCACCGCGGTCGGCCTGCTGGAGGGCGCGCCGGCGGAGCCGGCGGCCTGGGTGCTGGTGGAGGCGGCCGGTGGCGGGGTCGGCAGCCTGCTGGTGCAGTTGGCGCGGGCGGCCGGGGCGCGGGTCATCGGGGCGGCGCGGGGAGAGCGGAAGCTGGCGCTGGTGCGCGAGCTGGGCGCCGACCTGGCGGTGGACTACACCGAGCCGGACTGGGCCGAGCGGGTGCGCCGGGCGACCGGCGGCGCCGGCCCGGACCTGGTCTTCGACGGCGTGGGCGGGGCGATCGGCCGGGCGGCGTTCGGGGTGACGGCCCGCGGCGGCACGTTCTCCGTGCACGGGGCGGCCAGCGGCGCGTCCACCGTGATCGACCCGGAGGAGGTGCGGCTGCGCCGGTTGACCGTGGTGGGGCTGGAGCAGCTCGCCGACTTCCTGCCGCAGGTGCGGCGCCGGGCCGAGCGGGCGCTGGCCGAGGCGGCGGCGGGCCGGCTGCGGCCGGTCGTCGGGCAGACCTTCCCCCTGGAACGGGCCGCCGACGCGCACGCGGCGATGGAGTCCCGGCGGGTCATCGGGAAGACCCTGCTGCTGGTCTGATCTGAGCCGCCGGGGCGTCCGGGGCCGGCGTCGGGCGTGGGCCGGCGTCGGGCGTGGGCCGGCGTCTGGCGTGGGCTGGCCAGAGGCGTGGGCCGGCGTCAGGCGTGGGGCGGGCGCACGCCGGGCGTGATGGCGCCTTCCGGCCGGTCGCTCTCCGGACGCAGGTCCTGCACGCCGATCACGCCGAGCAGCCGGAGCCGTTCCTGGGACGGGCTGCCCGGCCGCGCGGTGTGCAGGATCAGCCGCTGGTCGTGCTCCGGGCTGAGCAGGATCTCGCAGTGCAGCTCGAGCAGGCCGACCACCGGGTGCAGGAACCGCTTCGTGGCCCGGCGGCGCACCGCAACGTGGTGCGCCTCCCACAGCTCCGCGAACGTGGCGCTGGCCGCGCGCAGTTCGCGCACCAGGGCGACCAGCCGTTCGTCGTCCGGCCGCCGGGCCAGGGTGGCGCGCAGGTCGGCGACGTGGGCCCGGGCGACCTCGGGGCGGTCCTCGGCGGGGACGAGTGCGGCGGCCCGCGGGTCGGTGAAGAACTGCCGGAAGAGGTTGTGCCCGGGGCCCGGCCGGGTGAGGCCGTCGCCGGCCAGGGCGGCCGCCAACGCGTTGCGCGCCAGCAGGTCGCCGCTGTCGCTGATGACCTGCGCGGGGGCGTCGACCAGCCGGTCGAGCACGGTGAGCAGCCCCGGCCGCACGTGGGCGGTCGGCGTGTGCGGCCGGGGCGGCTCCTGGCCGGCCAGGTGGAACAGGTGGTCGCGTTCGTCGTCGGTCAGCCGCAGCGCGCGGGCCAGCGAGGCGAGCAACTGGGTGGAGGGGTGCGGGCCGCGCCGCTGCTCCAGCCGGACGTAGTAGTCGGTGGACATCCCGGCGAGCTGGGCGACCTCCTCGCGCCGCAGCCCGGGGGTCCGCCGGCGCGGCCCCGCGGTCAGGCCGACGTCGGCGGGGGCGAGGCGGGCGCGGCAGCGGCGCAGGAAGTCGGCGAGCTCGATGCGGTCCACCCGGCCAGCATGGCGGCTCCGCGCTGGCCCAACCAGGGACCGCGGGTCCTTGGATCGCCGCGCCTCTGCCGCCGGGGTGGCCGGTGGCGCCACGGTGGGGGTGCCGGTCCGCGGCGGGCAGTGCCGCCGCGGGTCGGCGTGCGGCGCCGCGGGACGGCGTGCACGGAGAACGAGCGGAGAACGAGCGGCGGATGACGCCGGCGAGGAGTCGCGAGATGCGTGTTCTGGTCACCGGGGCGACCGGCGAGGTCGGGCGGCGGGTGGTCCCCAGGCTGCTGGGGCGTGGTGGGGCGGGGGCGGAGCTGCGGGTGCGGGTGCTGGTCCGCGACGCGGCGCGGGCGGAGCCGCTGGTGCGGGCCGGCGCGGAGCCGATGGAGGGCGACCTGCGGGACGAGGCCGTGCGGCGCCGGGCGGTCGCCGGGATGGACGCCGTGCTGCACGTCGCGGCGGCGTTCCGCGGCGTGCCGGACGAGGAGGCGTACGCGGTCAACCGGGACGCGACGATCGCCCTGGCCGGGGCTGCGCTGGCGGAGGGGGTCGGGCGGTTCGTGTTCGTCAGCACCAACCTGGTGTACGGGGCGGGCCGGGGCCGCCCGGCCGAGGAGGACGATCCGACGCTGACGGCCGCCGGGGAGGGGCTGTCCGGGGCGTATCCGCACTCCAAGGCGGAGGCGGAGCGGGCGCTGCTGGCGCTGCACCGCGAGCGGGGCCTGGGCCTGCGCATCGCCCGCCTGGCCTTCGTGTACGGCGACGGCGACCCGCACCTGCGGCAGGCGCTGCAGTGGCCGGGGGAGTGGAACGGCCACCACCGCTTCCAGATGGTGCACCACGCGGACGTCGCGCAGGGCCTGCTGCGGGTGCTGCTCGCGCCGGGCGTTGACGGGCGGATCTACAACATCGCCGACGACGCCCCGTTCAGCGTCGTGGACGTGCACCGGATCAACGGCGTGCCGGTGCCGGAGGGGCTGGCGGAGCGGCCGGACGTCGATCCGTGGCACGGCATCGTCTCGACCCTGCGCGTCCGGGACGAGCTGGGCTTCCGCCCCCTGTACCCCTCGCTGTGGACGGCACGGGACGCCGGGGCGCTGTAGGCCGCCCGGGCGTGGCCGCTCCGGCCGTCGGGGCCACTTCACCCTTCGCGCGCGTCGTTCCACAATGGACTGTGGAGCGGGGTTGCCGGCCTGGCCGGACGCCCCGGCCCGGGGTCGTGTCCCCGCTCACGACACACCTGATCGAGAGCGATGGGAGAGACGACGATGACTCTTCCGGCACGTCGCGGAGGTGGCCTCCCGGCGCGCGGCCGTGGGCCGTGGGGCCTGTGGGATCCCTTCAGTGAGCTGGAGAACCTCTGGGGCGAGATGGGGCGCCTGTTCGAGCGGGGCGCCGTGCCCGCGGGGGAGCGGCCCTGGATGCCGCTGGCCGAGGAGGTCGAGACCGAGAGCGAGTACCTGGTGCGGGCCGAGCTGCCCGGTGTTCCGCGGGAGAACGTCGACGTGGAGGTCGACGACAACGAGCTGCGGATCCACGGCAAGCTCGAGGAGGAGCAGCGCGGCCGGGTGCTGTCCCGTCGCACCGGCGAGTTCGCCTACCGCACCACCCTCCCGGGCGGCATCGACAGCGACCACGTCGAGGCCGACCTGAGTGAGGGCATCCTCACGGTGCACATCCCGAAGGCCGCTCCGGCCAAGCGGCACAGGATCGAGATCGGCGGCGGGGGGAAGAAGGAGTAGCCCCGCCGCCCGGTCCCCCGGTGATCGGGTCCGGGCGCGTCAGGGCGTGGCGGGGAGGCGCCGACCTCCCGGTCACGCCCTTCGGTGTGCCTGCTGGTGTGCCTCCCGGTGTGTCCCGTTCAGGGCCGTCCGGATGCTCGGGAGCAGCAGCTGGTAGGCCGTCTCGGCGCAGTCCGCCTCCAGCAGGCCCTCGATCCGCAGGCAGCGCGCGGCGAGCGTCGGGTATCCGCAGCCGCCGGGGGTCGAGGGGGCGTGGCGGGCGTTCCACAGGTCCATCAGCAGGGCGCCGAGGACGGCGAGCGGTCCCGGCGCCGGCCCGCTGCGCGGCACCCAGCGCCGCGCGACGATCCCGCCCACCCGCGGCAGGTCCGCGACCTCCTTCCACACGGGGTCCGGTGAGGCGTAGACGACGCCGCCGACGTGGGCGTTGATCAGCGCGCTGCTGCACAGCAGGCAGGGTTCGAGGGTGGTGTAGAGGCGGTGGTCGTAGTAGTCCCGGCCGCCGGGCAGCTGGGCGAGGACGTTGATCTCGGCGTGCGCGATGTCGCTGCCGGCGAGCTGGCCCGGCGGGGCGACGGCCTCCCGCGAGCGGTTGCGGCCGAGGGCGACGACCGCGCCGTCGGGGCCGCGCAGGACGGCGCCGACCGGCCGGCTGCCCGCCCGGAAGGCACGCCAGGCGAGTTCGAAGGGGAGTCGCCACAGCGCCGGTAACGCGGAGGGGGCGGCGTCCGCGGTGGTCTCGTCGTCCGCGGTGGTTTCGAGGGACTGGGCGGCCTCCGTGGGGTCGGTGGACTCGGCGGCCTCCATGGACGTGACGGGTTCGGCTGGGGTGCGCATGCTGCGATTCTGCGGAGCGTGCCGCCGTCCCGCCAGGGTCCGGTCCGGGTTCAGCCCTCCGTGTCCTCCTCCTTGCCGTCCTGCTCGTTCTCCTCCTCGGACACGCCGGCCTCGTAGGCACGCAGGGTGTCGACGAACATCCGCCGCTGCTCGGGCGTCAGGGGTGCCAGCGCGCGCTGCCAGGCGGTGGCGCCGCGGGCCAGCCAGGACTCGATGGTGGGCCGCTTCTCCTCGGTGATGCTGACGATGCGGCGGCGCCGGTCGGCCGGGTCCTCGTGCCGCTGGAGGATCCCCTTCCGGCTCAGCTCACCGACCATCAGGCTCACCGTCGTGGGCGCGACCTCCAGGCGGGCCGCCAGGTCGTTGACGGTCATCGGCCCGTCGAAGAGCAGGTAGGAGAGGAGCGACAGGTGCCGCGGGGCCAGTGCCAGCGACTGGAGTTCCTCGGGGACCTGGATGCGCTTGACCCGCCCCACCATGCGCGGCATGAGCAGCAGCAACGCCCGGACCGCGTCGTCCACGCCCGGCCCGGTGCCGCCCCCGTCGCCCCGCCCCTGCCCGCCCGCGGTTGACATCGACCATCCCTCCATTTAGCTTTGCGATCAAAGATGCTTTGTAAGCAAAGCAATCCGACGCTCTGCTGGCATCGCCACTGGACGGGGGTCACTATGCCGCACTACAACGTGCAGATCAGCGAGCAGGCACTGGACGGAAAGGTGGAGGCCCGGCTCATCGCCGGCCTGACCGAGGCCGTGGCCTCGGTGTTCGGCGACTGGGCGCGCGGCGCCGCGGCCGTCGACCTGTTCGGCGTCCCGGCCGGGCGCCGCGGCATCGCCGGCAGGCCCACTGACGCCGTCGCGCCGATCGTCACCCTCCACATGCGCGAGGGCGCCTTCCACGTCCCGGAGATCCCGGACGCCCCGGCGCGGCTGATCGGCGCCATCACCGACGCCGTGGTGGACGTCTTCGGCGAACCGGTGCGCGAACAGGTGAACGTCGTCATCACCGGCGTCCCCGCCGGCCGCACCGGAGTAGGCGGCGAGGTCGCCTGACCCGCCCCCGCCGCCCGCCCCGCCCGGGCGCCGGAACCCCCGCCCCCGCCCGACCGTTCCCCGTTCGGGCGGGGCCGGGCGTCCGGCCGGTGGCCACTGGCGTGGAACGAGGGGAGCGGCCATGACCATCGGGTACGTCGCACTGGCGGTCGTCGCCGGCGCGGCGCTGCTCCTGCTGGCCGACCGCACGCTGCTGTGGATGGAGCGTCGCGGCTGGATCTACTACCGGCGCAGGAAGGCCGGGGTGGGCGCGGCGTCGGCGGCCGGTCTGATCGACGAGCTGAACGTGCTGTTCACGCCCAGTCAGCGCGTCGTCCAGGAGGAGAAGCAGCGCCAGCTCTCCCTCCGAGACGACACCGACTCCGGCGCCCCACCCCACCGCCGCATCGACCTCGACTCGGGTCGAGCCGTCGTGATCAGCCGCGCGCCGGATCCCGATAACAGGGGGAGTCGACGTTGACGTACAGCATGTCCTGCTGGTGCTGCCACGTCACCCTGAGTGTGTAACCGGTGTCGGGTCTGGTAGCCGTCAGTGGCTGCGCAGGTTCTCCATGCCGGTTTCCTGGTCGTTCTGCGAGAGGTCGTAGATGGACCAGTTGTGGTTCACCCAGTAGTCCGGCGTGGCACCGCGAAGTCGTCGGTGCAGGGAATCGGCAGCGCGCCACCTTCGGTGACCTTGCCCTGTATTCCCATGAGGTCGTATATGCGGCTTGAATAACTTTCCGGCATGTAGCCCGTTTCCGCATGGGTCGCCGTCAGTTCCATGTTGCGGGCCCTGCTGTTGGTCTCGCGATACTCGATGTCGTCCCACCCGGCCTCGCCGACCTTCTCCCGCAGGTTGTTCATCGCGGTCTCCTGGGTGGCGCCAGAGATCTCGTAAACGGACCACCCGTGAGTGACCCAATAAATGGGATCCAGGCGGAACTCGTCACTACAGGGCATCGGCAGGGCGCCCCCTTCGGTCACCTTTCCCCGTATGCCCATGAGATCGTATATTTGACTGGAATATTCCTCGGCCGCTGTTTCTGCGTCTGCTTGCTCCACGTGTGGGTAGATCCTGGATTCTTCGGTGAAAACAGAACACCCCGTGATCGATGCAAAGAGAGCAGCCGTAGAGATGGAAGCCAGGGTGCTGACGGCCCTTGCGTGCACGATCATTCCCTTGTTCGAATTTTCTCGTGTTTGCTCGTGATCGCGGCAGCCGCGTCACGCTTGTGCACCTCCGGGGCGGGTGTTCACGTTGTGTGCAGCACGTGGGGGCGCTGTGTGCGGTCCTGGGGAGAGGGTCGCAAGGGGCGGTGACGGGGGCATCCGCGCCGCTACTCAGGAAGGGGCTGAGTATCCGTACCCAAGTGGCCGTCAGGTGGGTGGGGTGGCCTGAGGGGGCGGGTGGGGGCGTGGTGGGATGGTGGGGTGAGTGGGGCTGTGGAGGAGAGCAACCGGCGGATGCTGCGGGCGCGGGACGCCATGGACCGGGCGTACGCGGAGCCGCTGGACGTGCCGGCGCTGGCGCGGATCGCGCACGTGTCGGAGGCGCACTTCACGCGCACCTTCCGGGCGACGTTCGGGGAGACGCCGCACCGCTACCTGCAGCGGCGGCGGGTGGAGCGGGCGATGTTCCTGCTGCGGGAGACCGACCGGAGCGTGACGGACATCTGCTTCGAGGTGGGCTTCGGCAGTCCGGGGACGTTCAGCCGGACGTTCCGGGAGATCGTCGGCCGGTCGCCGCGCGAGTACCGCCGGGAGGCGGTGGCGGCGGGCGTGCCGACGTGCTTCACGATGGCGTGGACGCGGCCGATCGACTGAGCAGTTTTGGATAAGTTTTCGCCCGGCCCGGCCCGTAGCGTGATGCACATGTTCAACGCCATCACGCACTCGCAGATTTTCGTTCTCGACCAGGACGAGGCCCTCGACTTCTACGTCGGCAAGCTGGGCCTGGAGGTCGCCGCCGACGTCGACATGGGCTTCATGCGCTGGCTGGCCGTCAGCGTTCCCGGGCACCCGGAGCGGCAGATCCTGCTGGAGAAGCCGGGCGCCCCGGCGATGTCCGAGGAGACCGCGCAGCAGGTGCGCGAGCTGGTGACCAAGGGCGCGATGGGCGGCTGGCTCATCCTGACCACGGAGGACTGCCGCAAGACCTACGAGACGCTGCTGGCCAAGGGCGTCGAGTTCACCGAGGAGCCCACCGAACGCCCGTACGGGATCGACTGCGGCCTGCGCGACCCGTTCGGCAACCGTCTGCGCTTCACCCAGCCGAAGGGCTGACGGGCGCCGGGGTCAGGGGGTCCGCGGCCGGCGGGCGGAGGTGGGTCGTGGCGCAGGAGCGGAAGGCGGCGAGCAGGCGGCGGGAGTCGCCGGCGCGGGTCGCCAGCGCGACACGGCTCGGCTCCACCCCGTGCAGCGGGACGGCGGTGAGGTCCGGGCGGAGGCCGTCGACGCGCAGAGCGGCGGAGACGATGGCCACCGCCTGCCCGGCCGCGATCACCTCCATCTTGTCCTCCACGGCCTCGACGAACGGCCCGTCCGGCGCCGGGCGTCCGTCGGGCCGGGGGTCGATGCGCCAGAAGGCGTTCCAGACCGGGTCGGCCACGCGGGGCAGGGGTTCGTCGGCGATGTCGTCGAGGGTGACGGACTCCCTGCCCGCGAGGCGGTGGTCCACGGGCACCAGCACCGCCCGGGGCTCGGTGTAGAGGACGGTCACGTCGAGCCGGTCCGCCGGGAGCGGCAGCCGGGCCACCACCGCGTCCACCCGGTGGTCGAGCAGCGCCGTGCGCCGTTCGTCCCAGGTCAGGTGCACGGTCCGCACGTCGGCCTCCGGGTGCCGGCGGCGCAGCTCGCGCACCGCCGGGGTGACGATCAGGCCCGTGGTGAAGCCGATGGTGATCTGGTTGGGCTCGGCGGCCCGGGTGACGGCCGCGGCCTCGGCGGCGGCGCGCAGCAGCGCCCGGGCGCGGGGCAGGAAGACCCGGCCGGCCTCGGTGAGCCGGCTGCCGTGCGGGGTGCGGTCCAGCAGCCGGGCGCCGAGCTGCTTCTCCAGGCCGCGGATCTGCCGGCTCAGCGACGGCTGGGTGATGTGCAGGGCCTCGGCGGCGCGCCCGAAGTGCTGCTGGTCGGCGACGACGGTGAAGTACCGCACCACCCGCAGGTCGAGGTCCGGCGCCGGAGAGGCGGAGTCGGGCATGGGCACAGGGTACTCGGCAACCCCCGCGCGCGCCTGCCGCAGCCGGTCTGACCTGTGGTGATGCCCCAGACGTATGGCGCGATGCGGGACAGGCCTTGGATTCCGGCCGCCGCCCGCTCCGAGGATGGGGACACCGATCGTTCCACCGTAGGAGTCACCTCAATGCGCGTGTTCGTTACCGGTGCCACCGGATTCGTCGGGTCGGCCGTCGTCCGCGAGCTCATCGACGCCGGGCACCACGTCGTGGGCCTGGCCCGCTCCGACGACGCCGTCGCGTCCCTGACGGCCGCCGGGGCGGAGCCGCACCGCGGCAGCCTCGACGACCTCGACAGCCTGCGCGACGCGGCGTCCGCGTCGGACGGCGTCATCCACCTGGCCTATGTGCACGACTTCGGCAACCTCGCCGCGTCGGCCGTCACCGACCTGCGCGCCGTGGAGGCGATCGGCGACGCCCTGGCCGGCTCCGGCAAGCCCTTCGTGGTCACCTCCGGCACGGCGGCGGCGGCCACGCCGGGCCGCCCGGCGACGGAGGAGGACGCGGCCGACCCGGACTCTCCCGGGGCGCACCGGCGCCCGAGCGAGATCGCGACGCTCGCCCTGGCGGAGCGCGGCGTGCGCTCGTCGGTGGTCCGGCTGCCGCCGTCGGTGCACGACCGCGGCGACTACGGCTTCGTGCCGAGGCTGATCGAGCTCGCCCGGGAGAAGGGTGTCTCGGCCTACGTCGGCGAGGGCGCCAACCGCTGGTCCGCGGTGCACCGGCTGGACGCCGCGCGGCTGTTCCGGCTCGCCGCGGAGTCGGCCCCGGCCGGGACGCGCCTGCACGGGGTCGGTGACGAGGGGGTGCCGTTCCGGGAGATCGCCGGGGTCATCGGGCGCCACCTGGGCCTGCCGGTGGTCTCCGTCTCCGGGGAGGAGGCGGCGGGCCACTTCGGCTGGCTGGGCGCCTTGGCGGCGTACGACGGTCCGACGTCGAGCGCGCTGACCCGCAAGTGGGTGGGCTGGCACCCCGAGCGGCCCGGGCTGCTCGCCGACCTGGAGGAGGGGCACTACTTCGACGAGTGACTTGACCTCAATATTTGTTGAGGTTCTACGTTGCCGGTGAAGCGATCCCTCGTCGGCGATGTGGAGGACGTCATGACGTATCTGGTGACCGGGGGCAGCGGCAAGGCCGGGCGGCACGTGGTGCGCGAGCTGCTGCGGGCCGGGCAGCGCGTGCGGGTGCTGACCAGGGATCCGGCGAGGGCGCGGCTGCCGGCCGGGGTGGAGGCGGTGGCCGGGGACCTCACCGATCCGAGCACGCTGGGGCCCGCCCTGGCCGGCGTGGTGGGCGTGCACCTGATCGTCAACGCGGGGGACGACTACGCCGTGCTCCAGACGGGGCCGGAGATCGTCGAGCTCGCCGAGAAGGCGGGGGTGCGCCGCGTCAGCGTGCTGTGGGACGGGCGGATCGGCCCGGTGGAGAAGGCCGTCGAGGACAGCGCGCTGGAGTGGACCCAGATCCACCCGGTGGATTTCATGGGCAACGCGCTGACCTGGGCGGACGACATCCGGTCGGCGGGCGTGGTGCGCGAGCCGTTCGGTGACGTGGCCGTCGCCATCGTGGACGAGGCGGACGTCGGCGCCGTCGCCGCGACCGCGCTGGTGGAGGACGGGCACGCCGGGAGGACGTACCTGCTCACCGGTCCGGAACTGCTCAGCCAGCGGCAGCGGCTGGCGGTGATCGGGGCCGCGATCGGCCGGTCGCTGCGGTTCGAGGAGCTGAGCGAGGAGCAGGCGCGGGCCCGGTGGCGGGCGGCGGGCGTCGAGGAGAGCATGGTCGACCTGCTCGCGGAGTGGCAGGGCAACCCGCCGCCCGAGGCCCGCGCGGTCTCCCCAGCCGTGGAGGAGATCACCGGAAGGCCGGCCCGCACCTTCGCCCAGTGGGCGGCCGAGCACGCGGAGTCGTTCCGGTAGCAGCCGAAACCCGCCCGGTGCCCCGGTTCGGACGAGCCGGCGGCACCGGGCGGGTCCCCTGCGCTGGGGTGGTGGGTCGTGAGGGCTCGTTAGGGTGTGCCCGTGATCGACGAGATGGCGGACAGACTGAGCCGCTTCCGCGCCGAGGCGGCGTCCCGGGACCTGCCGCCGGACGAGGTGGAGCTGTGGATACGCGCCGCCCTGCCGGCGGTGTTCATGGCGGAGGGTGGTGACGGGCCGCCCGTGGCCCGGGTGGGCGGCGACCCGATGCTGCCGGAGGGCGTGCCGGAGCCGCGCTGGCCGTTCGCCGCCTCCGTCGACCTCGCGGCACTTCCACCGGGCGGCACCGACCTGCCGCTCCCCACCGACGGTCACCTGCTGTTCTTCGCCGCTCCGGAGGTGGGCGGCCTCAGCGGCGTGGTGCCCGACGCGGTGATGTACGTCCCGGCCGGGACACCGACGGTCCGACGCCCCCTCGAACGCAGCTGGCGCGAGCCGTACCAGCCGCGGCAGCTGCAGACGCTCTGGCACCAGCCGTGCCCCCCGATGGACGACAGCTTCGCCATGGACACGTGGGGCGACGATCCTGACGACGAGCAGTACGAACTCGCCGACGAGCTGGGCAACGCGTGGACGCGGGTGGGCGGCCACCGGCCTCCCTGGGTCCTGCAGATCGGCGGCCACGCGGCGTCTCCCCAGTTCGACCCGGTGCACTACGCCCGCGATTCCGTCACGGAGGAGGGCGAGGATGGGGGCGAGGGCGTCGACGACTGGGCTCTGCTGGCCAGTTGGAGGTGCGGGGAGGACGTCACGGAACTGGACTCGGGCGTGGTCCACTGGGTGATCCGCCGCCGCGACCTGGCGGCCCGGCGCTTCGACCGCGTCCACCGCTACGTCGACATGGCCTGATCGGGCGGTGTGAGAGGGATGAACGCGCGGCGGCCCCGGCTCGGACGAGCCGGGGCCGCCGCGCGTGGAAGCGTTACGTGCGGGGTTCGGGGCGGTCGGCTCGGGCGCTCGGATGGCGGTGGAGGGGGTATCCGACGGCGAAGCGGTCGGCGGCCATGCGGGTGTCGTTGATCTCCAGCATGGTTCCGTCGGGGCTGGTGGTGGTGCGAAGGATGCGCAGTAGCGGTATGCCACGGGCGATTTGAAGCGTCTCGGCTTCGTGAGGGGTGGGCATCCGAGCGGTGAGGATCTCGTTCCACTCCAGCGGGCCGTGGCCCATTTCCTCCAGCCGGTCGTAGATGCCGCCCGGGCCGGTGCGCGTTCGGCGAGACGGGTGCCTCGGGCGACGCCGGCGGAGAGGTAACTGGTCGCGAGCTGTGCTGCTCGACCGGTGGCGGGATCGCCCATGACGCGGTCGCGGACGAGGACGTCCTCGCCGAACGGAACGCCGAGCAGCTGGGCGATGTCGCGCGGTGCCGGCGCCCAGGTGATGGTCGGTGGCGCCAGGGCCTTCCAGGGCTGGGCCTGCGGATCGAAGTAGTACCCGATCTCGTCGCGGAGGACTTCCCGTGAGCGGATGAGGTAAGCGGGGACGCTCATGACTCGATGACCTCCTGCGCTGTCCTGGACGGGGCTTGCGCGGTTCACCTGCGGGGTACGTGGCTCACGGTACGGTCACAGAGCGTATGTGTGCGATGCTTCCACGTGTGGAGGTCGGTATGGAGTCGAGATCTCTTCCTGTGGCGAACGGTGGCGAGGGCGGTGACGGCTTGCCGGGCCAACCGTGGGAGCCTCCACCGGACCCGCCCTCACCGGACGGAGGGCCGCCGCCGGGTGACGGAAAGCGGCGCAAGTGACTGGCTGGACGCCGCAAGGGGAGCGGCCCGCGCGGGAGGCGCTGGGCCGCTCCCTGATCGCCACCGGGGCGATGGCGGCGGAGTGGATGTCCGCGTTCGAAGCCGTCGATCGGGCCACCTTCCTCCCGGCACGAATATGGCCCCACGACATGCTCACCCGGACGGCCAGCACCGTGGATCGTTCCGAGGATCCTGTCTCCTGGTACCGGTACGTGGACGATGACGTGCCGATCACCACTCAGTGGGACGACGGCCGGCATGCCGGTCCGGGCCCGGGCAACGTGCCCACCTCCTCGTGCTCCGCCCCCAGCGTCGTCTTCGCGATGCTGGGGGATCTCCGGGTGGGTTCGGGCATGCGTGTGCTGGAGATCGGCACCGGGACCGGGTACACCGCCGCCTTGCTCAGCCACCGGATCGGGGACTCCAACGTCACGACAGTGGAGATCGACGCCGGTGTCGCGGCCGGAGCGCGGGAGGCCCTGCTGAGCGTGGGGCTGCGTCCCAACGTCGTTGTTGGTGACGGTGTCCAGGGGCACGAGGCCGACGCGCCGTTCGACCGGCTGATCGCCACGTGCGGGATGCGGTCCATTCCCGCCGCGTGGCTTCGGCAGACGGTGCCGGGTGGGCTGATCGTCGCGCCGTGGGGGACGGAGTACAGCAACCGGGACTACGTCGTCCGCCTGACGAAGCGCGCGGACGGGAGTGCTGCGGGTGGCTTCGTCCGGCCGGTGGAGTTCATGAAGGCACGCTCGCAGCGGAGTGTCCGTGCCGCTCATGCCGAGTACCTGCCGGATGGGTTTCCGGGGGACGCGTCGTCGTCGACGACGCGTCTGCCGGGCGAGGCTTTCGAGCGGTTCGGCCCGGCGGAGTTCGCCGTTGGGCTGCGGGTACGGGACTGTGCCCTGGTGACCGATCGGCGTGGTGACCGTCAGAGCGTGTGGCTGTACGGGCTGACCGACCGGTCATGGGCGGCGGGTGTGCTGCAGGATGGTGGGGGAAAGGCCACCGTCTTCCAGTCCGGTGGGCGGCGACTGTGGGACGAGGTCGCCGAAGCGTACGACTGGTGGCGTGGACACGGGGAGCCCGGGCCTGAACGCTTCGGCCTGACGGTCACGGCCGATGGCCAGCAGCACGCATGGCTCGACGCCCCAACGGACTGCTGGGCGGTGTGAGGGGGAGGAACGTCACGCGGAGGTGTGGAAACGATCCTGCTTGATGGCGGTGACGAATGAATGCCAGGCGGTTCGGGTGAAGTGAAGGGTGCCACCGGTCCGGTCCTTCGTGTCGCGGACCGAGTGGCTGCCGTCCGGACGGACGCCGTGCTCCACGCAGTTGTTGCCGTCTGCGCTGTAACTGCTCACGTGCCAGCGAACCTTGGACTGGTCCGGACTCGCGACCAACGGTGCACGGCGTCCAGTCATTCCCTTACTCCTTGAGCAGCTTGTACAGGTAGTCCAGCGAGTCACGCCTGGGAAGAGCTGACGAGGTGTGATTCTCCCACGCTCGTCGGTACGGCTCGACGAACTGCTCCTGCTCCAGCGCCATGCTACCGGTGAGGTGCTCGACCCATACGTAGTCGATCCCGGCCGACTCCCGCATGGTGAGGATCGTGTAGGAGGGATACGTGTCCGGTGGGGCTGCCGCTGTCAGTGGGTAGACCTGCACGTTGACGTTCGGGCGATCGGCCATGTCGAGTACGTGACGCAGTTGCTTGGCTCTGATCGTTGGCTTGACGAGTGGCCGAATCAGTATGGCCTCATCGATCACCGCCCAGTAGCGCGTCGGCTCTGGGCCATCCAGGATTTTCTGGCGCTGAAGCCGCATGTCCACCAGCAGTTCGGTCTTCTCGGGGCTTTGGTGCTCCGTGAAGATCGCGCGCATGTAGTCCTCGGTCTGGAGCAGACCGGGCATGACCTGGCAGGCGAACGAACGGATGAAGCCGGCGTCGGTCTCCAGGACGAGATAGTCCTTGAGGTGGTCGTTCAGCAGCGGGCCGTGCTCCATCCACCAGTCCCTCTGATGGATCTGCTTGGCCAGGCGCCTCAGGTTCTCCCGGTGCTGCGGGTCGGTGACCCCGTAGAGATCCATGAGGTGGGTGAGGTCGAGGGGGCGGATTCCTCGATGCCCGGTCTCGATCTTGCTGATCTTGGGCTGTCCGCACTGGAGCTCGCGCGCGGCGTCCATGGTGGTCAGGCCCTTGGACTCGCGTAGGCGGCGCAGCTCGGTTCCGAGTCTCCGGCTGCGCATGGTCGGCATCTCACTTTGTGGCATGGCGCCGATGATGGACAGTCACCATGCGTGCGGCAAGCGGTACATGGCCACTTCACCCATAAGGATGAATGGCCAGAGGAATACTTGCCTCAGCCATGACTGATTCGCCACTCTCCTCGCCATGAGCACTCGTCCCATCCCGCTGCGTGACCGGTTGGCCGAAGAGGTGGCCCAGTCCGGTGACCTCCGCTCGCCCGAGTGGCGCGTGGCGATGAACGCCGTCCCGCGCCACGTCTTCCTCCCGCGCTTCTACGTCCCGGACCCCTCCGCCCGCCGGGACCGCTACTGGCGCCTGATGAGCCGCGAGCTCGACCGCCCCACCTGGCTCGAACACGTCTACCGCGACCGTGCCCTCGTCACCGAACTCGACGCCGAATCCCCCTACACCGACAACCGCCTCTGCCGTCACCAGCAGGCCATCCCCACCCGCTACGCCACCCGCCCCGGCCTCGTCGTCCACATGCTCGAATCCCTCAACCTGGAACGCGAGCACACCGTCCTCCAGGCCGGCGTCGGCTGCGGCTACGCCACCGCCCTCCTCTGCGCCCGCGTCGGCGGCCAGCGCGTGATCACCGTCGAGTCCGACTCCTTCTCCCGCGTCCGCGTCAAGCGCCTGATCAACGAAACCCACTACTTCCCCACCGTCGCCCCCGGTGACGAACGCGACGGCTACCGCATCCGCGCCCCCTACGACGCCGTCTTCGCCACCACCGCCGTCCACGCCATCCCGCGCTCCTGGCTGCACCAGTCCCGCCCGGGCGCCCGGATCGCCGCCGCGATCACCGGCAGCATGGACACCGCGATCCTCGCCCTGCTCACCGTCCACCCCGACGGCACCGCGAGCGGCCCCGTCCGCCTCCTCCCCGAACCGATGCAACGCGCCCGCTCACACGGCCCCGGCTCCCGGTTCGCCCCCCTGCCCATCCTGGACGGCAAGCAGCGCGACCGCCCCACCACCCTCCACCCCACCGCCCTGGACGACCCCAACCTGCGCTTCCTCGCCCAGTTCGCCGCCCCCGGCGCGCTGCTGGAATTCAACTCCGTCGTGGGGGAACCCGTCTGGGTGCTGTGGCACCCGCCCTCCGGCTCCTGGGCCACCGTCCGTGCGACCAGCTCCGTGACGAGCGGCACCCGCGTCACCGAGGGCGGCCCCATCCCCCTGTGGTCCGCCCTGGAACGCGCGAACGGCGCCTGGCGCCGCGCCGGTCGCCCCCCGCTGCACACCATGACGCTCACCGTCACCCCCGAGGCCCACGAGCTCCACGCCGGCCCGGTCACCTGGCGGCTGCCCAACTGAGCGTCCCCCCGCGTTGCGCGACTCACCCCGGTAGGCCCGCCGTACCGCGTGCGGGCCGCCGACGGGCCGCGATCACCGTCCCCGACGAGGCGCTTCACGCCTCGCGCCTGGTGGGACGGAAGGTCAGCCCGCCGATCCGGGGACGGGACGCGAACCGCGCCTCCGCACCACCACAACCACCCGCCCCTTGCCGGCCACAGCAGCAACAAGGAGAACGGCACCGATGTCGTCCGCCGACCTCACCGCAGCGCTCACCCCGATATCACGCTTCCTGCCCGCCGAACCGGCCAGCGTCCCCGCCGCCCGCCGGTTCGTCGCCGACGCCCTCACCGGCTGGCGGCTGCCCCACCTCCTGGACGACGCCACGGTGTGCGTGAGCGAACTCGTCTCCAACGCCGTGCGGCACGGCTCCCCACCCGGCAGAGCCATCCACCTCGGCCTGCTGCCACTGCTGCCCGCCGGCCTGCTCCGCCTGGAGGTCGGCGACGACGGCCCCGGGGTGCCCCGCCCGCGCGCCCCCGTCGCCGACGACGCCATCGGCGGGCGCGGCCTGCTGCTGGTCGCCGCGCTGGCGTCCGCGTGGGGGAGTGAGCCGCGGCCGCTCGCCGGCAAGGTCGTCTGGTGCGAGTGGGAGGTCCCCTGGTGAGGTGCTCGCCCCGGCGCCGGACCGGCGCCGGGGCGCGGGGGTGCGGGGTGGGCCGGGTCGGAAAACCGGTCCGAAGTTTTCCGTGCGCAGGCGCGTTGACGTGTCCGTAACAAGAGGTCTAGCTTCGAGGTGTCGGGAGAGCAAGCGCTTGCATTCGTAATGGAGAAGCGGGCACCGCTCCACCGCCAAGCACGGCCGGACAGGGACGAGCGTGGGCCGGTGTGCGGCGCGAGGTGTGGACACCGGCGCCGTCACGGACTCGCTCACGCGCGTCTACCCCTCCACCCCGGCCGACTCCCCGCCAGGTGCGCTCTCCGGCGTGGAACATCCGGCGCGTCCCGCCCGCTGACGGACCGCCGGAGAGCCATCCAGGCGGAAATCCGAAAACAAACGCGCGTCCTGTGACAGCGCTTTCTAGAAGTCGAGAGGTATTCCCATGGAATCCAACACCCCCGTTCACGCGGCGGGCCGCCCGAGCCGGCGCCTGATGTGGGCCGCGAGCGCGATGCTGGTCGCCGCGACGAGCGCGAGCCTGCTGCCGTCGAGCGCGGTCGCCGAGGGCACGTTAGCGTCCGGCGCCCCCGTCGTCCCGCAGGCCACCCTGGTCGGCTGGGCCACGCAGAACGGCGGCACCACCGGCGGCGCGGGCGGCAGCACCGTCACCGTGGACACCACCAGCGAGCTGACCAGCGCGCTGCGCCAGTCCGGTCCGCTGGTCATCCAGGTCAGCGGGACGATCAACCTGTCCGGGATGAACGACGTCGCCAGCAACAAGACCGTCGTCGGGCTCAGCGGCGCCACCATCACCGGCGGTGGCCTCGACGTCGACGGCGTCCGCAACGTCATCATCCAGAACCTGACGTTCCGGGGCTGGGGCGACGACGCGATCAACGTCCAGAACGGCTCCACCAACGTCTGGATCGACCACAACACCTTCAGCGACGGCTACGACGGCGCCGTCGACATCAAGCGGGAGTCGGACTTCATCACCGTCTCGTGGAACCACATCTTCAACCACGAGAAGTCCATGCTGCTCGGCCACTCCGACGGCCACACCGCCGACCAGGGGAACCTGCGGGTCACCTACCACCACAACTGGTTCGACGGCAGCGACACCCGCCACCCCCGGGTGCGGTTCGGTGACCCGGTGCACGTGTACAACAACTACTACAACGGCAACGAGTACGGGGTGGCCTCCACGATGGGCGCGGGCGTGCTCGTCGAGGGCAACTACTTCGAGAACGTCGAGGACACCGCGCTCGTCGGGTACGCGGACTCCGACCCCGGCGACATCGTGGCCCGCAACAACCACCTGGTGAACTCCGGCGCCCCGCAGACCGCCGGGTCCGTCAACTCCATCCCCTACTCCTACGCGCTCGACCCCGCCGCGAACGTGAAGTCGATCGTCACCGCGGGAGCCGGCGCCAGCTGACGGGCGGCGCCACCGCCCGAGTCGGGGACGCCCGGCCAGATCTCCGGCCGGGCGTCCCCCGGCGTCCCCGCGGGCGTCCCCCGGCGCGGTGGGGGTGGGGGTGGGGGTCAGAGGGCGTCGGCGCGGCGCAGTCGCCAGATGACCAGGACTCCGGTCTGGGCCGTGCCCCTCGGCTCCTCGGGGCCCAGCGGCCGGCGGCCCACCTCGGTGAAGCCCAGGCGCTTGGGGACGGCGCCGCTGGCCAGGTTGGCCTCGTCGTGGTGGATCTCCACGTGGTCTGTGCCGGGCAGGGTGAACGCCTCGCGGGTCAGGGCGGTGACGGCCTTCGTCATCAGGCCGCGGCCGGTCCAGGCCGGGTGCAGCCAATAGCCGATCTCCAGGCCGGCCGGCGCTATGCGGCGCATCAGCGAGATGCTGCCGATGGCCTCACCGCCGACGGTGATCGCGTAGTTGTAGGCGTCCCCGGACTCCCAGTCCCGCTCGCACCGGTTCACGAACTCGACGGCGGAGTCGCGGCTGTGGCCGATGGCCCAGAACAGCCAGGGCGCCAGGTGATCCCGGGACTCCGCCACCGCGCGGTCCGCCGCGTCGGCGTCGGCGGCGCGCCAACGACGCAGCTCGAACCGGGGGTCGTCCAGAACGATTTTCTCGGCGGGATGCTCCATGAGTTGATACTTTCGCTTCCGGGTCGGATCTCAAAATCTTTTCCCGAAAGGGGGTGGGGGCGCGCCCCCCGTGACGCGCCCCCACAGTCGCCGCCCGGCCGCTCCGTCCGTCCCGGCCGTTCCGCCCGTCAGGCGAACTGGCCGGGCTGGTAGTCGCCTGCGGGCAGCCGGACCATGACGTTCACCCGGTTGAAGGCGTTGATCACGGCGATGATGCTGACCAGGGCGGCCAGCTGGTCCTCGTCGTAGTACTTGGCGGCGTTGGCCCAGACCTCGTCCGAGACGCCACCGGCCGCGTCCGCGAGGCGGGTGCCCTCCTCCGCCAGCTCCAGGGCGGCGCGCTCGGCGTCGGTGAACACCGTGGCCTCCCGCCAGGCCGCGACCAGGTTGAGGCGCGTCCACGACTCGCCGGCGTGCACGGCGTCCTTGGAGTGCATGTCGACGCAGTAGCCGCAGCCGTTGATCTGGCTGGCGCGGAGCAGGACCAGCTCCCGGGTCGAGGCCGGCAGCGTCGACTGCGCGACCGCCTGGCCCGCCGCGATGAAGTTCTTCAGGACCTTGCCGGCGACCGGGTTGGTGAAGAGGTTCAGGCGAGCTTCCATCGTGGGCTCCCGTGGATCGTGTTGGTGAGTACACCTCCTTGACAGAATTCGGCCCCCGGATGTGACAGCCGCCGAAGTGACGTGCCTCACTCCGACTGCGAGCGCCGTGCCGGCGACGACTCAGACGGAGAAGCCGGAGATCCTCTGCGGAGTCACCCGGACGATCAGCCGGAGGACGTCGTCCGACTCGGCGGGCGGGTCCTCGCCGAGGTACTTGTGCGAGAGCTTCCGCGGCAGCGACTTCTCCCGGTCCTCGATCAGCTCGACGGTGCCGCGGATGTCCACGGAGTGGTAGGGGTTCTCGGTGTCGTAGACGGTGAGGCTGACCCGTGGGTCCCGGGCGAGGTTCCGGGCCTTCTGCCGCCCTGCCGTGGTGGAGAACAGCACCGTGTCACCGTCCCTCGCTATCCAGACCACCGAGGTCTGCGGCCCGCCGTCGCGGTTCAGCGTCGCGACGGTGGCGAAGTTCCTCCCGTCCAGAAGCTCGCGCGTCTCCTCGTTGAACGTCACTGACATGCCCTCACCCTTCCGTCCGGCAGCGCGTGTTCGCTGCTTGCGTGGAACGGGCGCGAGGGCCGAGTTCTTCCCGGTGCGGGATCAAACGGCCGGCGCCACGACCTCCGGCCGGACTGCTAGGCGAGCGGGCGGCCCAGGCCGCGGTGTGGGAGGAAGCGGCGGAAACCCAGGCCGCGGACCCCGGGCAGACGCTCGATGAGGTTCATCACCGCGCCGCCGGCCCGGAGATCACCCTCCACGACGCGCTGGTGGGAGGCCTCGTCGACCCACTCGGAGTAGTTGACGACGCGCGTGCCGTCGCGGCTGATGTGGAAGTTGGAGGAGATGGATCCCGGGTTCCGCTGGCTCCCGCCCACGAGTTCGAACAGCTCGTCGACGAACCGCCGCGCCGCCGCGAAGCCGTCCGTCGCGAAGCTCACGATGATGACGCAGCCGGGAGTCGGCCGGGCGGCGCCCACCGGGGGACGCATGCTGCGGTACAGCCGGAAGCGGGTGGGGAGCGGGTGTTCGACGCCGCGGAGCGCCTCGCCGAGCCGGCGCGCGACGGTGTCGCCGTGGGCGCGGGTGAACTCCTCCGCCGCCTCGTCGCCCTCCCACTGCTCGTAGTCGAGCACGGTGCGGCCGTCCGTGCCGAGCAGGAGGCTGCGGGAGCGGAAGCCCTCGGGGAGCGGCCCCGCCTCCCAGGCGTCGAGGAGTGCGTCGGCGACGGCCCGCTGCCGCTCCGGCCCGTCCGCCACCCACTCGCCGATCCGGATGCTGCCGACGTCGGGACGGGTGACATCGGGCAGCGGGGTGGGGCGGAGCTCGGGGACGGGGTGGGTTTCGGCCATGACGGACGCTGCGGGCGTGGAGGGTGCTGCGGGCGCGGTGGGTGCTGCGGGCGCGGTGGGTGCTCCGGACGGAGTGGGGGTGGACATGGGGTGGCCTCCTTCGGGCTCCCGGCGGGGCGTCCCCGGCGCGGGGACTGCCCGGCGCCGGCGTGGTGCCGGCGTCGGGCCCATGCTGCGACCTGAACATAAGTTGAGGTCAAGGCGGGCGCCGCCGAACCCCCGCGCTCCCTCCCCGCGCCCCGGCACCCCAGCGGAGCGACACCGTTTGACAGCCCGCCACAACCACCCCAGGCGCCCCGATCTATCGGGGACGCGGGGCGTCACGGTGGCGGATCGGAAGGTCGGCCGAGGGGGCGAGGCACCAGTCGAGGAGCGAGGGCCAGGAGCCGTAACCGGAGTCGGGGTTCAGGTGGGCGGCGCCGGTCAGGACGTCGCTCGGCAGGCCGAGCGGACCGCCGTACACCGCGACGGCGCCCTCCGGGCAGCAGGGGTCGTCGTCGCTTGCGACGAGCCGGGTGTGCGTCGCGGCGGCGGCCAGCCGCTCGGCCGTCAGGGGCGGCGGTGTGAACGCCGCGACCTCGGCGTGCCGCTCCAGGAAGCCCGGGGACGGCGGGGCGACGAGGAGGACCCGGTCGACCGGGACGGGCACGGCGCCGCGGGCCACCGCGTGCAGCCACAGCACGCAGGCCAGGCTGTGGCACACGACGGTGCGCCGGCCGCCTGCCGGCGTGCCGCCGCCCAGCGCGTCGAGCCGGGCGCGCAGCTCGGTGAGCCACTCCTCCAGCTCGGGGTGGTCCGGCTCCGGCAGGCCGGGATAGTCCACGTGGTGACCCAGAGCAGTGAGCCGGTCGGCCAGCCAGTGCTGCCAGTGGCCGGCGGGGCGGTGGTTCTGCCAGCCGTGCAGGATCAGGAAGCCGTGCGGGGTGTCGGTCATGCGCTCTCGCAGTTCGGGGAGGGTGGAGGGGGACTGCGAGCGATTCTGGGAGCGGGCGATCATTCAGGTCCAGTTAATCTCCGTGGATGGAACCCGTAAGCAAGGACTTCACGGTCGACCTGCGGCGGCTGGCCGTGCTGCGGGAGCTGCACCGGCGCGGCAGCCTGGCCCGTACCGCCCAGGCCCTGCACCTGACGCCGTCGGCCGTGTCGCAGCAGCTCGCGGCGCTGGCGCGGGAGGTGGGCGTCCCGCTGCTGGAGCGCCAGGGCCGGGGCGTCCGGCTGACCGGGCAGGCACGGGTGCTGCTGGAGCACGCCGACCTGATGGCCGCGCAGTGGGAACGCGCCCGCGCCGACCTGGCGGCCTGGGAGCAGGGGCGCCGCGGCGCGGTCACCATCGGCGCCTTCTCCAGCGCCATCACCGGCCTCCTGCCGCACGCCCTGCGCCGACTGACCCGGCACCACCCGGGGGTGCGGGTCGCCGTCGTGGAGGCCGAGCCGCCGGACGTGTTCACCGGGCTCGACGGCGGGACGGTGGACGTCGTCGTGGCCGTGGACTTCGCGGCCGCCCCGCCGCACACCGACCGCCGCTACACCCGCGTGGAGCTGCTGGTGGACACCCTTGACCTCGCCCTCCCGGCGGAGCACCCGGCCGCCGGGAGGGAGCGCGTACCGCTGCGGGACCTCGCGGCCGAGACCTGGATCGTCGGAGATCCCCGCAGCTGCTGCGGGGCGATCACCCGGTCGGTGTGCGCCGCGAACGGTTTCACCCCGGAGATCCGGCACGCCGTCAACGACTGGCAGTCGCTCGCCGCCCTGGTGGAGGCCGGCATGGGCGTGGCGCTGGTCCCGCGCCTGGTCCAGCCGCTGCACCGCCCCGGACTCGTGCTGCGCCCCCCGGCCGGTCCGCCGCCCACCCGCCACGTCTTCGCCGCCGTACGCGCCGGCTCCGACCGGGACCCCGTCCTCACCGCCGTCCTGCGACACCTCCGGGCGGCGGCCGTCGAGGTGGGCGGGCCGGTGGTGGCCCGTCCCCAGTGAGCCGGCTGCCGGGAGGGGAGGGAGCGAGGTCGCTTGCCGGCGGGGCGGTGGCCCGGCGCGTCGGGGGTTCAGGGGGTCAGCGCGGGAGGTGGGTGGCGACCCAGGCGGCCAGGTCGCGGGCGCAGGCGTCCACGTGCTCCTTCCAGCTCCGGGTGGCGGAGGAGTCGGCCCGGTCGCTGACCTGCTTGACCAGCCGGACCGGCACGCCGGCGCGGGTGGCGGCGGAGGCGACGGCGTAGCCCTCCATGTCCACCAGGTCGGCGGTGCGGGCGAGTTCGGCGCGCACCGCCTCGTCGGTGACGAAGGTGTCGCCGGTGGCGAGGACGGGGCCGCCGGCCGTGCCGAGCTCGATCGGCAGGCCGTAGTCGCGGCCGGTCAGTTCGCGCAGCACGGCGGTGTCCAGATCGTGCTGCACGACGGTGGACACCTCGTGGATGCCGCTCCAGCCGTTCCGCAGGCCGCCGGCCGTGCCCAGGTTGACCACGACGGCCGGACGCGGCCCGCGGGCCAGCACCTCGGCCGTCGTCATGGCGGCGTTGACCTTGCCGATGCCGGTGATCAGCACCGGCAGGCCGTCGTCGAGGTGGGCGGCCTCCTCCTCCGCGGCGACCACGAGCAGGGGGAGGTCCGTGGAGATCCGTCCGCGCAGGGGCACGTGCTCGCCTTTCGGTGGAGGGGGATGGCAGGGGCTGGCAAGGGGGCCTGGCCGGCGACCAGGCAGCCTACCGGCCGCGGCGCCCAGCCCTGTCCCGCCGCGTCGCCCCGAACGGACGGGGTTGGGAGGCGGGCGTGTAGTACATATGTAGTACGCTCTTCCCATGGAGGCTACAGCGCGCGAGTTCAATCAGCAGGCCGCCCGCATGCTCTCCGCCGCGGAGCGTGGTGAGACCGTCGCCGTCACCAAGAACGGCCGGCACATCGCCACACTCGTGCCGGCCGACCAGGCGGCTCCGGTTCCTCCCTTCCCCACCGACGCGATGGGCGAGGCGGACGATCTCCCGCTGTTCGACGGACCCCCTGATCTCGCCGAACGGGCGGACGAGTACCTGGCGGAGGGCTTCGGGCAGTGAGCGGGATCGTCGCGATCGCCGACACGTCGGGACTGCTGGGGCTGTTCAACCGCCAGGACAAGAGCCATGCCGACTGCCTGAGGGTTCGGGCGGCGGCGGCGCACCTGGTGATCTCCCCGCTCGTGCTGGCCGAGTTGGACTACCTGATCACCAGCAGGTCCGGGCCGGACGTTGCCCTGGCCGTGCTCGATCACATCATGGACGCGATCGACCTGCGGCGCTACGAGGTCCCGGAGGTGTCGGCGCACCTGCGCAGCGCTCGCGCCGTGATGAGCAGGTACAAGAGCATGAACATCGGCCTGGCGGACGCGATGAACGTGGCGCTCGCGGCGGAGTTCCGCACCGATGCGGTGTTCACCCTCGATCGCGAGCACTTCCGCGCCGTGCGTCCGCTGACGGCCCACCCCTGCTTCCGGTTGCTGCCCGACGACCTCGACCGTTGAACCCGGGAGGGGCGTCAGCCTGCCTTGGCGGGAGGGGTGGGGGTGGTGTGCGGTGGGGGTGTGGGGTCCGGGTGGGGGGCGTTGCGCGTGCGGGCGGCTCGGCGCTCCTGCCAGCGTTTGACGATGTTCGGGACCTCCTCGCCCATGAAGACGTAGAAGTCCAGCGTGTCCGCTATCCGCCGGCCGGCGGGGGTGTCGGGGCCGACCGCCCGCATGCCCTCGCGGAGGTCCTCCTGCCACCGCGCCAGCAGCTGGTCGCGGCGGGTGATCACCTCCTGCCAGACGTTGTCCGGCAGGTAGTAGTAGTCGCGGCGGCTGCCCGGCTCGCGCTCCCGCCGGATCATGTTGATGCCGGCCAGGTAGCGCACCGCGCCGGAGACGGCGGCGGGGCTGATCTGGAGGCGCTCGGCGAGTTCGGCGGCGGTCATCCGGCCGGAGTCGCTGCTCTCCAGGGCCACGAAGACGCGGGCCGGCATCCGGGGGAAGCCGCTGGCCATCAGGGTTGAGGCGAAGCGCTCGATCCAGGCGGACACCTGCTGCTCGTCCCGCTGGGGGGCGGGTCCCTGCGTCATGCGCGTCACCTTCTCTCGTCCCACTGCCAGCGAACCTGGACTGCCAGCGAACCTCGGCTGCCAGCGAACCTCGCGGCGTCGTGCGGGCGGCCGGGCGCCGGCCCGCGCCGCCCAGATTTTAACGAACTCTATACGTTCCCAAGTTTCACGTTATTGTGAATCAAGCGTATCTTCTGAAGCATGACAACGGCGATCTCCGTGGCCGGCCTGCACAAGTCCTTCGGCCGGGCGCGCGCACTCAACGGTCTTGACCTCGACGTCCGCGAGGGCGAGGTCCACGGCTTCCTGGGCCCCAACGGCGCCGGCAAGTCCACGACCATCCGCGTCCTGCTCGGGCTGCTGCGCGCCGACTCCGGCACCGCGCGGCTCCTCGGCCAGGACCCCTGGCGGGACGCCGCCGCGCTCCACCGCCGCCTCGCCTACGTCCCCGGCGACGTCGTCCTGTGGCCCACCCTCTCCGGCGGGGAGGCCATCGACCTGCTGGGCCGCCTGCGCGGCGGTCTGGACCCGCGACGCCGCGCCGACCTGCTGGAGCGCTTCGACCTCGACCCCACCAAGAAGGGGCGCACCTACTCCAAGGGCAACCGGCAGAAGGTCGCCCTGGTGGCCGCCCTCTCCTCCGACGTCGAGCTGCTGATCCTGGACGAGCCCACCTCGGGCCTCGACCCGCTCATGGAGGCGGTCTTCCGCGAGTGCATCGCCGAGGAGAAGGCCGACGGACGCACCGTGCTGCTCTCCAGCCACATCCTCACCGAGGTCGAACAGCTCTGCGACCGGGTGAGCATTATCCGCGACGGGCGCACCGTGCAGAGCGGCACGCTCGACGAGCTCCGCCACCTCACCCGCACCGCCATCACCGCCGACCTGGCAGGCGAGCCGCCCGCCGACCTCGCCACCCTGCCCGGGGTGCACAACCTCCAGGTGCACGGCCACCGGATCCAGTGCGAGGTGGACGACGACCGGCTCGACCCGGTGCTGCGCGCCCTCACCGGCAGCGGCGTCCGGAGCCTGGTCAGCCGCCCGCCCACGCTGGAAGAGCTCTTCCTGCGGCACTACGAGGACGAGCTGCCGGCCGGCAACGGCGGCGGCAGGACCGTGGGGGCCGGGCGATGACCACCGACGTCCACCCGGGACGCGACCGCCGCGCCGACCGGGCCGGCTCCCACCCCGCCCGACGGCCCGCACCCGGCCACGTCGGCCCCCTGACCGGCACCGGCACCCTCACCCGGCTCGCGCTCCGCCGCGACCGGCTCCGGCTCACCCTGTGGATCGTGCTGCTCGCCGGCACCGTGCTCTCCAGCGCCTCCACCTTCAACGACCTCTACCCCACCGTTGAGTCCCGGCTCCGGCTCGCCGAGGGCATCGGCGCCAACCCCGCGCTGCTCGCCCTCTACGGCCCCGCCTTCGACCTGTCCACCATCGGCGGACTGATCGCCTGGCGGTTCGGCATCATCGGCACGGTGCTGGTGCCGCTGCTCGGTGTGCTCACCGTCGTCCGGCACACCCGCGCCGAGGAGGAGATCGGCCGCTCCGAACTGGTCGGCTCCGGGGTCGTCGGCCGGTTCGCGCCGCTCACCGCGGCCCTGCTGACCGCCGGCCTCGCCGTCGCCGGATTCGCGCTGCTGACCTTCCTGGGCATCGTCGGGCTCGGCGAGCCGGCCACCGGCTCCCTCGCCCTCGTGCTGGCCTGGGCCGGCGCCGGCTGGATGTTCGCCGCCGTCGCCGCCGTCACCGCCCAGCTCACCGAGAGCGCCCGGTCCGCCACCGGCCTGGCCGGCGGCGTCCTCGGCGGCTCCTTCCTGCTGCGCGCCATCGGCGACACCGCCGAGGCCGACGGGATGGGCTGGCTCTCCTGGCTCTCCCCGCTCGGCTGGGTGCAGCAGGCGCGGCCCTTCGCCGACGAGCGCTGGTGGGTGTACGGGCTGATGGCGGCGGCCGTCGCGGTGCTCTGCGCGGCGGGCTACCGGCTGGCCGCCCGCCGCGACTTCGGCGCCGGACTCATCCCGCCGCGCCCCGGGCCCGCCGAGGCCGCGCCCGACCTGCGCACGCCGCTCGCCCTGGCCTGGCGGTTGCACCGCGGCCCGCTGATCGGCTGGGCCGCTGGAATGCTGCTGTTCGGCGCCGTGCTCGGCAGCGTCGCCGCCGGGGTCGGCGACCTGGTCGCGGACAACCCGGACCTGGCCGACATCCTCGCCCAGCTCGGCGGGGCGCAGGGGCTGGTGGACGCCTACCTGGCCGCCGTCATCGGCATCATCGCCCTGATCGTCGCCGTCTACGCCGTGCAGGCCGTGCTCCGGCTGCGCGCGGAGGAGACCGCGACGCGCGCCGAGCCGCTGCTCGCCACCACCGTGCGGCGGGTGCCCTGGGCCGTCAGCCACCTGGTGTTCGCGGTGGCCGGATCGGCGGTGCTGATGCTGGCGGCCGGCCTGGGCGCCGGGCTGGCCCACGGAGTGCGGACGGACGACGTGCCCGGGCAACTGGGCTCCCTGCTGGTGGCCACGCTGGTGCAGCTGCCGGCCGTGTGGGTGGTGGCGGGGGTCGCCGTGGCGCTCTTCGGCCTGCTGCCGCGACTGGTCGTGGCGAGCTGGGGCGCGCTGGTGCTGTTCCTGCTGCTGGGGCAGCTGGGGCCGACGCTCCAGCTCGACCAGGCGGTCATTAACGCCTCGCCGTTCACCCACGTGCCGGGGCTGCCCGGCGGTGACCTCACCGCGCCGCCGCTGCTGTGGCTGCTGCTCGTGGCGTCGCTGCTGGTGATGGGCGGGCTGGCCGGGTTCCGCCGGCGCGACGTCGGCTGAGTCGGGCGGCGGGAGTTGGGTGGCTGAGTCGGGCGGCCGGGTCGGGCGGCGGCGACCGGGCTCGGATGCGGCGTCGGGAGGCGCGGTCCGCAGGCGCGGTCACCGGCGACGTTAGGCGCGTCACAGCCCTTCGAACGCGGGTATGGCACCGTCTCCCGCGGGTGTTCGACGTGGCGGTGGAGTTCGGAGAACCCCGGACCCCACCGCCACGCGCGCTCCCGGCGCGCGGGCGCTCGGACCCGGCGACCCCGGCACCCGGCGACCCCGGCACTCGGCGACCCCGGCACTCGGCACGCGCGGAAGGGCGGAACCACAGATGACCACGGCGGCCCTGGACGACGGCGAGCACACCGCGACCGACATCGCGATCGACGGCGAGACCGCGCCCGGCTTCGAGCCGGTGCGCCGCGCCTTCGCCGTCACGCTCGCCCGCTCCGGCGGGGCCGGGGCGGCCCTCGCGCTCTACCACCACGGCCGCAAGGTCGTCGACCTGTGGGGCGGGGCCGCCGACCCCGGCGAGACGGGCGCCGAGCCGGGGCAGGCGGGCGCCCATCCCGGCCGGACGGGCGCCGACCGGGCCGCGCGTCCCTGGGAGATCGACACCCTCCAGCTCGTCCGCTCCGCCACCAAGGGCGTGCTCGCCGCCTCCGCCGCCCTGCTCGTCCAGCGCCGCCGGATCGCCCTGGACGAACCCGTGGCCACCTACTGGCCGGAGTTCGCCGCGGCCGGGAAGGCCGCGCTGACCGTCCGCCAGGCGCTCGCGCACCAGGGCGGACTCCCGGCCCTGGACCACCCGCTCACCCCCGAGCAGGTCTACGCCTGGCACCCGGCCGCCGAGGCCGTCGCCCGCCAGGCCCCCGCCTGGGAGCCGGGCACCGCCCACGGCTACCACCCGCAGACCTACGGGTGGCTGATCGGCGAACTGATCCGCCGGGTCGACGGCCGCACGCCCGGCGCGTTCCTCGCCGAGGAGATCGCCGGGCCGCTGGACCTCGACTTCTGGATCGGCCTGCCCGAGGAGCACGAGGACCGCGTCGGCCGGCTCACCGAGATCGCCCTCGCCGAGGCCGGCGCCGGAGCCGGATCGACCGCGCCCGCGGCAGCGGCGGCCGGCCCGCGGCTGCGGCCCAAGCGGGCCATCGCGGACGCCTACGCCGACCCGGACTCGCTCACCCGCCGCTCCTTCGCCGTCGTCACCCCGGGCTACGACGAGAACAGCCGGGCGCACCGGGCCGCCGAACAGCCCGCCGCCAACGGGGTGACCGACGCCCGCTCGCTCGCCCGCTTCTACGCGGCGGTTTCCGGACAACTGGACGGCGCGGGCGGCGCCGCGCTGCTCGATCCGTCGGTGCTGGCAGAGTTCACCACCGAGCACGCGGCGGGCCCGGACCGGGTGCTCATCGCCCCGACCCGCTTCGGCCTCGGCTGGATGCTCGGCGGTCCGGCCGAACCGATGACCGGCCCGGCCGCCTTCGGCCACCCCGGCCGGGGCGGCTCCCTCGGCTTCGCCGACCCCGAACGCGGCATCGCCTTCGGCTACGTGACCGGCGGCCTGCTGCGCTCGACCACCGGGGACCCGCGCGCCCGCGCCCTGGCCCGCGCCGTGCGGGAGAGCCTCCAGGGGTAGCGGGGTGTCGGTGTCCGGCGGGCACTGGTCACCGCCCGGCGCCGCCGGGTGCGCCGGTCAGCCGGTGGTGAGGGTGCGTCCGTTGGCGGTGCCCTCGACCGCCTCCAGGTAGACGCGCGCGACGGCCGCCGCCGGAGTGCCGGCGTCCGGATCCATGCCGAGTGCGAGCAGGGTCTCCCGCACCCAGCTCGGGCTGACCACGTTCAGGCGCAGCCCTCGCGGCAACTCGGTCGCCGCCGCGTACACGAACGCCTCCAGGCCCGCGTTCACCAGGTGGCCCAGCGAACTCCCCGGGACGGGGCGCGGGAAACGCCCGCTGGTCAGCGTGACGGAACCGCCGTCCCGCAGGTGGGGCAAGGCCCGCCGAACCAGGTTGACCTGCCCGATCAGCTTGCCGTCCAGCCCCCTCCAGTACTCCGCGTCCGACGGGGCCTCCAGCGGCGCCAGGGCGCCGTGCGCCGCACAGCACACCACCGCGTCCACCGGGCCGACCTCGGCGAACAGCGCCTCCACCGACGACGCGTCCGCCACGTCCACCCGTACCGGCCCGCGACGGGAGGCCCGCACCACCTCGTGGCCACCCGCCGTCAGCGCCCCGGCGACCGCACCACCGATGACTCCCGTCGCACCGATCACAACGACCCGCACCGCCCGCTCCGTTCTCCTGACGTCTCCGCCGTCGCGGACCAGGCTGCGACCGCCGCCGGGACCCACCCAGCCCACCACGGGGGGTACTCCCGTGGTGACTACACCTGATAGGGACAGGCTCGGCGGCGGCCGATCGGCGACACTGCCAGGCATGGACAGACACGCGGAACTGGGCGAGTTCCTGCGGTCCCGGCGGGCACGGCTGCGCCCCGAGGAGCTCGGGCTGCCCGACTACGGGAGCCGGCGTCGGGTGCCCGGCCTGCGCCGGGAGGAACTGGCCCAGCTCGCCGGAGTGAGCGCCGGCTACTACACGCGGCTGGAGCAGGGGCAGTGCCGCGGCGCGTCGGACGCCGTGCTCGACGCCATCGCCCGCGTCCTGCGCCTGGACGACGCCGAGCGCGCGCACCTGTACTCGCTGGCCCGGCCGAGGCCCGCGACCCGCCGCCGCTCCCCGAGGCCCGAGCAGCTGCGGCCGGCCGTGCGCACCATGATCGAGTCGTTCGGGGAGGTGCCCGCGCTGGTGCTGGGGCGGGTGGTGGACATCCTGGCCTGGAACCCGATGGCGCACGCGCTGCTGGCCGGGCACCTGGACCGGGACGCGCCGCACCGGCCCGCCGACCGCCCCAACTTCGCCCGGATGCTGTTCCTCGATCCGCACACCCGCGAGCTGTACGGCGACGACTGGACGCGCAAGGCCAGATCGACCGTCGCGGACCTGCGGATGATCGCCGGCCGCCACCCCGATGTACCGGGGCTCGCCGCACTCGTCGGTGAACTCACCGTGGCCAGCCCGGAGTTCGCGCGGCTGTGGGCCGCGCACACCGTCGGTGACTGCCGCACGGACTCCTGCGTCTACCACCATCCGGTGGTGGGAGCCATGGAGCTGACGGTGGAGCTGATGGCGCTGCCGAACGACGAGGGGCAGCGGGTGGCGGTCTTCAACGCCGAACCGGGCTCGCCCTCGGAAGCCGCCCTGCGCCTGCTGGCCCGGCTGGCCGGGCCCCGGGTGGAGGATCCCCCGCCGCCGGGCCACCCGAACCGCTCGGATCACTCGAAGCACTCGGATCCCTCGAACCGCTCGGATCCCTCGAAGCACCGGGATCACTCGGATCACGCGGACCACTAGTTATCCACAGGCGGCGAAAGGGGGGCTGCGCTGGGTGATCTCGCCATGGGATCCTGAAACCGGGGGTCCCCCCGAGCGAGGGGTGTGTTTGCGGGGCGATTGGTGGCATGTTCCTGGCGGGGAATTGTGCGCGTGCAGTGTGCGGCAGCCGACACTCGGGAGACGTCAGATGCGCCAGCGAGCGCCGCAGGAGGGGCCCGAAGCGGTCGCGGACAGGGGAGTGGGCACGGGCGTCGCGGCGGGCGCGGGCAGGTGGCAGCCGGCGGTGGTGTCCGCGCTCCTGGCCGCGGACGGCCCCGGGCCCGTGCCGTCCGGCGGGCCGGCCGGTCACGCCGGTCTGCTGGCCCTCCAGCGCGCGGCCGGCAACGCGGCGGTGGCCGGCCGGATGCCGGCGGGTCAGCTGACGGTCCAACGGGCGCGGCTGAACGTCCGCAGCGGCGGAGCCAGGGCGGGCACGATCAGCGGGGTCTCCGCGCTGCCGGGCCGCCCGACCTCGAACCTCTCCGGCACCCAGGGGCAGCACCTGACTGCCTACGTGGTCTTCGAGGACAGCATCAGCAACCGCGTCGCCGACCGCACCCCGGCCGAGGCGGCCCGCGCCCTGATCACCCTGCTCGACGAGATCAGCGAACTCCCGGGCATGGCACAGGCGAACGCCGCCTACCTCCGCGACGCCGTCACCGCCAGCCGCGGCCGGCTGACCGCCGCAGCCACCGCCGGAGACACCGCGGCGATCGGAAAGGAGATCGACACCATCCTGTCCATCCGCAACAAGGTGCCCGGCACCGCGCAGCGCGGCACCGGCGGCGGCCACGGGGAAGCCGGTACCTCCGGCGTCCTCCAGGAGCTGGAGAAGCAGCTCCGTCAGGGCGCCTGGCCGGCCGAGTGGAACGAGACCGTGGTACGGGACCAGGCCCGCGAGTCCATGTGGCGGCTGCTGGACTACGACCCCGCCCAGCCCGCCGACGGCGTCCCCACCGAGGAGATGCGCAGGCGGGTGCTAGCCCACTACCTGTCCCTCCGATCGGCCTACCCCATGACCTGGGAGTGGCTCACCACCAAGGGCTACTACCTGGTGGACTACCTGCGGGCCAACCGCAACGGGCCGGGCATGCCCCTCCAGCGCCTCTCCGCCGCCACGCTGCAGCAGCTCATCGACGACGTGCACGCCAACCTGTAGGGCGTTCCCTCCGCCGGGGTGGCGGGGCGGGCGCGACCTCGACGTCCCCGGAGGCGTCCAGGCGCAGGCGCTGCCCGCGACCGCAACGGATCAGGCGGTCGCCGAGCCCGCGTCGCCGCATCTCCGCCTCGAAGTCGGCCAGCGGGGAGCGCATCACCGTGTAGTCCTCGTAGTGCACCGGCAGCACCCGGCGGGGATGCAGCGCCTCCACCAGATCCGCGCCCTGCGCGGCGTCCATGCTCGCCAGGAACCCGCCGGGGAGCGTCGTGCCGCCCAGGTGGACGGCGGCCAGGTCGAACTCCGGCTCGTGGCGGGCGATGGCCCGGATGCCGTCGAACATCAGGGTGTCGCCGGAGACGTACATCCGCAGCTCCGGCTCGTGCCCGGTGGGGCCGAACTCCAGGAGGCTGCCCATCACCGGCGGCAGCAGCCCGCGCAGCAGCCGGTTGCCGGCGTGCCGGGCCGGGAGTGCGGTCACCCGCACCGAACTGCCGCCCCGCACCAGGACGTCGGACTGCCAGGTGCGCAGGCCGACGGCGCGGTGGAAGCCGTGCAGCCCCTGCAGACGCCGGGAGGCGTGGGGGGTGGTGAGGATCGGCAGGCCGCGGTCGAGGTGGTGGCGCGCGATGCGGTCCCAGTGGTCGCCGTGCAGATGGGACAGGACCACGGCGTTCGGGTGGGCGGGGAGGTCGCGTGGGTCCAGGGCCGGCTCGGTCAGCCGCCGGGAGACCAGGCCGTAGCCGAGGTGGGCGTGCTGGCCGCGGTGCAGGAAGTTGGGGTCGGTGAGCAGCGTCAGATCGCCGTATCTGATCAGCAGGGTGGCGTTGCCGACGAACAGGACCTCCAGGGTCCCCTTCGGCGGCGGGGCGGTGAGGGACGCCATGCGAGCCTCCGTGACCTCCAGGGGAGCGGGCGGGGCGGGGTGGCCCTGGGCTGGTTCGCCGTCGGTACGTGCGGCTACCCCGCTTCGGTGTGGGCATGTCCGCCGGGACGGTCGGCCATGGCGACCCGGGGGACGAGGGCCGCGCCGACCAGCAGCAGCCGCAGGGTGCGCTCCGTGGCGTCGGTGAGGAACTCCGCCCCGCGGTGCAGGGCCTCCGGCAGGGCCACCGGTACGGGGAGGATGCCCGCGATGGCGTCGATCCCCGCGCCGTGCGCCTGCCCGGCGCCCGGGCCGATGGTGCCGGCCAGGGCGATCACCGGCTTGCCGTGCGACTTGGCGCGCCGGGCCACCTCCGCCGGGATCTTGCCGTGCGGTGTCTGCGCGTCGATCGCGCCCTCGGCGGTGATCACCAGGTCGGCGTGGGCGAGGGCGTCGTCCAGGTCCACGTGGTCGAACATCACCTCGAAGCGTGGGAGCAGCCGGCCGCCGATGGCCGCCAGGCCCGCGCCCAGGCCACCGGAGGCGCCCCCGCCCGGCGTGGTCTCCAGGAGCCCGGGGGTGGCGAGGACGGATGGGGCGTGCTCGCCGAAGGCAGCGCGCAGATCGCGGCGGAGCACGTGCGCCCAGTGGGCCAGGGCCGCGGAGAGCTCCTCCACCCGCTTCGGCGTCGCGCCCTTCTGCGGCCCGAAGACCCGGGCCACGCCACGTTCGCCGCACAGCACGTTGTGCGGGTTGCAGGCGACGAGCAGTTCGACGGGGCGGTCGGCGGCCGGGTGCAGGCGCGGGTCGAGCCCGGAGGCGTCGACGCGGTCCAGGCGGGCCAGCGCGGCGCCGCCGTCGGGCAGTTCGTGGCCGTCGGCGTCCAGCAGCCGCAGGCCGAGCGCGCGCAGGGCCCCGGCCCCGCCGTCGGAGGTGCCGGAGTCACCACAGCCCACCAGAATCCGGCGCGCGCCGGAGTCCAGCGCGGCCCGCACCAGCTCGCCGACACCCCGGGTGGTGGTGCCGCCCGGGTCGCGGTGGCCCGGCGGGACGAGACGGAGGCCGGCGACGGCCGCCATCTCCACGACGGCCGTGCGGACGGGGGCACCGGACGGCCCCAGCAGCGCGAAGTGCGAGCTCACCGGGGTGCCGAGCGGGCCGGTGGCCACCACGGGGACCAGGCTGCCGCCGGTGGCCCGGGCGAGCGCGCTGGCGGAGCCCTCGCCGCCGTCCACCAGCGGGACGGTGCGCAGCTGGGCGTCCGGGAGCACGCGCAGCACGCCCTCGGCGATCGCGCGGGCGGTGGCGTCGGCGTCCATGGACTCCTTGAACCCGCTCGGCGCGACGGTGATCCGTGGTGGGCGGGAGGAGAAGGCCGGGCGGGGTGCGGCCATCGCGGGGGCGCCGGAGAGGGCGGGCGGGGCGGGCGGGATGGGCCGGACGGGGAGGATGCGGGGGGCGTTCATGAGGGCTCCTGGTGAACGGGGTGGGGTGGAGGGCTGGGGGGCCGGTGGCGCGGTGCGGGCCGGTGGCGCGGTGCGGGGCGGTCAGCGGGGCTGGGGGCGGTCAGCGGGGTGGTACGCCGAGCAGCGGCCAGACGCCCACGGCGAAGGCCAGCACGATGCCGGCGGTGACCGGCGCGAGCACCGCGGAGAGGCGGAGGAGGTCGCCCCGGGTGTAGGTGGGGGCGCCGTCCACGTCGGAGAAGAGCGCGACGGCCTTGGCGGAGGAGGGCAGGGTGTGGCAGAAGCCGGCCGCGGCGGTGGAGGCCAGCGCGGCGGCCACCGGGTTCACCCCCGCCGTCGCGGCGGCGGCCACGACCAGCGGCACCAGCACCGACGACCGGGCCGAGCGGGACTGGACGAGCAGGTGGGCGAGGGTGGAGACGGCCACCACTCCGGCCAGGAAGACCACGGGCGGGGCGTCCGCCGCGGGCCGGGGGAGCTGGGAGGTCAGCCACTCGGCCGCGCCGGAGGCGGTGAGGGCCGTGCCCATCGCCATGGTGACCGCCATGAACAGCAGCAGCGACCAGGGCACGCCGCGCAGGGCGTCCTTCAGCCGGACCGTGCCGACCCGGGGAGCGGTGATCACCACCGCGCCAACCAGGGCGACGAGCGCCGGGGAGAGGCCGTGCAGCGGTTCGCTGCACCACAGCAGCACCACGGTGGCCAGCAGCGCGGCGGTCCGGGCCTGGGCGGGGGAGAGCGGGCCGGTGAGCGGGGAGCCGGGATCCGACCCGCTGCCCTTGCCGGTCCCCTCGGCGCCGGTGGCCGCCCCCTGCCGGGCGGCGGTGAAGGCCTGGGCGGACAGGGCGACCGGGGCTCGGCGGTCCGCGCGCCGGGTGGTCAGCAGCAGCACCAGCTCGGCCGCCACGTGCGAGCTGACCAGTGCCAGCGGCAGGCCGAGCAGCAGCCACCGCACGAAGCCGATGCCCGCGCCGGTCGCCTCCTCCAGCACCCGCGCGGTGATCAGATGGGCGCCCGCACCGATCAGGGTGGCGACCGCGGACAGCAGGATCACCGTCGGGAAGAGCAGGGCGAGGGCGCGCACCAGCCGGGGGCGGTCGCGCAGGGCGGTGGCCATCGCGGCGAAGACCGGCAGCGCCATGGCGGCGCGCCCGGAAGTGGAGGGTATCGCCAGGGCGCTGACCACCAGCGCCGCCGTGGTCAGGTGCACCAGGCGGCGGGGCGTTCCGGCGTCGGAGACCAGGAACACGGTGGCCCGGAGCGCCAGCCCGGAGCGGGTGACCCCGGCCGCCAGCACGAAGGCGCAGATCAACAGCCAGATCGTCTCACCGCCCAGCCCGGCGAAGAGCTGGTCGCCGCTCAGCACGCCGGTGGTGGCGAGCGCCAGGCCGGCGCCGAGGGCGATGTAGGTGTCGTCGACCCGGGTGAGCGTCCAGGCGGCGGTTGCGGCGGCGAAGACCAGCAGGGTCGTCCGCCCCTCCGGGGAGAGCGCGCCGCCGGCGGTGGCCCGCCACAGCCACAGCAGCAGCGCCCCGACGGCGAGGACGCCGACGACGGTGGCCAGCCGGCGGAGACCGGGGCGGGGGCCCCGGCCCCGCCGCGGGGGCTTGGTCTCGGGCTCGGTGCCGGTGGGGGCGGCGGTGGCGGGGCCGGTCGCCGCCTCGGCGGCGTGGGGCGTGTGCCCGAGATTCGGCCGAGGGGCCGGCCGCGGGGCCGGCTGAGGGGTGGGCTGGGGGGCCGACTGGGGGGTGGGCGAGGGGCGAGAGGCCGGGCGGGTGGCGGTGGTGTTCATGGTGAACAGCCTCGCCACGGGGGTTGAGGTGGCGGTGAACGCTCGATGAGCGTCCGTTCATCTGCCGGGGCGTGCCCCTCAGGGCATGCGGTAGCCCATGCCGCGCACGGTCTCCACGCGGTGCGCGCCCAGCTTGCGCCGGAGCGCCCGCACGTAGACGTCCACGATGTTGGAGCCGGGGTCGAAGTCGTAGCCCCAGACGTGGGAGAGGATCTGTTCCCGGGACAGCACCTGCCCGGGGTGGCGCAGGAACATCTCCAGCAGCACGAACTCGCGGGCCGTCAGGTCCACCGTGCGGCCCTGCACCTGGGCGCGCCGGGTGCGCAGGTCCAGGGCGAGGTCGGCGGAGCGCAGCACGGTGACCTCCGGGGCGCGGGCGGCGGAGCGCAGCCGCAGCCGCACCCGGGCGAGCAGCTCCTCGAAGCGGAACGGCTTGGTCATCCAGTCGTCGGCGCCGCCTTCCAGGCCGGCGACGGTGTCCCGGACCGAGTCCCGCGCGGTCAGCACGATGACGGGCGTGGTGACGTGGGCCTCCCGCATGGTGCGCAGGATGGTGAAGCCGTCCTTGCCGGGCAGGCCGATGTCCAGGACGACGAGGTCGAAGGAGCCGGTCATCGTCCAGTCCAGGGCGGTGGTGCCGTCCGGGGCGACGGAGGTGGTGAAGCCGTTGGCGCGCAGGCCCTTCTCGACGAAGCGGGCGATGCGCTCCTCGTCCTCCGCGATGAGGATGCGGCCGGTCATCTGTGCGGTCCCTCGTTCTGGTGGGGGCTCTGGTCGGGGCTCTGATCGGGCGGGTGGGGGTGTGCGGCCGGGGCGAAGGGGTCGCCCAGCGGATCGGCGAACGGATCGACCGAGCCGACGGCGTAGCCGGGGGCGGGCGGGCCGCCCGCCGGGGGGCGCCCGTGGTCGGTGCCGTCGGCGGGCCAGGGCAGGGCGTCCCGGAACGGGTCGACGGCGGGATTCCAGGCGGTCGTCCCGGCCGGCTGATCGGTGCCGTGCCGGGTCCACACACCGGCGGGCCCCTCCTCGAACCGCTCCGGCCAGTGCGGCAGCAGCAGCTCGAAGGTGGCCCCGCCACCGGGGGTGTCGGTCACCCGGACGGTGCCGCCGTGCCCGAGGGCGATCGCCCGGACGATGGCCAGGCCGAGCCCGGCGCCGGGCCGGTGGCGGGAGGCCAGCGAGGTCACGGTGGTGGTCTCGCCCTGACCGGTGCTGCGGGCGAACCGCCCGAAGATCCGCTCGCGGTCCCGGGGAGGGACGCCGGGGCCGGTGTCGATGACCCGCAGGACGAGGTGGTGGGTGGCCGCCGCGCCGTCGCCGCTCACGGCCACGACGGCCCGGGGCCGGTCGGCGTCGTCGGTGGGGACGGGGGCGGAGGCGGCCGGGCAGGGGGAGGCGCCGGGCCCCGGCCCGGGCAGTGGGGCGGGGACGATCTGCGACCCGATCCGGACCTCGTCCCCCGGCGCGGTGTGCTGGACGGCGTTCTGGGCGAGCTGCACCAGGGCCTGGGTGACCCGCTGCGGGTCCACCCACACCAGGCCCTCCCCTATCGAGTCCAGCACCCAGCGGCGCTCGCCGAGCGCCCGCGCCTTGGCGTAGACGTCGCTGGTCAGCTCGGCCAGCTCCACGGGGCCGGTGCGCACGAAGTCGCTCCGCTCGGACTTGGCCAGCAGCAGGAGGTCCTCGACGATGCGGCTCATCCGGTCCAGTTCGTCCATCACCAGGCGGATGGTCTCCTCCCGCTCCCGCGGGTCGTCGTCGAGCAGTTCGAGGTGGCCGCGGACGATGGTGATCGGGGTGCGCAGCTCGTGGCCGGCGTCGTCGACGAACTGGCGCTGCGCGGCGAAGGCGCCCTCGAGGCGGTCGAGCATCGCGTTGAAGGTCTCGGCGAGCGCGCCGACGTCGTCCGAGGTGGTGACCGGGATCCGGCGGGTGAGCTCCTGCTCGGTGATCCGGGCGGCGGCCCGGCGCACCACCCGGATCGGGGCGAGGATGCGGCCGGCCACCACCCAGGCCACCAGCGCCCCGCACAGCAGGGCGAACACCGAGACCGCGACCATGGCGCGCATCACCGAGGCGACGCCGGCGCGGTCGGCGGAGGTGTCGTAGGCGATGACGAACCAGCCGTCGGGCGCGGGGGCGGCGGAGTCCGGCCCGGGCAGCGTGAACGGGGTGCGCGCCCAGTGCACCGGGCCGGTGGGGGTGCTGAGCGTCCCGGAGAGCGCCGGGCCGCTCCCGGCCGTGGTGGAGGCGTCCGAGCCGTGGGCGACGGCGGCGCGCAGCGCCGGGTCGACGGAGAGCCGCTGCCCGGAGGCGTCGTCGGCCACCTGCCCGGACGGCGTCACCCGCTGGACCAGCAGCCACTGCGGCGGCAGCCCGTCGCGCGCCGGCAGCAGGCCGAAGAGTTCCTCCTCCGGCGCGGGCTGCTGCCGTTCCAGGTGGGTGCGGAGCAGCCGGCCGGGATCGGTGAAGGCGACCCCGGTGGCCGGATCGACGCCCTGCGCCGCGAAGGAGTGGAACTCCTCGGCCTCCTGCTCCAGCAGGGCGCTGACGTCGCGCTCCACGTCGGCCAGCAGCAGGGCGCGCAGGATGACGGCGACGGACACCAGGACGGCCGCCATCACCAGCAGCAGCCACAGCAGGATCTGCACGCGGGCGGGGGTGCGGCGCAGCCGGGAGGCCAGGTCGCCGAGGAGGCGGCGGAGCGTCGCCGGGACCGCCCGCGCCGGGCGTGCCGCGCCGCCGGGAGGGGCGGTGGTCGGGGCGGCCGGGGCGGCCGAGGCGGCCAGGTCGGTCGGGGTGGTGGCCTCGGGGGTGCCGGCTCCGGTGACCGCCCGCGTGCTCGCTCCGGTGACCGCGTCCGCCCGCGTGGCCGCGGGCATGCCGGCGGACGTGGTGGCGCCCGGCAGCGGCGGAGCGCCGTACGCGCCGGCGCTGCCCGGGGCCGGGGGAGTCGGGGCGGTGGCGGCGGCCGGTTCCGCCGGGTCGTCAGTCGTCCTGGTCGTCATCACTGGGGGCCCGGTCGGCGCCGGAGCTGGTCGCAGGGGTGTCGTCGTGGTCGTCGTCCCCGCCGGCGTCGTCCTGGTCGTCGCCCCCGGGGGCCGGCCTCGACGGGCCCTCGGGTGGCGGGCCGCTCGGCGAGGCGGCCGGGGCGTGGCCCGTGCCGCCCGATGGGGACGGTGCGGCCGGCGCGGTGGGCGCCGTCGGCGGGGACGCGGACGGGGAGGCGGAGGAGGAGGGCCGCGCGCCGGCGGGCGGGCCGCCGGAGGCGGAGGGGGAGGGTGGTGCCGCACCGGGCGGGGCGCTGGGCGTGGAGCTCTCGCCGACGACCGTGCCGGCGGGGATGGTGGGGGCGTCCGGACCGCCGGTGATCAGGTAGCTGGCCGTGGCCACGCCCAGCGGGATGGCCACGACGGCGGCGAGGGCGGCGAGCTTGCGGGGCGTCTTCATGGTGCGAGGGTCGGCTACCCAACCGGTGGGTCGGATGAGCGCCGGATGAAGAAATCCTCATCCGGCGCTCCGCCGGCCCGGCGGCCACCCCGCCGGTCAGATCCAGGTGCGCAGCCACATCAGGTCACGCCAGGAATCCATGGGGATGGTCTGGCCGGTGAAGATCGGCCAGAAGGCGACGAAGTTCAGGACGATCGCCGCCAGCACCACGCCCGCCCCGAACGTCCCGACCGCGCGCCGCGTCTCGCCGGCATGGTGCGGCCCGAGCATCGCGCCCAGCATCATCGCCACGGCGAGGCACAGGAAGGGCACGAACACCACGGCGTAGAAGAGGAAGATCGTGCGCTCCTGGTAGTTGAACCAGGGCAGCAGACCGGCGGCCACCCCGACCAGGATCGCGCCGGCCCGCCAGTCGCGCCGCGCGGCCCAGCGGTAGAGCAGGTACAGCAGCGCCACGCAGGCCGTCCACCACAGCAGCGGGGTGCCCATCCCCAGCACCTCGCGGGCGCACTCCTGGGAGGTGCAGCCGTCCTCCCCGTAGCCCGGCGACTCGTAGAAGAAGGACACCGGGCGGCCGAGGACCAGCCAGCTCCACGGGTTGGACTGGTAGTCGTGGTGCGAGGTCAGGTTGGTGTGGAACTCGAACATCTGGGCGTGGTAGTGCCACAGGCTGCGCAGCGCGGCCGGCACCCACGTCATGTCGACGTGCGGCAGCGGGACGGACAGGCCACGGAAGCCGGGCAGCGGCAGCTCCTGCGGGGAGGAGCCGGCGCGGTCGGCGGCCCACTGCCGGTAGTAGCCGTCGTCGGAGGCGAACCAGCCGACCCAGGAGACCAGGTAGACCACGATGGTGACCGGCACCAGCGCGCCGAACGCCGGCAGGGCGTCGCGCCGCAGCATCGTCCGGTAGGGGCGCTCCGCGCCGGCGAGGCGGCGGGCGCCCGCGTCCCAGAGCACGATCATGATGCCGAAGGCGGCGACGTAGAACAGGCCGCTCCACTTGGTGGCGGTGGCGAGGCCCAGGCACAGGCCGCCGGCCAGCCGCCAGGGCCGCCATCCCAGCCGGGCCGCGGTGGCCCGCGCGCTGTCCGGGACGTCCCCGACCAGGTCGGCGAGGCGCCCACGGGAGCGGTCCCGGTCGATCAGCAGGCAGCCGAAGCCGGCCAGCACCCAGAACATCAGCACGCCGTCCAGCAGCGCCGTGCGGCTCATCACCAGGTGCAGGCCGTCCACGGTCATCAGCAGGGCGGCCAGGCAGCCCAGCATGGTGGAGCGGAACAGCCGGCGGCCGATGCGCGCCAGCATCAGCACCGAGAGCGTGCCGAGGACGGCCACCGCGATCCGCCAGCCGAACGGATCCATGCCGAACAGCCACTCGCCCAGGGCGATCGTCCACTTGCCGACCGGGGGGTGGACGATGAAGGCCGCGTCGTCGCCGAGCGGGACGCTGGGCGGGGTGGCGAGGATCGCGTCGTTGGCGTTGTCCGGCCAGCTGCTCTCGTAGCCCCGCTGCAGCAGCGACCAGGCGTCCTTGGCGTAGTACGTCTCGTCGAAGATGACCGCGTGCGGCTGGCCGAGGTTCCACAGCCGCAGCACGCCGGCGAGGGCCGTGACGAGCAGCGGGCCGATCCAGCCGGCGACGCCCGGCCGGGAGAGCCAGGCGATCGCGACGGCCAGCGCACGCGGGGGAGCGCCGGCCTCGGCCGGCTCCTCATGGTCGGCCGGTTCGGCGCCGGTGGGCTTCGCCAGGGAGATCGGGGAGGCCCCGGCGGGGGCCGGGGCGACGCCGGCCGGCTCGCCCAGCTCGGCCGGCTTGGCGAGGTCGACCGGCGGGGCGCCGGCGGCGGGGGCGGCGCCGTCGGAGGGATCCGCGCCGTGCGGCTCCCCGGCCGGCGGGGCGGCGGGGCGGCGGGGGGTGAACGCCTCCAGGGCCAGCCGCCCCAGCGTCGTCCAGCGGGGCTGCCGCTCCGGCGCCGGGGGCACCAGTCGGTCACGGAGCGTGGCGCCGGCCGGTGCCGCGTGGGCGTCCCACGCCCGCGCGCCGCCCGACGGTGCCGGCACGGCCGGTGCCGGCCCGCCCGACGGCGCCGAGGCCGTCGACGAGGGCGCCGGCGCGGCCCCGCCGCCGGACCCGGCCACGGAGCCGGCCCCGGCGGGTGCGGCTGACGGGTGCGCTCCGCCGTGCGCGCGGCCGTCTCGTGGGCCGGTCGGCGGCGGACCGCAGGGGGAACCCGACGCGGCGGCACGATTCTCCTGCGTGTCCGCGGACGCGGATCCGGTCGAGGTGTCGCTGGTCACCGGGCCATCGTATGGGCGTACTTGTCGCCGGGAAGTGCTTCGGCCCCGTTCGCGTGCCGACCGCCGCCCGTCGTCAGGTCAGGCGGAGGTCGAAGCGCTGCTCCGTCAGCCGCGCGCCCCACTTGTCCACCGGCCGGGACTCGGTGAGCCGGAAGCCGGCCTGGTCGTACAGGTGGCGGGAGGCCGGCAGGCCGGCCGTGGTCCACAGGAAGACGCCGCGGAAGCCGCGAGCGCGGGCGTAGTCCAGCGCCTCGGTGAGCAGCCGGCGGCCGAGCCCGGCGCCGCGGACGCTGGGGTCGACGAGGAACCAGCGGAGCTGACCGGTCCGGTCGTCGGCGCGGGTCAGGCCGATCGCGCCGACGACCGCGCCGTCCGCCTCGGCGATCCACAGCCGTCCGGCGGCGTCGCCCTCGGTCACCCGGGCCAGCGCGAAGTCGGCCAGACCGGAGGCGACGTACGCCTCCACGGTCTGGTCCCAGTTCTGCTCCCGGGCGTACAGCACGCCGTGCAGCCGGGTCACCGCGCCGAGGTCGCCGGGCTGGTCGCCGGGCCGGACGCGGACGGTCGGGAGCGTGGATGTCGTCATGTCGGTCACCTCCGGGGCGATGCCTGTCGCTTCGCCGCGTCGTTCCGTCTCGACCACTCGCTCCGCCGGGCCCGGTCACCGTGCGCGACGGCGAGCCCAGCCACTGAAACGAGTGTTTCAGTGGAGGATAGTCGCATGCCCCACGACACGGAATCCGTTTCCCCGCCGATGTCCGAGCGGCGCGCCGAACTGCTCCGCGCCACGCTCGCCTACGTGGCCGAACACAGCCTCTCCGACCTCTCGCTGCGCCCGCTGGCGGCGGCGATCGGGTCCAGCCCGCGCGTGCTGCTGTACCTGTTCGGTTCCAAGGAGGGGCTGATCCGCGAACTGCTCGCGGCCAACCGCGCCGAGCAGCTCGACCTGGTGCGGCGGGCCGTCGAGGGCGCCCACACCCCGCGCGGGGCGCTGGAGCGGCTGTGGGAGTGGCTGGTCGACCCCGTCCACCGCAACGTGATGCGGCTGTTCTTCGAGGGCTACGTCCGCGCCTTCGACGACTCCGGGGCCCCCGGCCCCTGGCACGGCGTCGCCCGGGCCTCGCTGGAGGAGTGGCTGCCGCTGATGGAGCGGGTGCTGGAGCCCTGCCGCGCCCAGGGGCGCGAGGTGCCGGCGACGCTGGTGCTGGCCACCCTGCGCGGCCTGCTGCTGGACCTGCTGGCCGACGACGACGTCGAGCGGGTCGACGCCGCCTGGCGCGCCTTCCTCGACCGCTGCCTGCCCCAGGAGGGCTGAGGCGGCCTGCCCGGGGCGTGGGCCCGGGACGCGGGGGCGCGGGGCGCGTGGCACGCGTGGCGGCGGCGCACTGGGAGGATGAGGGGGTGAACGGCGTACTCGTACTCGCAGGCACCCCCATCGGCGACGTCTCCGACGCGCCGCCCCGGCTCGCCCAGGAGCTGGCCGCGGCGGACGTGGTGGCCGCCGAGGACACCCGGCGGCTGCGCCGGCTGACCACGGCGCTGGGCGTGACCCCGCCGGGCCGGGTCGTCTCCTACTTCGAGGGCAACGAGACGGCCCGCACCCCCGAACTGCTGGAGCACCTGCTGGCGGGCGAGCGGGTGCTGCTGGTCACCGACGCCGGGATGCCCTCGGTCTCCGACCCGGGATACCGGTTGGTGGCGGCGGCCGTGGAGCGGGGGGTGCGGGTGACGGCGGTGCCCGGACCGTCCGCCGTGCTCACCGCGCTCGCGCTGTCCGGGCTCCCGGTGGACCGCTTCTGCTTCGAGGGCTTCCTGCCGCGCAAGGCCGGTGAACGAGCCGCCCGGCTGCGTGAGGTGGCCGCCGAGCCGCGCACGCTCGTCTACTTCGAGGCCCCGCACCGCCTGGCCGCCTCGCTCGCCGACATGGCCGCCGCCTTCGGGGCGGACCGGCCGGCGGCCGTCTGCCGGGAGCTGACCAAGACCTACGAGGAGGTCCGGCGCGGTCCGCTCGCAGAGCTGGCCGACTGGGCGGCCGAGGGCGTGCGCGGGGAGATCACCGTGGTGGTCGCCGGCGCCCCGGCGGCGGAGGCCGGCCCCGTCGACCCGGCCGAGCTGGCCCGCCGGGTGGCGGAGCGGGAGGCCGGCGGACAGCCCCGCAAGGAGGCGATCGCCGAGGTGGCGGCGGAGGTGGGACGTCCCAAGCGGGAGGTCTTCGACGCGGTGGTGGCGGCGAAGAACGCGGACGCCGGGAACGGCGGCGGCCGCTGATCGCTGTCGCCGATCCGGGCGAAGCGGTCAGATAATGGGTAAAAGGTTCTTCACGAGCGTAAAGCGGCGGGTGGCGCGCCGGGCGGGACGCATCGCGATCCCTCCAAAACCGGGCCAAGAGTTGGCAAGAGCGGCATGCCGACCGTGCAGACAGGAGCACCGTAGGAGCGAGAAGCATCACCGAGCCGACCGATCCCGATCGAGCGGACCGGCCCGCGCGGGACCCACGGAAGGACGAGGAGACCGCGAATGAGTGAGATCGCCACACCGAAGCCCGGCAGTGCCACCGCCACGCCCGGCGTGGGCACCGGCACCGCCCTCGGCTCCGCCGCCGGAGCCCTGCGCGCGCGGCGACCCGCGCGCGAGGCGTACGCCTTCGTCTGCATGCACTGCGGCCGGGGCTGGGAGCACTCCTACGAGATCCGCCACTACGCCGGCCGGGACGGCCGCGAGCACGTCAGCTACCTCACCGAGAGCGGTGAGGTGGTGCCCTCCCCGCTGCTGCACCCCCGCTGCCCCAGCTGCACCAGCACGGTCGTCCGGATCATGAGCTCCGGCAAGGTCTCCGCCGTGCAGCACTGGGCGAGCTCCCACCACATCCCCCGGCGCGGCGACCTCACGGCCAACGACGTGGAGTGGCCGAGGCGCCGGCGCGACCCGCACCGCCCGTCATGGCTGCGCCGCGTCCTGGACCACCTGCGGCCGAGCCACCGCCCCGCGCACTGACGGCCCGCGCACCGGCGGCCTGGCGCACCGACCGCCCCGCGCGCTGACGCCACGGCCCAGCGCCGCCGCGAAGGACCGATTCCGACCACCACCACCACCGCCGACCGATCCGGCCGGGGCCCCGGGCCGTGGGGCCCCGGCCGGCCGCCGTTGCCGCCGTTCCCGCCGGGTCCGGTGGGCCCGGCGCGGGCGGCGCCGCACCGCGCCGACCCGGAGGCGACCGGCCGCCTCCGCCGCACCGGCGCCGCCGTGGCAGGGTGGAGTCCTCTACCACCGGGCGCACGCCCCCCGCCCGCCATGGGCGGCGCGGACCGCGGCCCGGCCCTGCCCGGCGACGGCCGGCAGGTGAACGACACCGGGTAGGGACAGGCAGGGAAGGGAGAGCGGCGCAGCATGGCCACGGCACGCAAGGGGCGCGGCGGCGAGCGGGAGCGGGACGCGAGCGCGCCCCCGGACCCGGAACCGCTGCGCGTCCCGGTCGCGGACAGCCACACCCACCTCGACATGCAGGGCGGCGACCCCGACGAACTGGTCGCCCGGGCCGCCGCCGTCGGCGTCACCACCCTCATCCAGGTCGGCTGCGACCTGGAGGGATCCCGGTGGGCGGCCGACTTCGCGGCCACCCGGGAGACCGTCCACGCCACCGTCGCCCTGCACCCCAACGAGGCCCCCCGGCTGGTGCACGGCGACCCAGACGACTGGAGCGGCCTGCGTCGCCCGCCCGGCGGCGACCGCGCCCTGGACGAGGCGCTCGCCGAGATCGACCGGCTGGCCGCCCTCCCGCAGGTCGTCGGCGTCGGCGAGACCGGACTGGACTACTTCCGCACCGGGCCGGAGGGCGTCGAGGCGCAGCAGCTCTCCTTCCGCCGCCACATCGACATCGCCAAGCGGCACGGCAAGGCGCTGATGATCCACGACCGGGAGGCCCACGCCGACGTGCTGCGCATCCTCCAGGAGGAGGGCGCGCCGGAGACCGTGGTGTTCCACTGCTACTCCGGGGACACCGAGATGGCGAAGGTCTGCGCCGAGCACGGCTACTACATGTCGTTCGCCGGCAACGTCACCTTCGGGTCCGCCCAGCCGCTGCGCGACGCCCTGGCCGTGGCCCCGGCCGAACTGCTGCTGGTCGAGACGGACGCGCCGTTCCTCACCCCCAAGCCGTACCGGGGCCGGCCGAACGCCTCCTACCTCATCCCCTGGACGCTGCGCGCGATGGCCGAGGTCAAGGGGATGGACGAGGACGACCTCGCCGCGGCGGTCGCCGCCAACACGGCCCGGGCCTTCCGGCTGTAGCCGCGGGCCGGCGCGGGGTCGTCGCGGCGCCGTCGCGGGTCGTCGCGGCGTTGCCGCGGGGCCGTGGCGGGGTCGTCGCGGCGCCGGGGGAAAGCCGGCGCGGACCCGCACCCCGCGCGCACTACCATGGGGCGGGGCGGTATCCGCCGCCCCGCCCGTGCAACGCCCCGCACGCCCGCCCCGGGCGACGAGACGTCGAGCACCGCGAAACCAGACGATCGCGATCGCGGCCGGCCGCCGCCGGTCGCGGACGCCGCCGTCCGCGGTGACCGGCCCCGCGGCGTCCGTACCCCGGTGACCGGTCCATCCCCGGTCGCCGGTGGGGGACACCGCACGCTCCGGCGGGCGCCGCACGGCGTGTGGACGTTCCCGACGGAGAAGGCGAGTATGGCCCGCTACCTGATCACCAGCGCTCTGCCGTACATCAACGGCATCAAACACCTGGGCAATCTCGTCGGCTCCATGCTCCCCGCGGACGTCTACTCCCGCTACCTGCGGCTGCGCGGCCACGAGGTCCTCTACATCTGCGCCACCGACGAGCACGGCACCCCCGCCGAGCTGGCGGCCAAGGAGGCCGGGCTGTCCGTCGAGGAGTTCTGCCGCCGGCAGCACGACCTCCAGGCCGAGGTGTACCGCGGCTTCGCGCTCTCCTTCGACTACTTCGGCCGCAGCTCCTCCGCGCAGAACCGGGAGCTCACCCAGCACTTCGGGCGCCGGCTCACCGAAAACGGCCTGATCGAGGAGCGCTCGATCCAGCAGGTCTACTCGCCGGCCGACGGGCGCTTCCTGCCCGACCGCTACGTCATCGGCACCTGCCCGCACTGCGGCTACGACCGCGCGCGCGGCGACCAGTGCGAGAACTGCACCCGCCTGCTCGACCCGACCGACCTGATCGAGCCGCGCTCCGCCGTCTCCGGCAGCACCGAGCTGGAGGTGCGCGAGACCCGCCACCTGTACCTGCGGCAGTCGCAGCTCGCCGAGCGGGTGCGCGCCTGGATCGAGACCAAGCAGGACAGCTGGCCCGTGCTGACCACCTCCATCGCGATGAAGTGGCTCAACGAGGGCCTGGAGGACCGCGGCATCACCCGCGACCTGGACTGGGGCGTGCCCGTCGAGCGCGAGGGCTACGAGGGCAAGGTCTACTACGTCTGGTTCGACGCCCCCATCGAGTACATCGGCGCCACCAAGGAGCTCTCCGACAGCACCGGCGGGGAGATCGACTGGCGGAGCTGGTGGCGCGGCGAGGCGGCCGAGGACGTCACCTACGTGCAGTTCATGGCGAAGGACAACATCCCGTTCCACTCCGTGATGTTCCCCGCCATGCAGATGGGCACCGGCGAGGACTGGAAGCTCGCCGACTACATCAAGGGCTTCAACTGGCTGAACTACTACGGGGGCAAGTTCTCCACCAGCCAGAACTACGGCATCTTCCTCGACCAGGCGCTGGAGCTGCTGCCGGCCGACTACTGGCGCTACTTCCTGATGGCGAACGCGCCGGAGTCCGACGACACCTCCTTCACCTGGGAGCTGTTCGCCGCCCAGGTCAACAAGGACCTCGCGGACACCCTCGGCAACTTCGTCAACCGGGTGCTGACCTTCAGCCGCAAGCGGTTCGGCGACCAGGTGCCGGCCGGCGGCCAGCCCGGCGAGGTGGAGGCCCGACTCGGCGAGCGGGTCGCCGCCATGCTCGGCGACTACTCCGAGGCCCTGGACGGCATGCAGTTCCGCAAGGCCGCGCAGGCCCTGCGCGCGCTGTGGAGCGAGGCCAACGGCTACCTGGAGCAGAAGGCCCCCTGGCAGGAGATCAAGACCGACCCGGAGGCGGCGGCGCTGACCCTGCGCACCGCCATGAACCTGATCCAGCTGTTCGCGCAGGTCTCCGAGCCGATCGTGCCGGACACCGCCGCCCGGCTGCGCGGCGTCTTCCCGGGCCTGGCCGGCACCGAGGACGGGCAGCGCACCTGGCCCACGCCGGAGCGCGCCGCCGCGCTGGACACCGTCCCCGCCGGAGCGGACTTCACCGTTCCCGAGGTGCTCTTCCGCAAGATCACCGACGACGACCTGGCCGCCTGGCGCGACCGCTTCGGCGCCCAGTGACGGCCCGGGGCGAGGCGACGGCGGTGATGGCGGTGGCAGGAGACGACCGAAGGGACGAGGGCGTGGACGGCGAGGAGACCCCGGCCGCCCGCGCCGTCCCGGACGACGCGCTGCTCGGGCCCGCCGACGTCCGCGAGCTGGCGACGGCCCTCGGGGTCCGGCCGACCAAGCAACTCGGCCAGAACTTCGTGATCGACGCCAACACCGTGCGCCGGATCGTCCGCACCGCGCGGGTGCGGCCAGACGACACGGTGGTGGAGGTCGGCCCCGGCCTCGGCTCGCTCACCCTCGCCCTGCTCGGCGCCGCCGAACGGGTCGTGGCCGTGGAGATCGACCCGGTGCTGGCCGGCGCCCTGCCGCAGACCGTGCGTGCCCGGATGCCGGAGCGCGCCGACCGCTTCTCGCTGGTGCACTCCGACGCCATGGCCGTCACCGAACTGCCCGGCCCGGCCCCCACCGCGCTGGTGGCCAACCTGCCGTACAACGTGGCGGTGCCGGTGCTGCTGCACATGCTGGCCACCTTCCCCAGCATCGAGCGCACGCTGGTGATGGTGCAGTCCGAGGTCGCCGACCGGCTGGCCGCGCGCCCCGGCTCCCGGGTCTACGGAGTGCCGTCGGTCAAGGCCGCCTGGTACGCGGACGTGGCCCGGGCCGGCGCGATCGGCCGGAACGTCTTCTGGCCCGCCCCGAACGTCGACTCCGGCCTGGTCTCGCTGGTCCGCCGGGAACCGCCGGCCACCCGCGCCCGGCGGGAGGAGGTGTTCGCCGTCGTCGACGCCGCCTTCGCGCAGCGCCGCAAGACGCTGCGGGCCGCGCTGGCCGGTTGGGCCGGCTCGGCGGCGCTCGCCGAGGAGGCGCTGCGGGCCGCCGGCATCGACCCGCGGCAGCGCGGCGAACAGCTCACCGTCGAGCAGTTCGCGGCACTGGCCGAACAGCGCCCGCGGCCGTGAGGGTCGGGGGAGGCGCCGCCGAGCGGCGCCTGCCCCCTTCCCCGTGTCCGCTTCCCCTCCGTTCTCTTCCGCCTCTCCCGTCCTGGAGCCCGACGCATGTCCGCCGACCGCGCCACCGCCCCGGCCCCCGGCACCGCCTCGGTCACCGTCCGCGCCCCGGCCAAGGTGAACGTGCAGCTGGCCGTGGGCGGCCGGCGGGCCGACGGCTTCCACGCGCTGGCCACCGTCTTCCACGCCGTGTCGCTGTACGACGAGGTCACCGCCAGCACGCTGCCCGCCTCCGCGAGCGGTGAGCAGGGGACGGTGCGGATCACCGTCTCGGGCGCCGACGCCGCCCAGGTGCCGACCGACGGCGACAACCTCGCCGCCCGCGCCGCCACGCTGCTCGCCCGGCGGGCGGGCGTGCCGGGGGCCGTGCACCTGCACATCGCCAAGGACATCCCGGTGGCCGGCGGCATGGCCGGCGGCAGCGCCGACGCCGCCGCCGCGCTGCTGGCCTGCGACCGGCTCTGGGGCCTGGACACGCCGCGCGCCACCCTGCTGGAACTCGCCGCCGAGCTGGGCAGCGACGTGCCGTTCAGCCTGGTCGGCGGCACCGCGCTGGGCACCGGCCGGGGTGAGCGGCTGACACCGGTGGAGGTGGGCGGGACGCTGCACTGGGTGTTCGCGGTGGCCGACGGCGGCCTGTCCACCCCGGCCGTCTACGCCGAGTGCGACCGGCTGCGCCGCACCGACGGCGGAGGGGACGGCGAGGCCGACGTGCCCGCCCCCGAGGCCGCCCCCGAACTGCTCGCCGCGCTGCGCGCCGGGGACGCGAAGGCCGTCGGCGCCGCCCTGGCCAACGACCTCCAGCCGGCCGCGCTCTCGCTGCGCCCGGCGCTGGCCGCCACGCTGCGCGCCGGCCGGGAGGCCGGCGCCCTGGGCGCGCTGGTCTCCGGATCCGGCCCCACCTGCGCCTTCCTGGCCGAGGACGCCGAGGCGGCCGGCCGGCTGGCGACCGCGCTGGAGGCCTCCGGCACCTGCCGCGCCGCCCGCACGGCCACCGGCGAGGTGCCCGGCGCGGTGCTGCTGGCCGCGGCTGACTCGCCCTGACAGGCCTGACCAGCCGTGACAGGCTGACCAGCTTTGATAGTGCTACCCGGTAGGGGTAATCCGCCGGGTACCCCCAATTTCAAGATTGGCATGGGGGTGAGTGGGTGTGGCAGTCCCCTTTACGGGCTGTGGACAACTCCGGGGTGCGGGCTGCGGATGACCCGGGGGCGCGGGCTGTGGACGTCCGGCTGGACGCGCGGGTGGGCAGGCACGCGGGCAGGCAGGCGCGGCAACAGGGATGCGGTTGCTCATCTGCGCTGCGGAGGCTTGGTGACTGGTTCGGTCGGGGGGCTGAGTCGGCTGTGGGGCGGGCCGGCGGTTGGTTCAGTCGGGAGTGTGGCGCCGGGGAGTCGTGGAAGCGGTGGCGGGGGAAGCCGCCTTTGAAATACTAAGGTTAGGCTTGCCTTGGTGTAGCTGCCGCTCGTCCCCGGCTCCGTGCCTCCCTCGCGGCGGCACGGCCGGCCCGGGCGCCGCACACCCGGAACACAGCCCCGCCAGCACGAGGAGACGGCGTGACCACCCAGTCGAGCCAGCCCGAACGCCCCGGTAGCCGTCAGTCCAGCGACCGCGTCACCCGCACGACGTACCCGCTGCGCTTCCGGCGCCTCCGGGTCGCCCGGGTGACCCCGCTCACCCCCGCCATGGTGCGCGTCACCTTCACCGGCGACGACCTCCACGACTTCCAGACCCTCGGCTTCGACGACCACCTGAAGGTGATCGTCCCGCCGCCCGGCTCCGACAAGCCCGCCCTGCCCGAGATCGTGGACGGCCGCCCCTCCTTCCCCGGCGGCGCCCGCCCGGAGATGCGCGACTACACCCCACGTCGCTTCGATCCGGCCACCCGCGAGCTGGACATCGACTTCGTCCTGCACGGCGACGGCCCCGTCGCCACCTGGGCCGCCCAGGCCGCCCCGGGCCAGACCATCGTCACCGGTGGCCCGCGCGGCTCGAAGCTGGTCGCCGACGACTTCGACTGGTACCTCCTGGTCGGCGACGAGACGTGCCTGCCGGCGATCTCCCGGCGCCTGGAGGAACTGCCCGCCGGCGCCAGGGCCGTGGCCGTGGTGGAGGTGGCGGACGCGGCCGAGGAGCAGCGCGTCGAGACGGCGGCGGACGTCCGACTGCTCTGGCTGCACCGCGACGGCCGGCCCGCCGGCACCACCACGCTGCTGCCCGACGCCGTCCGCGCCCTGGACTTCCCGGCGGGCGAGTTCCACGCCTTCGTCGGGGGCGAGGCGGGCACGGTCCGACAGGTCCGCCGGCACCTGGTGGAGGAGCGCGGCCTGCCCAAGGAGCACCTGAACGCCAGCGGCTACTGGAAGCTCGGCGTCCGCGGCCACGACCACCACGAGCCGGTGGACTGACCGGGCGCGCGGCTCCCGCGCGGCTGCTCGGCCTCGCGCGGACCCGTGCTACTCAGCCCCGATTGAGTATCCGTACTCTTCAGCGACCCGGGCCGGCCCGAGCAGCATCGGGTCATGAGTGAGGCAATATCCGCCCGCGCGCTGGCCGACGCCACTCCGGCCGGGCGCGACCGGGTCGTGGACCTGTTGCGGGTGGCGTCGCTGGCCGTGGTGATGCTCGGCCACTGGATGATGGGCGCCGTCTCGGCCGACCCGGACGGCCGGGTGGAGATCGGCAACATGCTCGCCGTCTACCCCAGCCTCCAGCCGCTGACCTGGCTCTTCCAGGTCGTCCCGGTCTTCTTCTTCGTCGGGGGCTTCTCGCACGCGCTCGCCTACCGCTCGGCCCGCCGCCGAGCCGGCGGCGCCGGACGCGGCGCCTACCCGGCGTTCCTGCGCGCCCGGCTCCAGCGTCTGCTGCGGCCGACGGCCCTCTTCGTCGGCGTCTGGCTGGGACTGGGACTCCTGCTCGCCCTCACCGGGCTGGACGGCCAGGGGGAACTGGGCCGCGCCGCCGCCCGGCTGGCCGCCCAGCCGCTCTGGTTCATCGGGATCTACCTCGCCATGGTGGCGCTCACCCCGCCCATGCTGCGGCTGCACGAACGCTACGGGGCGGCCGTGCCGGCGGCGCTGGCCGGCGCGGCGCTCACCGTGGACGTGCTGCGGTTCGCCGTGGGCGTGCCCTACCTGGAACTGCTCAACTTCGCCTTCGTCTGGCTGGCCGTGCACCAGTTGGGCTTCCTGCGCGCGGACGGACGGCTGGGCGGGCGCGGGTGGCGGGTGCCGGCTCTCCTCGCCGGGGGCGGGTTGCTGGCCGCCGTGGCCCTGGTCACCATCGGGCCGTATCCGCTCTCCATGGTGGGCATGCCGGGCGAACGGGTCTCCAACATGGCGCCGCCCACGGCAGCCCTGCTGGCCCACGCCGTGTGGCTGGTGGGCGCGGCGGAACTGCTGCGCCGGCCGCTGGCGGCCTGGGTGGCCCGGCCGGGCGTGTGGCGCGCGGTGGTGGCGGCCAACGGCGTCGCCATGACGGCCTTCCTGTGGCACCTGACGGCCCTGCTGGCCGCCTCCGGCGTGGCGCTCGCCGTCGGTCTGCGGTTCCCGGATCCCGGGACGGCGGCCTGGTGGCTCCAGCAGCCGCCGCGGCTGGTGGCGGCGGCCCTGCTGACCGCGGCCCTGGTGGCCGTCCTGCGCCGCGCCGAGCGACCGCCGGCGGCGTCGGCGCCCGCGACTGCTGCGACTGCTGGGCCTGCCGGGTCTGCCGGGCCTGCTGGGCCTGCCGGGCCTGCTGGGCCTGCCGGGTCTGCCGGTCCTGCCGGGTCTGGGGCAGCCGGGGCGCCTGGGGTTGTCGGGGCGGCTGGGGCGGTGCCGTCCGGACGGCCGCGCGGTGTCCGCCGGCGCGGCTGGGTCGCCACGTTGGGCATCGTGCTGGCCCTGCTGGGCGTCCTCGGGGTCTCGCTGGTCGGGTTCGGCGGGCTGACCGAGGGGCACACGGCCGTGCTGATCGCCGTTCCGGTCACCGCCCCGGTCGCCGTGGCCCTCACCCTGGCGGGCTGGCTCCTGGTCGAGGCCGCCGGTGCCCGGGCCGTCCGGGTGGCGACCCGGCCCCGGCTGGGCGGCTGAGCGGGTCGTTCGGGGATTGCGGGCGGCGTCGGCGGTGGCCTAGTGCGTGGCCGCCGCCGACGCCGCGTCGTCCTTCGCGGTGTCGGCGTTGTCGGCGGTGTCGGCGCTCTTCGCGTTGTGCGCGCCGCTCGTCGCCGCGAGGAGTGCGCGGGCGGCCTCGGCGGCCTGGCGGGCGGGCTCGACGCTGTCCTCCACGGCGGCCGTCACGATCGCGCCCTCCACCAGGAGCAGCAGTTGGGCGCCGACGGGTTCGGGCGCCGGGTGGCCGGTGCCGCGGACCAGTGAGACCAGGTAGTCGCGCAGACGCTGCTTGTGGCGGCGGGTGGTGCGGGCCACGCCCGGGTGGACGTCGCCCATCTCGCCGGTGGCGTTGAGGAAGGCGCAGCCGCGGAAGTCCGGTTCCGCGAACCAGCCCTCCAGCCAGTCGAAGACCGCGTCCAGGCGGGCCTGCGGGTCGGTGCCGCTGGCGTCGACGTGCGCGTGCAGGGACTGCGTCCAGCGCTCGTCGCGGCGTCGCAGATACGCCTCGATCAGGTCGTCCTTGGAGGGGAAGCACTGGTAGAGGCGCTTGAGGGACACCCCGGAGGCGGCGCGGATCCGGTCCATGCCGACGGCGCGCAGCCCGTGCCGGTAGAAGAGGTGTTCCGCCGCGTCCAGTGCCCGACGGGTGGCCTCGGTGTCGTCCACGGAACCGCCTCTTTCGCTCTCGCGCCGTCCTCCCGCGGTGCCGCCACCGCCGTTGCGGGTGGGCGGGCCGCGCGATGCGGACACCCTAGCCCTTGACCGGAGAACGAGCGTTCTCTAGGGTCGGCGTCAGCACGGGAGAATGATCGTTCTCCAGTGTGCCGGACGTGCCGGCCGCGCCCACGCAAGCCGAAGGAGCCCCACGATGACCACGGACCGCCCGCCGCTGCCCCCGTTCACCGACGCCACGGCGCGCGCCAAGGTGCAGGCCGCCGAGGACGCCTGGAACACCCGCGATCCGGAGCGGGTCGCCCTCGCCTACACGGCGGACTCGGTGTGGCGCAACCGCGACGTGTTCCTCACCGGCCGGGCCGAGATCGTCGACTTCCTGCGGGCCAAGTGGGAGCGCGAGCTCGACTACGCGCTGCGCAAGGAGCTGTGGGCGTACGGCGACGACCGGATCGCGGTCCGCTTCCAGTACGAGTGGCGCGACGCGTCGGGCGCGTGGTGGCGCTCCTACGGCAACGAGCTGTGGGAGTTCGACGCGCACGGGCTGATGCGGCGGCGGGAGGCCAGCATCAACGACGTCGCGATCACGGAGTCCGAACGGCGCATCCACGGCCCCCGCCCCGCACACGAGCGGAACGTTCCGCTGCCGCTGCGCTGACCGGCGGCCCGCTCCGGGCCCGGTCGGCGCCCGGCCCGCCCTGCCCGGCCCGCCCGGCCCTGCTTGGCCCGCCCGGCCCTGCTTGACCCGCTCGGCCCCGCTCGGCCCGACCAGCCCTCTCAGCCCACGGGGCGGAGCACGAAGACGCCCCAGCCCAGGTAGCGCCGCTGGTAGGCGAGGTGGGAGCGGCGGGCGCGATCCAGGACCCCGCGCATCGCCGGGGCGTCCGGGTCGTCGGGGTGCTCCCGCAGCCAGTCGCTCATCGTCCACCACTGCGTGGCCATGTAGCGGTCCCAGCTGTCCGGGTCGGCCAGCACCATCTCCAGCAGTTCCACGCCGGCCGCCTCGAAACGGTCCAGGGTGCCCTCCAGGGTGGCGCAGTCGTCCCGGGCGAGTCCCAGCGCCTCAGGTGCGGCCGGAGGGGGCTCCTCGGTCCAGTACGGCTCACCGACCAGCAGCAGCCCGCCCTCGCGGAGCGCCGGGCGCATCAGCTCGATGGTGCCGGTGAGCCCGCCGCCGATCCAGGTGGCGCCGACGCAGGAGACGACGTCGTAGCCGCCCGGCTCCGGCCGGTAGGCCCCGGCGTCGCCCTGCTCGAACCGCACCCGGTCGGTCACCCGCAGCTCCGCCGCCCGCTCCCGGGCGGCGGCCAGGAACACCTCGCTGAGGTCGACGCCCACGCCCGTCGTCCCGTACCGGGCCGCCCAGGTGCACAGCATCTCGCCCTTGCCGCAGGCCAGGTCGAGATGGCGGGAGCCGGCGGCGGGCGAGACGATCTCGCCCAGCAGATCGAGCTTGGCCTGGTCGAAGGGGTTCAGGATGCGGTTACGGGCCTCGGAGATCTCGTGGAACCTCAGTGACACGGTGCGGTGCCTTTCGTGGGCGGGTCTCGGTGGGCGTGGGCGGTCCGCCGGCCGCGGCATCCTCGCGTGGACGCTCCCGCGCCACAACCGAATTTGGCCGCCGGCGCCCGCTTCGTCCGGCCGTCGACCCGTCGCCGCCCTCGCTCCGCGCCCTCCGTCCCTCGCTCCGTCCTCGCCCCGCCGCGGTCATCCCCTCGCGCCGACTACCCTCGGACATCGACCCAACCGCGTGAGCTGGAGTGAGATGGCCGCCAATCTTGTCAACCTTGAAGCCGTCGGGAAGTCCTACGTCACCCGCACCCTGCTGGACGGCGTGTCCCTCGGCGTGTCGGAGGGCGACCGGATCGGCGTCGTCGGCCGCAACGGCGACGGCAAGTCCACCCTGGTGAAGATCCTGGCCAAGGCCGAGCCGGCGGACTCCGGCCGGGTCACCCACTCCGGCGGGCTGCGGCTCGGCATGCTCGCCCAGGGCGACGCCCTCGACCCGGCCGCCACCATCCGCGCCGAGGTCCTCGGCGACCTCGCCGACCACGAGTGGGCCGGCGACGCCAAGGTCCGCGACGTGCTCACCGGCCTGTTCGGCGGCCTGGACCTGCCCGGCTTCCCGCAGGGCCTGGACACCGTGATCGGCCCGCTCTCCGGTGGCGAGCGCCGCCGGATCGCCCTGGCCAAGCTGCTCATCGCCGAGCAGGACCTGATCGTCCTGGACGAGCCCACCAACCACCTCGACGTCGAGGGCATCACCTGGCTCGCCCGCCACCTCAAGGGCCGTCGCAGCGCGCTTGTCGTGGTCACCCACGACCGGTGGTTCCTGGACGAGGTCTGCACCCGCATGTGGGACGTGCAGCGCGGTCGCGTCCACGAGTACGAGGGCGGCTACTCCGCCTACGTCCTCGCCCGCGCCGAGCGCGAACGCATCGCCGCCACCGAGGAGAGCAAGCGGCAGAACCTGATCCGCAAGGAGCTGGCGTGGCTGCGCCGAGGCGCGCCGGCCCGCACCTCCAAGCCGCGGTTCCGCATCGACGCCGCCAACCAGCTGATCGCCGACGAGCCGCCGCCGCGCGACTCCTCGGAGCTGATGCGCTTCGCCGGAGCCCGGCTCGGCAAGACCGTCTTCGACCTCGAGGACGTGCGCGTGGAGGCGGGGAGCAAGGTCCTGCTCGACCACCTGACCTGGCAACTCGGCCCCGGCGACCGGATCGGCCTGGTCGGGGTGAACGGCGCCGGCAAGACCTCGTTGCTGCGCGCCATGGTGGCGGCGGCGGAGCGGGAGGAGCAGCCGGCGGGCGGTCGCGTCGTGGTGGGCAAGACGGTGCGACTGGCCTACCTGTCGCAGGAGGTCGCCGAGCTGGACCCGACCTGGCGGGTGCTGGAGTCGGTGGAACGCGTGCGCCAGCGGGTGGACCTCGGCAAGGGCCGGGAGATGACCGCGAGCCAGCTGTGCGAGCGCTTCGGTTTCACCGGCGAGAAGCAGTGGACGCCCGTCGGCGACCTGTCGGGTGGCGAGCGGCGGCGGCTGCAGCTGCTGCGGCTGCTGATGAACGAGCCGAACGTGCTGTTCCTGGACGAGCCCACCAACGACCTCGACATCGAGACCCTGACCCAGCTGGAGGACCTGCTGGACGGCTGGCCGGGCTCGATGGTGGTGATCTCCCACGACCGCTACTTCATCGAGCGCACCACCGACCGGGTGCTGGCGCTGCTCGGCGACCGGACGCTGCGGATGCTGCCCGGTGGCATCGACGAGTACCTGGAGCGCCGGAGCCGCGCGGTGGCCGGAACCGGCCGTCCGGCGGCGGGCGGGGGAGCCGGGGCGGCGAGCGCCGCTGGGGCCGCTGGTGGTTCTGGGGCCGCAGGGGCCTCCGGGGCTGGTGGGGGCTCTGGTGCTTCTGGGGTCTCCGGGGACGGGGGCGTGGCCGCGCCGCCGCGCCGGAGCGCGGGGGAGATCCGGGCCGCGCAGAAGGAGCTGCAGCGCATCGAGCGCCGGCTGGACCGGATCAGCGAGGAGGAGGCGCGGCTGCACGGCGACCTGGCCACGTACGCCACCGACTTCGAGAAGGTCGCCAAGCTGGACGCCGAGCTGCGGACCCTCGGGGACGAGCGGTCGGAGCTGGAGTCGCGCTGGCTGGAGCTGGCCGAGGACGTCTGAGAACGGGCCGCTCTGCCTGCGGGGCTGCCGGGTTCGGGCCTGTCGGCGGGTTCGGGCCTGTCGGCGGGAGGCCGGGCTGCTGGGTGGTGGGCCGCCTCGGGGTTTCGGCTCCCGGGCTGTCTCGGGGTTTCGGCTCCCGGGCTGCCTCGGGGTTTCGGCTCCCGGGCTGTCTCGGGGCTTGCCGCCGGGCCTGCTGCGCGGGTGCTGGCCGGCTTGCCTCGGGGGTTCGGCCGCGGGGTGCCTTGGGACAGGCCGGCGCCGGGCTTGCCGCGCTGCTGGTGGCGGGGCTGCCATGGGGTTGTCTCCGGGCACGTCGCGGGGCTGGTGGCGGGGCTGCCTTGGGTTGTCTCCCGGCTCGTCGCGGGGCTGCTGGCGGGCTGGGCCGGCGGTTGGCCCACCGCCGGCCCAGCCCGCCAGCTGTCCACAGGCGGCCGAAGCCTCCTTGCGCTGGCTCCTCTCCGTCCGCTACCTCTGGGAGAAAAGGGGCGGTGGGTTTTCCACAGGCGGGTGGACCCCTCTTGTGCCAGCCCTTCTGCCTCCGCTACCCCTGGGTGAAAAAGGGGTGGCGGGGTTATCCACAGGCGGGCGGAACCCCCTTGCGCCGTCCTCCTGACCTCCGATACCCCTGGGGCAAAAGGGGCGGCGAGGTTTTCCACAGGTTCCGCGACCCCCCTTGCGGTGGCGACCTGGGGCGGGGTAGGGGAAGCGTCAGGGTGATTCCAGGGCCCTTCCCCATGGGATCGGAAGACCATACGGACAACCATGGGAAACATGAGCTACGACGTCCCTGGAGGCCGCGGCCCGCGGATGGACGCCCCGGGTGACGGCACGGGCGCCCCGGCGCCCGGCGTCGCCTCGGCGCCCGGCGAACCAGGCGGACGGCAGGGGCCAGGAGGCCCCGGCGGCCCGCACGGCTCCCAGGGCCACCACAGCCCCCCGGGCCCGCACGACCCGCACGGCCCCGGCGGCCCCCAGGCCGCCCCCCGGGGCGGCGCGGGCGCGCCCGGCCCGGCCGGGGGCGGACGGCCGCCGTTGCGGCGGTACACCCGTGACCAACTGTTGGGCGGCGTCTGCGCGGGCCTCGGCCGCCACCTCGGCATCGATCCCGTGGTCTTCCGCGTCGTGGTCACCGTGCTGGCCATCTTCGGCGGCATCGGCCTGCTCGCCTACGGCCTGTGCTGGCTGTTCGTCGCCCCCGAGGACGGCGGGCCGACGGAGGCGCGCCGGCTGGCCTCCGGCCAGCTGGACCGGGACTCCGGCCTGGCCCTGGCCGCCACCGCCCTGGGGGCCGCCGCCGTCTCCGTGCAGTCCGGCAGCGGCGGACACGTGCCGCTGGTGCTGGCGCTGGTCGCCGGCTCCCTCGGCTACGCCCTGTGGCGCAATCCCAAGCTGCGGCAAGGTCTGATGGGCTGGGTCCCGCCGGAGCCGAAGGCCCCGCCGTCGAAGGTGGACGCGCCGGAGTCGTGGTGGAAGAAAGGGCTGAGCGCCCACACGGGCGCGGAGGAGCCCCCCGCCGGCCAGGCCCCCGGACAGCCCGGACAGCCCGGACAACCCGAACAACCCGGCCAGGCCGGGCAACCGGAACGCCTCGGACAGGCCGCCCCGTGGTCGGACGGAGCTCCGTCGGCCACGGGGCAGCACGCCGTCGCGTCCGGGGCGACGGCCGTCGGCGCCACCGCCGCTCCCCGGCTCGGCGCGACGGCCGCCGCGGGCCCGGAGCCGGGCACGGGCACGGGCACCGCGACCGGTCGGCCCCTGGGCGTGTACGACCCCGACTACACCGGCCCGGTCGACCCGGCCGAGCTGGGCCGGGGCGGCGCACCGGTCGGCACCGCTGGTCGCCCGACCGCTAGCGCGACCTCGACTACGACCCCGCCACCGCCGACCACCGGGCCGGCGCCGGACGGCACCTGGGACCTGGCGCGGCTGCGCCCGGGACCGGGCCAGCCGGGCCAGCCGACCGGAAAGCCGGGCCAGCCGCCGGGTTCCGGTCCCTGGGGCGGCGCCGACCCCTGGGGCGGCGGGGCCGGCCCCGGTCGCGGGGGCGTGCCCCCGTACCAGCGGGAGCGGTCCCTGCTGGGGGTGGCCACGCTCTGCCTGGCGGTCGCCGTGGGCGGCGTCGGCTACGCCGTCGCGCAGGCCGCGGCGGCCACCGACACCGCGATCACGGTCGGCCTCGCCGCCGCGCTGGTGGTGCTCGGCGTCGGGCTCGTGGTGGGCAGCCGGTACGGCAGCGCCCGCGGGCTCTCCGGGCCGGCCGTGCTGCTCACCGGCGCGCTGCTGCTCGCCGAACCGGTGGGCGTCGTCGCCGACCACGGGGTCGGCAGCCGCGAGTGGGCGCCGCCGAACGCGGCCGCGGTCGACCCGCAGTACCGGCACGGCATCGGCACGCTGGACGTCGATCTCAGCGAGGTGCGGCCGCGGGACGGCGCACTGCGGGTGGACGCCCGCCTGGACGTGGGCGTGCTGACGGTGACCGTCCCGGAGAACGTGCGGGTCGTGGTGGACAGCAGCTACCGGCTGGGCGGTTCCTCGATCGGGGGACGGTCCACGGACAGCGGCGACGGGGAGGCCTTCGTCGCGGGCACGGTGGTGGAGAGCCACCGGACGGAACTGCTGCCCGAGGACCCGTCCGCGGCCGCGGGCGGGACCATCGAACTCGACCTGAGCGTCGGGATGGGAATGATCGAGGTGCACCGTGCGCCGGCATGACATCGAGCCCTTCGCCCTGCTGAGCGGCGTGTTCTTCGTGCTGTTCGGAGTCGCCTACCTGCTGGGGCTGGCCAGCGGCGTGGACATGGAGTGGCGGTTCTGGCTGCCGGTGGGCGTGGTGTGGCTGGCCCTCGCCGGCTGTGTGGGCGCCGTCACCGGCATGGTGCGGGCCGCGCGGCGCAGACCGGGCCGCGGGGGGAAGCGGGGGACGGCGTGACACAGGACGGCAAGCCAGGCGGCGCCGGCGCCTTCGGGGGCGTGGGCGCCGCCGGCATGGGTGCCACCGGCAAGGGCAGCACCGGCACGGCCCCCGGCACCGGCACGGGCACGGCCTCCGGCACGGGCGCGGCCTCCGGGCCGCCGGCGGACGGCGCGGCCTCCGGCACGCCGCGGGACGGCGAGCCGCGCCGGCTCTACCGCAGCTCGCACGGGCGGATCGTGGGCGGCGTGGCCCAGGGACTCGCCGCCCATCTCGGCCTGCCGGTGGTGTGGGTGCGGGTGACCTTCGCCATCCTCGGCATGTTCAACGGCATGGGCCTGCTGCTCTACGCGGCCTTCTGGGCGTTCGTGCCGCTCGGCATGGACGACGAGACGGTCGGCCGGGACGCCGCCGACCGGGAGGGTCCGCCCCGCCGGCACCTGCTGCTCGGCGGGATGCTGCTGCTGGTCGTGCTCACGGTGGTGACCCGGTTCGCGTTCGGCCCGTCCTACCTGCTGCCGCTGGTGATCGCCGCGGTGGGCGTGATCATCGTGTGGCGGCAGGCGGACGACGTCCGCCGCGACCGCTGGATGCACATCGGCGCCACGCACGCCGGGGTCCGGGCCATCCGCTCGGTGCTCGGGGCCGGGCTGCTGCTCGCCGGCGTGATCGCGTTCCTGGTCATGCAGGGCAGCGGACGCTACCTGGTGCAGGTGCTGGAGGCGTCGCTCGCCATCGTCGTCGGCCTGCTGCTGCTCGCCGGCCCCTACCTGGCCCGGTTCGCGCAGGAACTCGGCGCGGAGCGCCGGGCCCGCATCCGCGCCCAGGAGCGCGCCGAGGTCGCGGCGCACGTGCACGACTCGGTGCTGCACACCCTCACCCTGATCCAGCGCCACGCCGACGACCCGCGCGAGGTGCTGCGGCTGGCCCGCTCCCAGGAGCGCGAGCTGCGCGCCTGGCTGTACCGTCCGGACGGCGACACCACCGCCGAGGAGGGCCCGAGCACGCTGGCGGAGGCCGTCCGCGCGGTCGCCGGCGAGGTGGAGGACGCCCACGGCGTGCAGATCGAGGTGGTGTGCGTCGGCGACTGCCCGCTGGACGAGCGGCTGGGCGCCCAGCTCCAGGCGGCGCGCGAGGCGATGGTGAACGCGGCCAAGTACGGTGGCAGCGAACCCGTCCAGGTGTACGCCGAGGTGGAGGAGCGCGAGGTGCTGATCTTCGTGCGCGACCGCGGCCCCGGCTTCGACCCGGACACGGTGCCGGAGGACCGGCTCGGCGTGCGCGAGTCGATCATCGGGCGGATGCGCCGCAACGGAGGCACCGCGCGGGTGCGCAGCACCCCGGGTGAGGGAACCGAGATCGAGCTGGAGATGGAGAGGGCGGTCGCCTGATGGACCACAACACCTCTGGGCGGCCGGCCCAGTCGCCCCGGCCGGGAGCGGCCGGCGAGCCCGCCGGGGACGCCGGCGCCCGCCGGCGGGTCCGGGTGGTGCTGGTCGACGACCACCGGATGTTCCGCACCGGGGTGCGTGCCGAGATCGGGGAGACCGCGCGCACCGGGGTGGACGTGGTCGGCGAGGCCGCGGACGTGGAGCAGGCGGTGGCCGTGGTGACCGGCACCCGGCCGGACGTGGTGCTGCTCGACGTGCACCTGCCGGGCGGCGGCGGGGTGGAGGTGCTGCGCCGCTGCGCCCCGCTGATGGGCGGCCCCTCCGCGGGCCCCGCGGGCCACGGCCTGCCGGGCGGCCCGGGAGCGGCCGGTGCCGGCGGTGCCGGCGGTGGTGAGGGAGCGGTCGAGGAGACGCCGGTGCGGTTCCTGGCGCTGTCGGTCTCCGACGCGGCGGAGGACGTCATCGGCGTGATCCGGGGCGGCGCGCGCGGCTACGTCACCAAGACCATCACCGGGCCGGCGCTGATCGACGCGATCTTCCGGGTGGCGGACGGCGACGCCGTCTTCTCGCCCCGGCTGGCCGGCTTCGTGCTGGACGCCTTCGCGGCGAGCGACACCCCGCCGGTCGACGAGGACCTCGACCGCCTCACCCAGCGGGAGCGCGAGGTGCTGCGGCTGATCGCCCGCGGCTACGCCTACAAGGAGGTGGCCAAGCAGTTGTTCATCTCGGTGAAGACGGTGGAGAGCCACGTCTCGGCGGTGCTGCGCAAGCTCCAGCTCAGCAACCGCCACGAGCTCACCCGCTGGGCCACCGCCCGCCGCCTGGTCTGAGCGCCCCCTGGTCCGAGCGCCGCCCGGTCCGGCCGCTGCCGCGGTCGAGTGCGGCCGGCGGCGGGCCGGCCGGGGGCTGGGGTGGTCGGGGCTGGGGTGGGGGCGGCCACGGGCGGCCGGGGCGGCGGTCCTAGGATCGGGTCGCCGAAGCGGCACCCGTGCATCCCTTCCCAGAGCGGAGCCCGTAACCCATGGACGTCGCGGTCGATATCTTCCTGATCCTGCACTTCATCGGCATCGCCAGCCTGCTCGGCGGCTTCCTCACCCAGATGCGGGCGATGCGCACCGGCGAGGTGCGGGTCGTTCCGGCGATGGTGCACGGCGCGCTCACCATGCTGGTCACCGGCCTCGTCATGGTGGGTCTGCGGCAGGCGGACGGCGCCGAGGTCGACAACTTCAAGATCGGCGTGAAGACCGCCGTGCTGCTGGCCATCCTGGTCCTGGTCTGGCTCAACCGGGACAAGGAGCGGGTCTCGCCCGGCGTCCTCGGCGCCATCGGCGGCCTGACCGTGGTGAACATCTGCGTCGCGGTCCTGTGGAACTGACGGTCCCGGCACCGGAACCGACCGGCCACCGGGGCGGGCCACCGGGGCGGGCCGCCGAACCCGGCCGGGAGGTCGGCCGGACGGCCTAGACTCGGTAGGCGATGAGCACCCTCTTCGACGACCTCGCCTTCCCCGAGCCGCCCCGGGACGAGCCGGCCTACGACGGCCCGCACGGCGGCCCCCACGACGACCCCGAGGCCTCCGGCGCCCCGCCCGAGGGGCCGGAGGCGGGGTGGGGGCCGGAGCCCGCCGAGGCGCTGGACGAGGTGATCCCGGACGACCTGTTCGGCGACGAGTGGACCCTGCCGGCGCACCACGACGCCGTCGAGCGCGACGCGTACCACCGCAACGGGGCGCCGCGCACCGTCACCGACCCCGAGCAACTGCTCGACGGCCTGAACACCCAGCAGCGCGCGGCCGTGCTGCACTCCGGCTCCCCGCTGCTCATCGTGGCCGGCGCCGGCTCCGGCAAGACCCGGGTGCTCACCCACCGGATCGCCCACCTGCTGGCCGCGCGCGGCGTGCGCCCCGGCGAGATCCTGGCGATCACCTTCACCAACAAGGCCGCCGGCGAGATGCGCGAGCGCGTCGAGGAGCTCGTCGGCCCGCGCGCCAACGCGATGTGGGTGTCGACCTTCCACTCCGCCTGCGTGCGGATCCTGCGCCGCGAGGCCAAGCACCTCGGCTTCTCCTCCAGCTTCTCCATCTACGACGCCGCCGACTCGCAGCGGCTGATGGCGCTGGTCTGCCGCGACCTGGACCTCGACCCCAAGCGCTACCCGCCCAAGGCGTTCACCGCGAAGATCTCCAACCTCAAGAACGAGCTCATCGACGAGGAGACCTTCGCCGCCACCGCCTCGGACGGCTTCGAGAAGCAGCTCGCCGAGGCCTACGCGCTCTACCAGCGGCGGCTGCGCGAGGCCAACGCGCTGGACTTCGACGACATCATCATGACCACGGTCAACCTGCTCCAGGCGTTCCCGGACGTGGCGGAGCACTACCGGCGCCGCTTCCGGCACGTGCTGGTGGACGAGTACCAGGACACCAACCACGCCCAGTACCTGCTGGTGCGCGAGCTGGTCGGGGGCGCCGTGGGGCAGGCCGCCGCCGACGGGGCCGGGACGGCCCCGGGCGCCGTGCCGCCCGCCGAACTGTGCGTGGTGGGCGACGCCGACCAGTCGATCTACGCCTTCCGCGGCGCCACCATCCGCAACATCCTCCAGTTCGAGGAGGACTACCCCAACGCCACCACCATCCTGCTGGAGCAGAACTACCGCTCCACGCAGACCATCCTCACCGCCGCCAACGCGGTCATCGAGCGCAACGCCAACCGCCGCCCGAAGAACCTGTGGACGGACGCCGGGGCCGGCAAGCGGATCACCGGCTACGTGGCCGACGGCGAGCACGACGAGGCGCAGTTCGTCGCCGACGAGGTGGACCGGCTCACCGACGCCGGCGAGGCGCGCCCCGGTGACATCGCGGTGTTCTACCGCACCAACGCCCAGTCCCGGGTCTTCGAGGAGGTGTTCATCCGGGTCGGCCTGCCCTACAAGGTGGTCGGCGGGGTGCGCTTCTACGAGCGCAAGGAGGTCCGGGACGTCCTGGCCTACCTGCGGGTGCTGGCCAACCCGGAGGACACCGTGCCGCTGCGCCGGATCCTCAACGTGCCCAAGCGCGGCATCGGCGACCGGGCCGAGGCGATGGTGGACGCCCTGGCGCTGCGCGAGCGGATCTCCTTCGCGCAGGCGCTGCGCCGGGTGGACGAGGCGTACGGCATGGCGGCGCGCTCGGTGAACGCGGTCAAGCGGTTCAACGAGCTGCTGGAGGAGCTGCGCACCGTCGCCGAGTCGGGCGCCGGGCCGGCGACCGTCCTGGAGGCCGTGCTGAACCGGACCGGCTACCTCGCCGAGCTGGAGGCGTCCACCGACCCGCAGGACGAGACCCGGGTGGAGAACCTCCAGGAGCTGGCCGCGGTCGCCCTGGAGTTCGAGCAGGCCGCGGCGGCCGAGGGACGGGGCGCGGGGACGCTCGCGGAGTTCCTGGAGCAGGTGGCGCTGGTCGCCGACTCCGACCAGGTCCCGGACGCGCCCGACGAGGAGGGCGCCGACCAGGGCGTGATCACCCTGATGACGCTGCACACCGCCAAGGGGCTGGAGTTCCCGGTGGTGTTCCTCACCGGCATGGAGGACGGCGTCTTCCCGCACCAGCGGGCGCTCGGCCAGACCAAGGAGCTGGAGGAGGAGCGCCGGCTCGCCTACGTGGGCGTGACCCGGGCCCGGGAGCGGCTGTACCTGACCCGCGCGGCGATGCGCAGCGTGTGGGGGCAGCCCTCCTACAACCCGCCGTCCCGCTTCCTTGAGGAGATCCCGGCCGAGCTGGTCGACTGGAAGCGCACCGGCGCGGCGGCCGCGCCGCCGCCGATCACGGTGGGCGCCTCCTCCGGCGGGTTCGGCGGCTCCGGGTTCGGCGGTGGCGGTTTCGGCTCCGGCGGTTCCGGGGGTTCCGGCGGTGGCGGGCGGCGGTCCGGCCGGACGGGCGGCGGGCGCTCCGGCGGCGGCCGGGCGGGCACCTCCAGCGGGTTCGCCACCGGGCGGGCCACCGAGCGGGAGCCGGTGTCGCTGGCGGTCGGCGACCGGGTCAGCCACGACTCGTTCGGGCTGGGCACCGTGGTCAGCACCCGCGGCTCGGGCAGCAACGCCGAGGCCACCATCGACTTCGGCGGCGACCAGGGCACCAAGCGGCTGCTGCTGCGCTACGCCCCGGTGGAGAAGCTGTAGCGGCCCCTGCCCGCCCCCGGCCCTGACCGGGGGCGGGGGCGGGCAGGGGGCGGCGGGGCCCCGGCCGGCGGAGCCGGCTACCAGGTGGCGCCCCCGACGCCCCAGCCGTCCCCGGGCGACGTGGGGTCGGCGAGTCCGGCGGCCGGGCAGCCGTCTCCGGACCGTTCGACGGTTGCGCCGTCGGGGCGCACCACGATCACCCGTGGCGGCCCCTGCTCCCAGGCACGCTGCCGGTGGGCGGCGGCGGCCGTGCAGACCAGTTGGTCGACGGCGGTGTCGCTCAGCTCGGTGGGGGACGGCAAGAACTCGACGGTGACCGTGGCGCCCTCGGTCTGGATCGCCGGCGCCGCCAGGAGGGGCGGCAGCTCCGTGGTCAGCCCCTGCCCGCTCTCCTCCCCGTCCGGCCCCTCCAGCAGCGAGCGCACGGCCGTGTCGATCCCGCTGGTGGCCGGGGCGTCCCGCGCCATGGCCAGCAGGGCGCCGTCCAGGACGAAGTAGAGGGTGAGCACCCGGGACGCGGCGGACGGCTGCGGGCCTTCGGTGGGGGCGTCGGTCGCGGCCGGGGGCAGCACGCCGGTCGCGGGCAGCCCCGCGCCCACCACGCCGGTGGCGGGAATGCCGCAGCCGGACAGCAGGAGGAGCGGGGGCGCGAGCAGCGCCGCCGCGGCGGTCACCGGCGACGCGCGCCGCGGCCCCCGGGTCACGGCCGCCCTCCCTCGGCCGTTCCCCCGGCTGCTTCCCCGGCCGCTCCCGCGGTGGCGTGCGGCGGCTCGTGGTCCGGCAGCGGGAGGACGACGGTGAAGACGGCGCCGCCGTCCGGCCCGTTGGCGGCGTGCACGGTGCCGCCGTGCAGGCGGACGTTCTCCGCCGTGATGGCGAGCCCGAGGCCGCTGCCCTCGGAGCGGGTCCGGGCGGCGTCGGACTTGTAGAAGCGCTCGAAGACGTGTGGCAGCGCGCTGTCGGGGATGCCCGGTCCGCCGTCGCGCACCTCGATGACCGCCTGCCGGACGGCTCCCCCGCCCGGGCCGGTGCCCCCGCCCGGGGCGGCGCCGGCGGGGTGCCCCCGGTACAGCCGCACGCGGACCGGCGCCGCACCGTGGTGCAGGGCGTTGGCGACCAGGTTCGCGACGACGACGTCGAGGCGGCGCGGGTCGACCCGGCCGCGCAGCTCGTCGCGGGCGGGCAGGTCCAGCTCCACGGTGTCCAGCCAGCCGCGGGAGGCGAGGGTGCGGCGCACCGACTCGGCGAGGTCGATCTCGTCCAGGTGCAGGTCGGCCGCGCCCGCGTCGAACCGCGAGATCTCCATCAGGTCGTTCACCAGGCGGGTCAACTTGGTGGTCTCCTCGCTGATCAGGCGCACCGCCGTGGCGGTGTCCTCCTCCAGGCCGGCGGCGTCCTCGTCGAGCACGTCGGTGACCGCCGCCATGGCGGCCAGCGGGGTGCGCAGCTCGTGCGAGACGTCGGCGGCGAAGCGGCGGGCCCGTGCCTCCATGCGCCGCAGGTCGGCCATGGAGGCCTCCAGGGCCGCCGCGGTCTCGTTGAGGCTGTGCGAGAGCTCGGCGAGTTCGTCGGAGCCGCGGACGGTGAGCCGGGTGTCCAGGCGGCCCTGCGCGATGCTGCGGGTGGCCCGGCGCAGCGCCCGCACCGGCCGCAGCACGCCCCGCGAGGCCAGCAGGCCGAGCAGCACGGCCACCCCGAGGGCGGCCAGGGTGGCCCGTTCCACCGCGCTGACCAGGGCGTCGACGTAGCCCTGCTCCACGTCCTGCGGCACGACGAGGTAGACCTCGATCCCGGAGCGGCGCGGGGCCGCGCCCCTCGGACCCATGAAGGTGACCGGCGTGCCGACGACGAGTGTGGAGCGGCCGTCGCGGGAGACGCGCTGGAAGACGGTCTCCGTGCGGGAGCGCACGGCCTCGCGGAGGGCGGGGGTGACCTCCTCGAACGGGTCCGCGGGCCGTGAGGTGGCGCGCAGGTCCCGGTAGGTGGCGAGCAGGCGCCAGTCGCGCGCGTGCTCGGTCCGCAGGAGCTCGCTCACGAACGCGTCGAGGTCGGCCTGGTCCGGTGGAAAGGGGTAGGCGGCGGCGACGGTGCCGATCCGATCGCGGAAGTGGGTGATCACGGCGTCCTGGCTCTGCTGCAGGATTCCGGTGCGCGCCTCCCGGAGGGTCAGCGCGCCGGTGGTGACCGTGGCCACGGACGCGACCAGGATGAAGCCGACCACCAGTCGGACGCGCAGGCCGCGCAGGGCGCGCGGGAGCCGTGGCCGCCTCACCGGGCCGCGAAGCGGTAGCCGAAGCCGCGCACCGTCTGGATGTACCGGGGCTGTCCCGCCGGCTCGCCCATCTTGATCCGCAGCCGTTTGACGCAGGCGTCGACCAGCCGCGGGTCGCCGTGGTAGCGGTGCTCCCAGACGGCTTCCAGGAGCTGCTGACGGCTGAACACCTGGCCGGGGGAGGCGGAGAGGGTGAGCAACAGCCGCAGTTCGGAGGGGGCGAGCGGCACCGGCTCACCCCGGTGGCTGACGGTCAGCCCCACCCGGTCGATGACCAGCTCGCCGTGGGTCTCGGCGCGGGGCGCGTCGTGACCGGCCGGCTGGCCGTCCACGCGCCGCAGCACCGCGCGGATGCGCGCGTCCAGGACGCGTGCCTGGAGCGGCTTGACGACGTAGTCGTCCGCCCCGGCCTCCAGCCCGACGATGACGTCCGCGTCGTCGCCGCGGGCGGTCGCCATGATGATCGGGAGCTGGTCGTGGGCGCGTATCCGGCGGCACACCTCCAGCCCGGACACGCCCGGCAGCATCAGGTCGAGCACCACGACGTCCGGCCGGAAGGACCGCAGCTCCTCCAGTCCCTGTTCGCCCGTCCCGGCGGCGGCGACCTGGTGGCCCTGGCGCCGCAGCGCGAGCCGCAGGCCCTCCCGGACCGCGTGGTCGTCTTCGATGATCAGGACGCGTGGCATGGATTCAGTATCCACAGGGCGGCGGACCGGTCGTCCGGCCGCCGGAGGACCGTTACCGTTTGATCCCATTGCCATCTCCGGGTGGTCACACGGCCGGGCCACCCTGGGTGGCCATGAACGCGCACCGATCGACTACTCCACCGCCTGTGGCCGGCCACCGCCGTCGCCGTCGGCGGAGGCGGGCCCGTCGCGGGCGAGCCGGGACGCGCTCCCTGTGGACGGCGCTGGCGGCGGCGGCCGTGCTGCTGCTCGCCGGCGGTCTTGCCTGGCAGCGCCAGTCGCCTCCGCCGAGCGGCCCGGCCGGTTCCGCCGCGGCGCCCCCGGCGGGCTCCTCCTCAGCGTCGTCCTCGCCGTCCGCCGCCGCGCCCTCGGCCTCCGACTCGCCGTCCCCCACCGGGGCAGCGGCGGAGCCCTCCGGCGAGCCGGCAGGGCCGGAGCACTCCCCGGGGCCGTCGGCGGAGGGCTACCCGGACGTCGAATCGATTCCGCTGTCCGGGCCCGGGACGTTCACCGTCGCCGGCGGCGAGGGCGCCCACGTCGGCGGAACCGGCGTCATGCTCACCTACCGGGTGGAGGTCGAGGACGGCATCGCGATATCGGCGGCGGACGTCGCCGAGGAGGTGGAGAGCGTCCTCGGCAATCCCCGGGGGTGGATCGGCGACGGCCAGACGGGGTTCCGGCGGGTCTCCGACGACACCGCCGACTTCCGGGTGCGGCTCGCCACACCGGGAACGGTGGACCAGATCTGCGGCGAGTACGGCCTGGACACCGGCGGTGAGGTCAACTGCCGCGTCGGCCAGGACGTCATGGTCAACCTCAAGCGGTGGCTGCTGGCCACGGAGTACTACGCGGACGACGTGACCTCCTACCGCGCGCTGATCATCAACCACGAGGTCGGCCACTTCCTGGGCCACGGCCACGAGGGCTGCCCCGGCGAGGGCGAGCCGGCGCCGGCCATGATGCAGCAGATCAAGGGGCTGCACGGCTGTGTGACCAACGTCTGGCCGTACGACGAGAACGGCCAGCCGATCACCGGGCCCAGCGTCCCCTGAGGCACCGCGCGGACCGGGCGGCATCGGCCAGCGGCGCCCGGCGCGGCGGAGACGGCGGCGGAAGGCGCGTTCGGGTCAGGGGGCGGAGTGGGCGCGTCCGGCGCCGGCGCCGGCGTGCACCGGCTCGGGCTCGGTGGCCTCCTGCGGCCCGGGCGCGGCCCCGGTGGCGCCCAGCGGCTTCGCCGGCACCGGCTTCGCGGCAGGGGCGCCGCCGTCGGCGATGCTGGGGCGCGGCCGCATCATCTGCCGGCGCAGCGCCCGCCCGACCGGCCGTTCCACCAGCCGGTGCACCAGCCAGGAGAGCAGCATCAGGGCGGGCACCAGCCCGGCGACGATCGCCCAGGACGGGACGCGGTCGCTGAGGACGTGGATCACCGTCCAGCCGATGTTCTCGTGCAGCAGGTACAGCGGGTAGGTGATGGCGCCGGCCGTGGTGAGCCAGCCCCACCGCACGAAGTCCAGCTTGCCCAGGGCGACGAGCAGCACGAGCAGGAAGAAGGCGGTCACGAAGCCGAGCGCGACCTCCCAGGAGAGCTGGTGGCTGAGCGACTCCTGGGCCTGGTTGATCAGCGCCCAGGTGCGGTGCTGGGCGACCAGCCAGCAGAAGATCAGCAGCCCCCACAGCATGGGGTTGGGCCGGAAGCGGTGCATGAGGTACATCACCACGCCGGCGATGAAGAACGGCGCGTACCGGGGCTGGGCGAGCAGGTCGAGCAGCGGCAGCTCGGCCTGGTCGGAGAGCACCGAGGCGACCGCCCAGATGCCGCAGAAGAGCAGCACCCGCTGGTAGGTGGTGCCCATCGCGACGACGATCCCGAAGATCAGGTAGAAGCGCAGCTCCGCCCAGAGCGACCAGTAGACCCCGTCGATGTGCCCGACGTTGAAGGCTTCCTGGAACATCGTGAGGTTGCTGAGGACCAGGGTCAGCTCCGGCGGGTCGTACACCACCGGGGCGATGTTCATCACCGCGGTGGTGACGAGTATCGCGAGCCAGTAGGCGGGGAAGAGCCGGGTGACCCGGGAGACCAGGAACTCCTTGGGGGAGCGGCCCCAGCAGGACATGCAGATGACGAAGCCGCTGATCAGGAAGAACAGCTCGACGCCGAGGAAGCCGTAGGAGGCCGCGGCCGAGACGGGGGCCGGGAAGTGGTCGGCGGGGTCGCCGCCCCAGCCGGTGACGTCGCTGTTCGCGCCGTAGGCCATGTAGTGGTACGCCACCACCATCAGGGCGGCCACCAGGCGCAGCCCGTCGAGGGCGTACAGCCGGGGCGCGCCGCGGCCGGCGGAGCGTCCGCCGCCGGGGGCGGGGAGGCCGGCCTGCGGCGGGGTCGCGGTGTGTTCCTGGGCCGTGGGCGCGGTCGGCGGCATCGGTCCGGCAGCCTCCAGACGGACGGGCAACGTCGATTGGACGGCGTCCTGGTCGGTGTCTTACGTGCTCGGTCCGACTGGAAGGAAGGGGGTCGCCCGGAGAGACACAGTCACATCCCAGCCGTTATTAGCACGTTACCTGTCATACCCACGTATTCCGCAACCCCGCGCCATCAGTTTAGGGCGGAATGTCCGGTTTTGTGTGGATGTGAAGAGCATTCAATAAGGAGAGCCTCGGTCATCTGACCGAAGGCCCCGGTTACCGTACATGCAATTGTTGGAAGCATGCCAACAGGCATGCCAGAGGCATGCCTACGGGCCCGGGGTGCCGGACAGCCGAGCCTACCGCCCGGTACCGCCGCCCGTCACCGGCCCCACCGGCCGTCACCGGGCGCGGCGTCCGCCGTCGATCAGGTCGGCTCCAGGCCGTGGTTGCGCAGCCAGGTGAGCGGGTCGATCGGGGAGCCGCCGCCCGGGCGCACCTCGAAGTGCAGGTGGGGGCCGGTGCTGTTGCCGCTGTTGCCCGAGTAGGCGATGGTGTCGCCGGCCTGGACCGAGCCCGAGCGGTACAGCGCCTGGCTCAGGTGGCAGTACCAGGTCTGGGTGCCGTCCGGCGCCGTGAGGATCAGCATGTTGCCGTACGAGCCGTGGTACTGGAACGTGATCGTCCCGTCCGTGGCCGCCTGGACCGGTGTGCCGTAGCCCACCGGGAAGTCGATGCCGGTGTGCAGGTTGCTCCAGTAGTTCCCGCCCTGGCCGAAGTAGGCCGACAGGCCGCGCTGGTCGACCGGCAGCCAGAACTTCGGCCGCGCCGCCTCCGCCGCCGCGGCCGCCTCCTGTCGCTGGCGCTCCAGCTCCGCCTCGCGCTCCTCCAGGGCGATCCGCGTCTGGGTGCGGGTGGCCCGGTCGGCCAGGTCGTCCGCGCTCGCGGTGACGGCGGCCAGCTGGGTGTCCAGCTCGGTGGGCGGGACCTGCACGGCGTCGGCCCCGGAGGCGATCGGCGAGGACTCCTCCGGCTCGGCCTCCTCGCCGGTGCCGCTGAGCGCGATCACCGCCACCGTCGCGGCGGCCAGCACGGCCGCGGAGGGCGCGGCGATGGTCAGCATCGGCGACCTCAGCGCCGGGGCCTTGGTGCGCCGCTGTTCCTTGCGGCGGCGGTTGCGGGCCGCCGCGCGCCCCTCGGCGACGACGGCCTCCGCCGCGTAGCCGGGGGCGTCACCGTCCTCGATCTCCCGCAGGGTCTGCCGGTCGGCGCCGGCCTCCAGGGCGTCGAAGTCGTCGGCCTCGTCGAGGTCCGGGTGGTCCCCCAGGCCGTCGCGGGCGTCCGGGTCGTCCGCGACGCCCCGACCGCCGCCGTGGCCGCCGTCCTCCGCGTCGGCGGCCGAGCCGGTGTCGGGGTGGTCGGCGAACGCGGGGGTGTCGTCCCAGTCGTCCTGGCCGGGGACGTAGTCGTCGAAGCCCTGGCCGACGTCGACGAAGCCGTCCGGATAGGCGAAGGCCGCGTGGTCGTAGCCGCCCGCGGCGGGGGCCTCGCCGGGCATCGGGGGCGGCCATCCGGCCGCGCCGCCCGGCGTGGCGTCGTGGCCGAGGGCGTCCTCGTGGCCGTGGCCGTGGTCGAGGTCGAAGTCGTGGCCGTGGGTGTCGGCGGGGCCGTGGTGGTCCGTCCCGCCGAGGTGGTCGGTGTGCTGCTCCGGGTGGTGGTCGCTGTGGTCCGGGTAGCCGCCGGCGGCCTCGCCGCCGTGCCACTCGCCGGTCGCCCACTCGCCGCTGGACCAGGCCGCGGCCCCGGACTCCGCGTCAGGGGCGCCGCCGGACGCCTGGGAACCCCCGTAGCCGTCGCCGTACTCGTCGGAGCGGTAGTCGTCGGAGCCGTAGTCCTCGGAGCGGTAGCCGTCGGTCTCGTAGGTCCCGGTCCGGTAGGCGTCCGTGCCGAGGTCGGTGTGCTCCGGTTCGGCCGGGGCGGTGGCCTCCGCCCACGGATCCGACTGGGCCGCCCAGGGGTCCGGCTGGTCGGAGGGACCGCCGGCGGAGGGGACGGCCTGCCAGCTCCCGGTGGTCCACTGGGCCGGCGAGGTCTCCTCGTCGAGGCCGGCGGTGGCGGTGCCGCCGGCCGTGTCGTAGCCGGTCGCCGGGTACCCGCCGGTGTCGTAGCCGGTCGCGGGGTAGCCGCCAGTGTCGTACCCGCCGACGGCTCCGGGCGTGTCGTGTCCGGGCGTGTCGTAGCCGGTGGCGTCGTAGCCCGACGTGTCGTAGGAGGACGTCCCGTACCCGGTGGCGTCGTAGCCCGAGGTGTCGTAGCCGGGGTAGCCGTCCTGGGAGGCCCCGGTGAAGGAGGCGTCGGGGTAGGACAGGCCGTCGTAGGCGTAGCCGTGCGGCGGGGTCTGCACCGCGGTGGCCTGCGGGTACGCCTCGCCCTGGACCGCGTAGCCGGTGTCGTAGCCGCCGTAGGAGCCGCCCTCGCCGTAACCGCCGGTCGCGTAGGGACCGGCCGGGGCGCCGGGATCGCCGTAGGGCTCGATGCCGTCGGAGCCGTCGCCGCCAGGTGCCGCCGGATCCGGCTGCCACGTCGGTTGACGGTCGTTCACCACCGGCCCTCTTTCGCCTGGACAGCTCGCGTTCGATCGGCCGGGCCGTGGGGCTCCGGTCGGCTGAGGAGTCCGACGATACGTCGGATCCCGTCGCCGGGGCCCGAGTTCGCCGTACTCACCACGCCCCGCCCCCGCCCCCTCCAGGTGCGCCGGGGTGGGGAGAGGCGACACGCGCCGTGGGGCCGGCGGCGCGCCCGGCGTGGCCGAACCGTCATCCCTCCGATACCGGAAGGAGTCCGCTTCGGCCGGGCGCGTGCCGTCCTCACGGACGTCGATTCCCGGCCGCGACTGTATCCGGTGGGTGGCGCAGCGACAATCCGTGCCCCCTTTGATGCGATATGTACGGCGAGTTGGTCGCGTGGAGTGACACTCCGTGAGAGATTGCTGTCGGCGTGTCGTCGAATCCGGTCCGGAGTGTTTTGTGGCGGACCCGTGACGGAACCGGCGAGAGGCGATAACTTTCCGACGACGGCACGGGCAAGCAAGGACAACGGCATGGGCGGCAGGTCGCGTCTCCCGCGGTGATCCCGCGGTCGCGGCCTCGACCACGGCCGGGAACCGAAGCGGGAGGCAGGATGTCAGCGTCCGGTCCGATTCGCGTGGTGGTCGCCAAGCCGGGCCTGGACGGCCACGACCGTGGCGCCAAGGTGGTGGCCCGCGCGCTGCGCGACGCGGGCGTGGAGGTGGTTTATACCGGTCTGCACCAGACCCCGGAGCAGATCGTGGCCACCGCGATCCAGGAGGACGCCGACGCCATCGGGCTGTCGGTGCTGTCCGGCGCCCACATGACGCTCTTCCGCCGGGTGCTGGACCTGCTGCGGGAGCAGGACGCCACCGACATCAAGGTCTTCGGCGGCGGCATCATCCCCGAGGCGGACATCCCCGAGCTGTCCGCGATGGGCGTGGCCGCCGTCTTCACCCCGGGCGCCCCCACCCAGGCGATCGTCGAGTGGGTCCGCGCCAACGTCGGCGACACCACCCCCGGCGAAGTCGGCACCGCCTGAGGCCCGCTGCCCCGGCCGTCCTGGCACCGGCCGCCCCGGTCAGGCCGGGCCGAGGGCGGCCTGACCGAGAGGGTCACGGTTTCTCCCGCGCGCCGGAACCCTCCTCGGCGATCTCCATCCGGCGGGCGGGGGCCGGATCGCCGCTGTCGAACCGTGGTGCGTCCAGCGGTTCGCCCCACACTCGCCGGGACCGGGCCGCCCGGTGGATCGCCTCACGCATGATCCCGGACGCGCTGACGCCGGATCGTTCGGCGGCGGCCTTGATGATCGCGAGATCCTCGGGGGCGACGTGGACGGTGATGCGTTTGAGGGGCATGCCGACATCATGTCGAAGGCATACGTTCGGATGTGTCGAACGTCTCATCGGGTCCGCCGTCCGCTCACTCCACGGGGGCCAGCTCCTCGGCGAGCAGGCGGCGCTGGTGGAGGGTGCGGGCCATCTCGTTGAGCGTCTCCCACCAGGCGCTGCCCGGCTCGCACTCCTTGACCAGGGCGTCGAGCCGGTCGGCGGCGGTGGGCGAGAGCCGCTGTTCGCACAGGCCGGTCAGCCCCGTGTGGGTCCACGGCGCGCCGCCTCCGGCGGCGGCCTGGCGGAGCTTGTCCAGCACGGCCTCCTCCACCCGCGCCCCCCAGCGGGGCAGCGCCCGCCGCAGGGAGCCGTCGCGCGCGGCGAGCTCGTCGGCCTCCTCGGCCGGGAGGAGGGCCAGCAGGGCGCCGGTGGACTCCTCCAGAGAGGTGCCGGCCGGCACCGCGACCCGGTCGGAGTCGCTCTCCTCCGTGCCGGCCCCGCGGCGCTTCCGGGCGGGCGCGCCGCGCAGCAGGGCGCGGGCCCAGGCGGTGTCGCCCTCGCGGACCGCCGCGCGGGCCCAGCCGCGCCGGATCTCGGTGGCCCACTCGGCGGAGACGGGGGTGGCGATGACGCCGGCCGGGTCGGTGCCCAGCAGGTCGGTCCACACGCGCAGCGGCGTGGCGGCCAGGATGTCGGTGAGCCAGGCGGCGCGCGGGCCGTTGCGGGGGCTGCGGCCCGGGGCGTGGCCGGTGCCGGCGTAGTCCGCCAGGCCGTCGCGGCGCATGGCGTCGTCGACGTCCTTCGGCGGGACCACCCGGAGCCTGCGGTCGGGGCCCTCGCCGCGCACGGTGCAGCAGGCCAGCGCCCGCTCGGTCATCCGCTGGGAGAGCGCGGAGCCGGGCAGCGCGGCCAGCAGCCGGGCGGCGGTGGTCCGCACGGAGGTGCTGCGGTCGTCCAAGGCGGCTTCGAGCAGCGGTTCGTCCGCGGGGCCGAGCCCGTCGGCGAGTGACTCGAGGAAGAGGGTGCGGTCCTCGGCGCGTTCGCCGCTCCAGGTGGTGGCGAGCAGGTCGCGGGCGGCGGCCGGGTCCTCGGCGCGCAGGGCGCGCAGCATCCGGAGGCGTTCCCCGAACGGGGCGTCGGGGCCGGTGCCGTCGCCGAGCGGGACGGCGTCGGGCTCGCGCAGGACGTAGGCCCAGTGGCGGTGCTGGACGGCCAGCCAGGACGCCAGCGGCCCGGCGAGGGCGAGCACGGCCGGCCGCAGCGCGGTACGCGCCCGGGCCCGGTCGAGCAGGGCGGGGACCGTCTCCGGGGGCACCCGGTAGCCGTGCCGGGCGGCCTCCTCCAGCCACTCGGCGAGCAGGTTGCCGTTGCGGGACTCGGCGCTGCCGGCCGGGGCGGCGGCGATGAGGGTGGTGAGCCGGTTGCGGGCGGCCTCGGGCACCAGCGGTCGCTCGTCGGCCGCCAGGGCCGGCGGGGCGGCGACGTCCGGTTCGGGGGCGGGCAGCGGCGCGTGCCGGGCGCGGCGGTGCACCGTGTGCAGCGCGGCGACGGCGAGCAGCGCGGAGGCCGGGTCGTCGACCGGGCCGCCGGCGGCGTGGGTGAGGGCGGCGTGGGAGGCGGCGGCGTCCAGGGTGCTCCGGGCGGTGCCGTCGGGGGCGGCGTCGGCTTCGGCGTAGGGCGGGGTGGGCAGGCCTCGGCGTTCGGTGCCCAGGAGGGCGGTGGTGACGAGGTCGTCCCAGGTGGGCGCGGGTGGCGGGGTGGCCGTCACGGGATGGGAGTCCTTTCGGTGCCGGGGCGGGCCGGGGCGGCGGGGTTCGGGGTGACCGGTGGCGCGGTGACCGGTGGCGGAGTGGCCGGCGGCGGGGGACGGAGGCGGGCTGGGCGGGCGGGCTGGGCCGGGTGGCGTCAGAGCAGCACGGCGCGGCCGTCGTGCGGCGCCCAGACGGTCACCGGGACGAAGCCCGAGGGCCGGTACTCGCCGAAGACGGTGGCCGGGCGGCCGGCGCTGGTGGCGGTGAGCCGCCACATCGCCCCCTCCGGCGCCTCCGCGACGTCCACCCGCAGGGCCTGTCCGGCCTGGTCGGCGAGGTACCAGCCGGTGCCGCTCCACACCGGGGTGACCGCGGCCAGCACCACCGGCCAGGCGTCGGTCCACGGGTCGGCGGCCAGCGCCGCGACGTAGGCGGCGTGGGCCTCGCGGCAGTCGCCGCCGGGCGGTGGGCCGGCGGGGCGGGCGGTGGCCTGGTCGGGCCCGAGCGTGGCCCGCAGGGCGGCCGCCGCCTGCGGGAAGACGGCGGTGGCGGCGACGCTGGTGCCGGTCGGTGGCACCGGGTCGAGCGCGCGTCCCGGTCCGGCGTAGGAGAGCAGCATGGCGGTCCGGCCGGTGGCGGCGCCGCGCAGCCAGGCCCGGCGCGAGCGCAGCGTGGAGGCTTCGGCGTCCCGGTGGCCGAGCACCAGCCAGTCGTCGTGGATCCGCTCCTCCGTCGCGGCGGCCGTCCCGGATTCGGCGGCCGTGGATGTGGCGTCGCCGGATCCGGTGGCCGGGGCGGCGTCCGCGCCGGTGCCGCCGGGGCCGTCGGGGCGGGCGCCGACCCGGCCGCGCACGGTGGCGCGCAGCGGCTCGGGAAGGGACTCGCGGCGCTCCCAGGCCCCGGTCAGCAGGTGCAGCAGGGCGAGTTCCTCCAGCACCGGCCCGGCCCAGCCGGCGCCGGCCGTGCCGCGCACGGCGGAACCGACCGGCAACGCCGCGAGTTCCCTGGCCCGCGCGGCCAGCCCGGGCGCCTGGGCGTCCACCATCCGGGCGGCGACCTCGTGCCATTCGGCCAGGCCGTGCCGGTTGGACTCCAGCGGGGCGAGGCCGGCGCGTATCCGGTCGCCGACGCGCTGGCGCAGTTCGGCCACGCCGGCGTCGATCCGGCGCTCGCGCTGCTGGGCGCGGCGGCGGGCGGCGGCCGGGTCGGCCGGTCCGGCCTCGGCCCGTTCCTTGCGCTGCTCGCTGCGCTCCCGGGCGGCGCGGCGCTTCTCGGCCCACTCGGCGACCCACTGCGGACGGTCCGCCTCGCCGGCCACCGGAACCGCGGCGGCCCCCTCCGCCCAGCGCAGCAGCAGGGCGAGGGAGTGCTTGCAGGGGAACTTGCGGCTCGGGCAGGTGCAGGTGAAGGCGGTGCCCGGCAGGTCGGCGACGGTGCGGTACGGGACCTTGCCGCTGCCCTTGCACTCCCCCCAGACGAACGTGCCGTCAGTGCCCGTCCCGGACCACGGCCCGGGTGCCGAGAGCTTGCTCCCGGCCTTGCGTGATGCGGCGTCAGGCGCGAGGGCGAGCACCTGTTCCGCGTTCCAGCGGTCCTCCATGCCCTTCACGCTACGAGCCGGCTCCGACAGCGCGGCCGCGCCCGCGCGGGAGTTCCACGAACGTCCTGTCGAATGACAATGAAAATCAGTATGACTAAGGTGTCGCCCAACCTCGTGATCCGAAAGGACGCACCGTGGGACATCTGCTGATGGTCGAAAGCTGGGTGGGGTCCATGAGCACCCTGCTGCCCGCAGCCATCGCCCAAGGAGGGCACCGCTTCACCTTCCTGACCCGCAACCTGCACCACTACCTGCGTTCCGCCCCGGGCACCGGCCCGCACCCGCTGCTGGGCGCCGACAACGTGGTCACCGCCGAGACCAACGACCCGGACACCCTGCTGCCCTACGTCGAGCGGCTGAACGACGTGCTCCGCTTCGACGGCGTGCTCACCTCCTGCGACTACTACCTGCCGGTGGCCGCCGCGGCGGCGGAACGGCTCGGCCTGCCCGGTCCGGCCTCCGCGGCCGTGCACACCGCCTGCCGCAAGGACCTGACCCGGCTGGCGCTGGCCAAGGCCGGCGTGCCCGGACCGCGCTTCGCCCTCTGCCCGGATCCCGCCGAGGCGCCCGCCCGCGCCGCCGAACTCGGCTACCCGCTGGTGGTCAAGCCGGTGGACCTGTGCGCCGGCATGCTGGTGCGCCGGGTGGCCGACGAGCGGCAGCTGGCCGAGGCGATCAGCGCGCTGGACGCCTTCCCGGTCAACGCGCGCGGCCAGCGGCGCAGCCCGCTGGTGCTGCTGGAGGAGCTCCTCGAGGGGCCCGAGGTGAGCGTCGAGACGGTCGCCTTCGACGGCGCCACGCACGTCGTCGGCGTCACCGACAAGACCCTCGCCGGCGACGACCGGTTCATCGAGGCCGGGCACATGTTCCCGGCCGCCCTGGACCCGGCCGACGCGCGGGCCGCCGCGGAGACCGCGCTGGCCGCGCTGGCCGCCGTCGGCCTGGACCACGGCGTGGCGCACACCGAGATCCGGCTCACCGCGGCCGGCCCCCGTGTGGTGGAGATCAACCCGAGGCCGGCCGGCAACCGGATCACCGAGCTGGTCCGGCACGTCACCGGCATCGACCTGGCCGCCGCCTTCGCCGAGACCGCGCTGGGTCGCGCCCCCGACCTGACGCCCCGGGACACCGGCACGCGCAGCGCCGCCATCGCCTTCCTGGTGCCCCGGCGGGGCGGCACCCTCGCCGAGGTGGCCGGGGCCGACGAACTCGACGCCCCGGAGCCGGCCCGGCTGCTGGAGGTCCACGTGGCCGCGCCCGGACGCAGCGTGCGCGCCGCCACCAGCAACAACGACTACCTCGGGCACGTGATGGTGGCGGACACCGCCGGGGCCGGCGCGGGCGAGCACGCGGCCCGGCTGCTGGCCGGGCTCACGCCCCGGTGGGCGGATGCCGATCCCGATGGGGGGACCGGCCCCGACGGACCGGCCGGTACCGCCGGTGGGGCCGGGACCGGCCTCGCGGCGACCGGGGCCGCCGGGCACGACGTCGTCGCTGCGGCGCGGTGAGCGAGGGACACGGATGAACGAGCGGGAAGACGACGGCCCGGAGGGGTGTCCGGCGATGGCCGCGACCGCCCCGCGACCGGGCGTGCTCGACGAACTGGCCGACCGGGCCCTCGCCGGGGACTTCGGCGCCGATCCGGCGGACGACACCATCACCTCCGCCTTCGTCACCACCCAGGCGGTCCGGCACGCCGGCCGCTCCGGCGGCTACCGCAACCGGGTCCTCAGCCTGCGGCTGGAGGCCGCCGTCGGGTCGTGCGCGGTGGAGCCGGGGCCGCCGCCGGAAGCGAGCCCGTCCGCGGGGGGCGCCGGCGAACCGGGGGCCGCCGGCGAGGCGGCGGGTGACGAGGAGGTCGCGGCCGGGTGCGTCGGCGTGTCCGTGGCCGAACTGCTGAAGCACCCCACCGCCGCGGTCCGGACCGCCGCGCTGGACGCCTTCCTGATGCACCACCTGCCGCACGGGCCCGCGCAGGGCGCCCGGTCCGTCCGCGTCCCGGCCGGCAGCACCCTGGCGAAGTCCACCGCCCGGGCCCGCGCCGTCGCCGAACTGCTGCCCGTGCCGCCCGGCGCCACCGTGCTGGTCGTCGGCGTGGTCAACTCGCTGCTGCACGCCCTGCGCGCCCGCGGCCTGCGCTACCTGCCCTGCGACCTCAAGGGCGGCACCACCGAGTGGGGCGAAGCCGTGCTCACCGACGCCGACGCCCACCTCGACCGCTGCGACGCCCTGCTGGTCACCGGCATGACGCTGGGCAACGGCAGCGCCGACCGGCTGCTGGCGCACGCCCGCGCCACCGGCAAGCCGCTGGTCGCCTTCGCGCAGACCGGCAGCGCCGTCTGGCCGCGGCTGATCGGCTCCGGCGTCACCGCGGTCTCCGCCGAGCCGTACCCGTTCTTCTGGCTCGACGGCGGCCCCAGCACCCTCCACCTGTACCGCGGAGGCGACCGATGACCGCCACCCGCACCGACCCCGCCACCGCCGCGCCGGCCCCGCCGGCCGCCGCGCCCCCCACCCCGCGCGCCGCCCCCACCGGGCCCGGTCCCGCCGGCGCAGGCCCCTCCGGCATCGGCCCCACCCTGCCGGCCCCGCCGGGCGCCCCCGCCCTGCTCTCCCTGGTCGGCCACACCCCGCTGGCCCGGGTCACCGCCCCGCTGCCCCACCCGCACCCGGGCTTCTGGGCGAAGCTGGAACACCTCTCGGCCGGCGGCATGAAGGCCCGGGCGGCCGTCTCCATGCTGCTCGGCGCCCGCGCCCGGGGCCTGCTGCGCCCCGGCGCGCCGGTCGTGGAGTCCACCAGCGGAACCCTCGGGCTGGGGCTCGCCTTCGCCGGCCAGGCGCTCGGCCACCCGGTGGTGCTGGTCACCGACAGCGAGCTGGAACCCGCCATGCGCGCCCTGCTCCAAGCCCACGGCGCCCACCTGGAGGTCGTGGAACGCCCCGCCGAACAGGGCGGCTGGCAGGCCGCCCGGCTGGCCCGGCTGCGCGAACTGCTCGACCGGCTGCCCGGCGCCTACTGGCCGGACCAGTACGGCAACCCCGACAACCCGGCCGGCTACGCCTCGCTCGCCGCCGAGCTGATCGAGCAGCTCGACCACCTCGACGTGCTGGTGTGCAGCGTCGGTACCGGCGGGCACAGCGCCGGCATCATCGGCCCGCTGCGCCGCCGCTGGCCCGAGCTGCGGGTGATCGGCGTCGACGCGGTCGGCTCGACGATCTTCGGCCAGCCCGCCCGGCCGCGCCTGATGCGCGGCCTCGGCAGCAGCATCCACCCGGGCAACGTGGCCCACGGGGCGTTCGACGAGGTGCACTGGGTCGGCCCCACCGAGGCCGCCGACGCCTGCCGGCGCCTGGCCGGCCACGCCTTCGTCACCGGCGGCTGGTCCACCGGGGCCGTCGCCCTGGTCTCCGCCTGGGTCTCGCGCACCCGGCCCGGGGCCGAGGTGGTCACCGTCTTCCCGGACGGCCCGCACCGCTACCTCAGCACGATCTTCGACGACGCCTACCGCAGCGCCCACGGCCTCACCGGAACGCCCGCCGACCGGCCGTACCAGATCCCGCACCCCCAGGCCGCCGAGGTCACCGGCTGGGCCCGCTGCGCCCTGCGCCCCGAACGGAGAACCGCATGCCCGCCCACCTGACCACGCGGTCGCTGGTGACCGTGCTGGAACTCGCCGAGCCGCTGCGCATCTCGCGCGGCAGCATGGACCGCCGCGACGCGGTGTGGATCGCGGTCTCCTCCGGCGACGCCGACCCGGGCGACGCCCGGTCCACCGGCTACGGGGAGACCGTCACCAGCCGCTTCCTGCGGCTGGACGCCCCGACCGCCCGCCGCATGGTGGCCACCCTCGGAGAGGCGCTGGCCGACCGGAACGACCCCGCCGCCGCGCTGGACGACGTCGACGCCCTCGCCGCGCTGCTCGACCGCCGGCACGACGGGGAGCACCCGGCGGCCCGGGCGGGCGTGCTGGCCGGCGTGGAGGCCGCGCTGCTCGACCTCGCCGGCAAACGGGCCGGGCGCCCCGCGCACGAGCTGCTGGGGCTGACGGTGCCACGTCAGGGCGCGCCGTCCGGCGGCCGGCCCTCGGCCGCCACCGCCCGCACCATCGGCATCGTCGCCCCGGAGCGGGCCGCCGCCCAGGCCACCGAGCTGGCCGCCCGCGGCTTCGCCCTGCTGAAGATCAAGGCCGGCGCGCCCGACCCCGCCGACGACCTGGCCCGGATCGCGGCCGTGCGCGCCGCCGCGCCGGCCGCGCGGCTGCTGGTGGACGCCAACGGCGCCTGGAGCCCGGCGCGCGGACGCGAGCTGCTGCCGCGCCTGGCCGACCTCGGCGTCGACGCCGTCGAGCAGCCCCTGCCCGCCGGCACGCCCGAGGAGCTGGCCCGGCTCGCCGCGAGCTCCCCGCTGCCACTGATCGCCGACGAGGACGTGGTCACCGTCGACGACGCGCTGCGTCTCGCCGGCCTGGTGCACGGGGTGAACGTCAAGCTCGCCAAGTGCGGCGGGGTGCTGGCCGCGCTGCGGATCGCCGAGGGGCTGCGCGGCACCGGCACCGAGCTGATGCTCGGCTGCCTGGTCGCCAGCTCGCTCGGCCTGGCCCCCGCCGTCCAGCTGGGCCACCTCGGCCGCTGGGCGGACCTGGACGGCCACCTGCTGCTCGCCGACGACCCCTGGGAGGGCATCGGCGGCGAGGACGGCACCGTGCGGGCCCCGGCGCGGCCCGGGCTCGGGGTCCGCCCGCGAGCCGCCGCGAGCGCCGTCCTCGCGGCCCCGGACGCCGCGGGCGCCGCGCCGGTCCCGGGCGTCGCGCCGGTCCCGGGCACCGCGTCCGCCACCGGCCCGCGGGGAGCCGTCCGGTGAGGACCTACCGCGCCGTGCGCTCCTTCCCCGCCGCCGTGCAGCTGCTGCTGGTCAACCAGGCCGGCGTGAACACCGGCTTCTACCTGCTCGTCCCCTACCTCGCCAGCCACCTCGGCGAGAACCTCGGCCTGTCCGCCGCCGTCGTCGGGCTGGTCCTCGGCGTGCGCACGCTCAGCCAGCAGGGCCTGTTCATCATCGGCGGCACGGCCTCCGACCGGCTCGGCGCCCGCGGCGTGATCATCGCCGGCTGCGGCCTGCGCACCGTCGGCTTCGCCCTGTTCGCCTTCGGCGACGACCTGCCCGTGCTGCTCGCCGCCTCCGTGCTCAGCGGCCTGGCCGGCGCCCTGTTCAACCCCGCCGTGCGCGCCTACATCGCCACCGAGTCCAGCGACCGCAAGGCCGAGGCGTTCGCCCTGTTCAACGTCTTCGCCACCACCGGCGCGCTGGTCGGGCCGCTGCTCGGCAGCCTGCTGCTGCTCGTCGACTTCCGCGCCGCCGCGCTGGCCGCCGCCGGCCTGTTCGCCGTCCTGACGGTCGCCCAGGCGCTGCTGCTGCCCGCCCGGCGGGTCGCGCCGAGCGGCGGCAGCGTGCTCGGGGACTGGCGCGAGGTGCTCGGCAACCGGCGCTTCCTCGCCTTCGCCCTCGCCATGATGGGCGTGATCACCCTGGAGAACCAGCTGTACCTGCTGCTGGCGGACGGCGCCCGGCGGGCCAGCGGCTGGGACGGCGCGGTGTCGCTGCTCTTCCTCGCCGGCACCTGCGTCAACCTGCTGCTCCAGGTGCGGATCACCCGGCGGCTGCACGCCACCGGCCGCCGCGCCCGGTGGATCGCGCTCGGCCTGGCCGTGATGGGGCTGGCCTTCGTCCCGCCCATCGCGGTGGCCGCGGCCGACCCGCCCGAGTCGGTACCGGCCGCCCTGCTGCGCCTCGCGCCGCTGCTCGCCGCCGCCGTGCTGCTCCAGCTCGGGGTGATGATCGGCCAGCCGTTCGTCCTGGAGCTGATCCCGGCCTTCGGGCGCACCGGCCTCACCGGCACCTACTACGGGGTCTTCTACGTGCTCTCCGGGGTGGCCGCGGCCGGCGGCAACGCCCTGATCGGCTGGGCCATGGACGCCGGCGCCGACCGCGGCGCGGCCTGGCTGCCGTGGGTCAGCTGCGTGGCGATCGGCCTGGCCGGGGCCGCCGCCGTGGCCCGGCTCGGCGCCCGCGGCGCCCTGCCGGAGCCGGCCGCCGCCACCCCGCCCGAGGCCGGCACCGCCCCCGCCGCCGCACGCCCGAACGACGCCCGCCCCGAGGACGCCCGCCCCGAGGGCACCGGCGGCGACGCCGCCCGCCGCGCCGGCCGCGACGACCGGGCGGCCTCCTCCCCACGCGCCCGGAAGGAACCCGCGCAGTGACCCGCCGAGCCCAGCCGCCCGCCGCGCCCGCACCGGCGGTGCCCGCCCCGGCCACCCCGGGGACACCCGCCCCGGCGGCGCCCGCCCCGGCGGGGGCCAACCACCTCACCGACCACCCCGAGCTGTACGAGGCGCGCTTCCCGGACCCGGACCACCTCGCCGCCCGGTTCGCCGACGAACTGCTGCGCCGTCACGGCGCGCCCGGGCGGCGGCTGCTCGACGCCGGCTGCGGCACCGGCCGGGACGCCGCGCACCTGGCGGCGCTCGGCTGGCACGTCACCGGCATCGACACCTCCCACGCCATGCTCGACCACGCCCGCGCGCACCACCCCGGCCCCACCTACCTGCACGCGGACCTGCGCTCCTTCCACCTCCCCGGCACCCCCGCCCGCCCCGATCCGGGCGGCGCCGATCCGGGCGGCACCGATCCGGGCGGCGCCGTCCTCGACGCCGTCATCTGCATGGACAGCGCCATGCTCTACTGCCACGACAACGCCGAGCTCGCCGGCTTCCTGGACAGCTGCCGGCGCCACCTGGCCCCCGGCGGGCTGCTGCTGGCCGAGATGCGCAACGGCGCCTTCTTCCTCGGCAACACCGAACTGCTCGACGGGCCCCGCCGGCACTCCTTCCGCTGGCAGGGGGTCACCCACACCTCCGTCACCGAACTGCGGATCGACCACCGCGCCCAACTGCTCCGCCGCACCCGGGTGTGGACCGCCGACGACGGCTCCCCGCCGCTGGAGCAGCACTCCGCCTGGCGGCTGCTCTTCCCGCGCGAGCTCGAACACTTCCTGGACGTCGCCGGGTTCGACACCCTCGCGCTCTTCGACGGCCCCGGACCGCGCACCGAGCCACCCTGGCGCCCCGGCGCGGCACCCGCCGACACCCTGCACGGCGACCGGCTGCACCTGCTGGCCCGCCGTCGCTGATTCGCCCCGGGCCGATTCGGCCCGCCACCGGACGGGCAGCCTCTACCCCTCCTTCGGTGTGGGGGTCGCCGGCTCCGCCAGCGGAGCCGGGCGGCCCCCACCCGGCCGTCAGGCCGGGGGAGAGGGGACCCGGCGCGCGCCCGGCCACGCCGCGCGCCGTCGCGCCCTACGGAGCCACGCGACCCCGCCCGTCCCCGTCCACCCCCTGTCCCGTTCCCGGGCCCATCCGCGCGCCGGCCACCGCGTGCCGCCGCCACGACCCATCGGAGGACCAGATGACCACACCGCACACGCCCCGCGCCCGGCACACCCGCCGCGCCTTCCTCGGCGCCGCCGGCGGCGCCGCCGCCCTGACCACCCTCGCCGCCGCCGGCTGCTCCGCCGGCTCCACCTCCGGCACCCCGGAACCCGGCACGGACGCGGCCGGCTCGCCCAGACGCGGCGGCCGGCTGCGCGCCACCTTCGCCGGCGGCGGCGCCAGCGAGACCCTCGACCCGCACCGGACCAACCTGTTCGTGGAGGCCGCCCGGGCCAAGGCCCTGTTCGACAAGCTCGCCGACTTCGGCAGCGACATGTCCCCGCAGCCCCGGCTCGCCGAGTCCTGGGAGCCCAGCACGGACGCCACCCGCTGGACCGTGCGGCTGAGGGAGGCCGTCTTCACCGACGGCACCCCGCTCACCGCCGCCGACGTCCTCCACAGCTACCGCCGGATAACCGACCCGGAGGGCGCCTTCCGCGCCCGGGCCAGCCTGGAGTCCATCGACCTCGACGCCAGCCGCGCCGTCGACGACCGCACCGTGGAGTTCGTCCTCAAGCACCCCTACGCGGAGTTCCCTAACGCCCTGGCCGCCTTCGGCGCCTACATCGTCAAGGACGGCGCCGAGGACTTCACCGAACCGGTCGGCACCGGCCCGTTCCGCTTCGTCTCCTTCACCCCCGGCAGCTCGATGGTCGCCGCCCGCCACGACGCCTACTGGGACGGCGCCCCCTACCTCGACGAGATCGAGTTCCTGGTCGCCAACGAGGAGACCGCCCGGATCAACGCCCTGCTCGGCGGCCAGGTCGAGTACGCCCACGAGCTCACCCCCACGACCGCCCGCACCCACGAGGGCGGCGGGCAGGTCACCGTGGTGCGGCTGCCGCGCAGCGCCATGCAGGCGTTCGTGATGAAGACCGACCGCGCCCCCTTCGACGACCCCCGCGTCCGCGAGGCGTTCTTCCTCATCGCCGACCGCCAGCAGCTGGTGGACAGCGCCCTCGCCGGCGCCGGGGAGATCGGCAACGACCTGTTCGGCAAGGGCTACCAGTACTACGCCGACTCCATCCCGCAGCGCACCCGCGACCTCGACCGCGCCCGCGCCCTGCTGCGCGAGGCCGGGGCGGAGAACCTGACGGTGCGGCTGGACACCTCCGAGGTGGCCGCCGGGTTCGTCGAGGCCGCCACCGTCTTCGCCGAGCAGGCCGCCGAGGCCGGCGTCACCGTCGAGGTGGTCATGGGCAACAAGGACACCTACTGGTCCGACATCCTCGACTCCGGCCAGCTGTGCTGCTACCGCTCCGGCTCCATGCCCATCGAGTCGCACATCTCGCAGCGGCTGCTCACCGACTCCACCACCAACGCCAGCAAGTGGCAGCGGGAGGACTTCGACGCCCTCTACGAGCAGGCCCAGGCCACCCTGGACGAGGCCGCCCGCACCGACCTGTACGCGCGGATGCAGCGCACCCTGCACGCCGAGGGTGGCTTCCTGGTGTGGGGCTTCGCCGACTGGATCATCGCCACCGCCAACAACGTCGGCGGCGTGGACCGCGAGGCGCCGGCCAACTCCCTGGGCTGGGCGCGCTTCGACAAGGTCTGGCTCGCGTGACGGGCCTCGCCCACTTCGCCGTCCGGCGACTGGCCCTCGGGCTCCTGCAGACCGCCGCCGTGGTGGTGCTGGTCTTCGTGCTCACCGAGGCGCTGCCCGGCGACGCCGCCGTGGCGCTGGCCGGCGACCAGCCCGACCCCGCCCGGGTGGAGGCGATCCGCCAGGCCATGCGGCTGGACGAGCCGGCGGCGCAGCGGTTCGCCGACTGGGTGCTCGGGCTGCTCCGCGGCGACCTGGGCACCTCGCTGGTCAGCGGCCGGCCGGTCAGCTCCTACCTGGCCGGCGGGCTCGGCCCCACGCTGCTGCTCGCCGGGATCACCCTGGCGCTGCTGGTGCCGCTCTCCCTGGTGCTCGGCGTGGCCGCCGCCGGGCGGGAGGGCGGGCCGCTGGACCGGGCGATCAGCACGGTCACCGTCGGCCTGTACGCCGTGCCCGAGTTCGCCCTCGGCATCCTGCTGATCACGGTGGTCGCGCTCCGCGGCGGCCTGCTGCCGCCGACCGCCGTCGGCGCCGGCGGTGACCTGCTCGCCCAGCCGGCGGTGCTGGTGCTGCCGGTGGCGGTGCTGCTGGCCCGGCCGGTCTGCTCGCTCAGCCGGCTGGTGCGCGCCGGCATGGTGGAGGCGCTGGCCTCCGACTACGTGCGGCACGCCCGCCGGCAGGGCCTCGGCGAGGCGCGGGTGCGGTACGCCCACGCGCTGCCGAACGCGCTCGCCCCGGCCGTGCAGCAACTGGCCCGCACCACCGACTGGCTGCTGTGCGGGGTGATCGTGGTGGAGGCGCTGTTCGTGATCCCCGGGCTGGGCACGCTGCTGGTCGAGGCGGTCGCGGCGCGCGACGTGCCGGTGGTGCAGGGGCTGGCCGTGGTGTTCGGCCTGGTCACGGTGGTGGTCAACCTGGCCGCCGACCTGGTCGTGCACCGGCTGGCGCCGCGCGGGGAGGTGGTCGCGTGAGTGCCGCCCGCCCTCCGGGCGCACGGCCGGAGGCGTCACCGGGCGCCCAGCCGGAAGCGCTGCCGGGCACCTCGGCGGACGCTCCGCCGCCTGCCGCCGCACCGCCCCGCTCGGGAGCCTCGGCCGCGCGGGTTCCGGGCGCCGGCTGGCGGCCCTTCCTGCCGGCGGTCGCGCTGCTCGCCGTGCCGCTGCTGCTGGCCCTGTTCGGCCCGCTGTTCGCCGGCCCGCCCGGGCCGCGCGGCGTCGCCTTCCAGCCGCCGGGCGACGGCCACTGGCTCGGCACCGACTTCACCGGGCGGGACGTCTGGCGGGAGGTGCTGCTGGGCGGTCGCACGGTGGTGCTGGTCGCCGCCTGCGCGGTGGGCGTCGCGTACGCCGCCGCGCTGCCCGTGGGCCTGGCCGCGGCGCTCACCGGCCGCCGCCGCGTGGAGGACGCCCTGCTGCGCCCGCTGGACGTGCTGATGGCCATCCCCTCGCTGCTGGTGCTGCTGCTGGTCTCGGCCCGGCTCACCCCGGGGCCGGCCGCGCTGGTGTTCCTGGTGGCGCTGGTCAACGTGCCGGACGTGGCCCGGGTGGTGCGCGGCGCGGCGGCGGAGATCGCCGCACGGCCGGTGGTGGAGGCGATGCGGCTCCAGGGCGAGAGCCGGTGGCGGATCGCCGTGGGCTACGTGGCCCGCTCGATGCTGCGGACCGTGGCCGCCGACGCCGGCACCCGGCTCACCGGCGCCCTCTACCTGGTCGCCACGGCGAGCTTCCTCGGCGTCGGGGTCGCCCCGGACGCCTCGGACTGGGCCGTCATGGTCGACCGGAACCGCACCGGGATGCTGATCCAGCCGTGGGGCGTGGTGGTGCCGGCGCTCCTGGTCACGGCGCTGACCGTGGGCGTCAACCTGTTCTTCGACGCGGCGCTGCACCGGCGCGCCGGCCGGGCGGCGGCCGGCACGCGGGCGACCGGCTCCGCGGCGCGGCGGGGACGACCGGACCGGAAGGGGAGAGGGGAGGCGGGGACACCATGACGACTCCGCGAGGCGGTACCGGCGTCGGCCCGGAACGGGTCGGCCCCGAACCGGGCCGGTCGGAGCGCGGTGAGGCGGAACCCGCCGGGCCGGAGCCCGGCGGGGCGGACCGCGGGCCGGTGCCCGGCGCGTCCGACGCCGGCCGCACCGGGCCGTCCTCCAAGGGCACCGAGGCCACTGAGGCCACTGAGGCCGCCGAGGCCACTGAGGCCACTGAGGCCACTGAGGACACGGCGGCCACTGAGGACACGGCGGCCCTTGGGCCCGCCCCCGGTGACGACCCGCCGGTGGCCGAGCTGGACGGGCTCCGCGTCGAGGTGGACGGCAAGGTGCTGGTGGACGGCGTGTCGCTGCGGGTCGCGGCCGGCCGCGCCCTGGCCATCGTCGGCCCGTCCGGCAGCGGGAAGTCCACCACCGGGCTCGCCCTGCTCGGCGAGTACCCGGCCGGTGCCGCCGTCGGCGGCCGGGTGAGTGTCCAGGGCCTGCCGGGCTACGTGCCGCAGCACCCGGGCGCGGTGCTGAACCCGGTGCGCCGGATCGGCGGCACCCTCCGCGACACCGCGCGCCGTCACCTCGGGCCCGGCTCCCGGGCGGAGCTGCGCCGTCGGGTGCTGGACGCCATGGAACGCGCCTCGCTGCCGGAGCCGGAGGCGCTGCTGCGCCGCTTCCCGCACCAGCTCTCCGGCGGCCAGCAGCAGCGCGTGGTGCTCGCGCAGGCGCTGCTCGCCCGGCCGCGGCTGATCGTCGCCGACGAGCCGACCACCGGCCAGGACGCGCTGACCCGGCAGGCCGTGGTCGCGGAGTTCGCCGCCGTGCTGCGGCAGGGCATCGCGCTGGTGCTGCTCAGTCACGACCTGGCGGTGGTGCGGGCGCTGGCCGACGAGGTGGTGGTGCTGCGCGAGGGACGGGTGGTGGAGGCCGGCCCGACGGAGCGGGTGTTCGGCCGCCCGCAGCACGAGTGGACCCGGCGGCTGCTGGCCGCCGAGCCCCGCCTGGAGCCGCCCAAGGAGCTCGACGACCCCGGGACCACCGCGCCGCGGGTGCCGGGGCCGCGCCCGGAGGCGCCGGTGGCAGACGGCGCCCCGGCCGTGCCGGGGCGCGGGGACGTCCCGAAGCTGGCCGCCGCCGGACTCAGCGCCGTGCACCGCTCCACGCGCGGGGCCACCGCCCCACCGGCCGGGGGCGACCCTGCCGGAGACCGGGGTGGGGACGGGGGCGGGACCGGGCGGAGGTTCGGCGGGCGCCGCCCGACCACCGCGCTGCATCCGGTGGACCTCGCCCTCGACCCCGGCGAGTGCCTGGCCCTGGTGGGCCGCTCCGGCAGTGGGAAGACCACGCTCGCCCGCTGCCTGGCCGGCCTGCACCGGCCGCACTCCGGGGCGGTGCTGCTGGACGGCCGGGCGCTGCCCCCCGTCCGTCGGCGCACCCCCGAGCAGCTCGCCGCCGTGCAGTACGTGTTCCAGGACGCCCGGGCCTCCTTCGACGAGTACCGGACGGTGCTGGCGCAGATCTCCCGGACGGCCGTCCGGCTGCGCGGGCGCGGCGCCGGCGAGGCGGCGGCGGAGGCGGCGGAGGCCCTGCGCGGCGTCGGGCTGGATCCGGTGGAGATCGGGGAACGCCTGCCGCGCGGCCTCTCCGGCGGGGAGCTGCAACGGGCGGCGCTGGCCCGGGCGCTGCTCGCCCGGCCGTCCGTGCTGATCTGCGACGAGATCACCTCCGGGCTGGACGGCGTCACCCAGGACGGCATCCTGGCGCTGCTCACCCGGCTGCGCGAGCGGACCGGGACGGCGCTGTTGGTGATCAGTCACGACCTCGCCGTGGTGGGCCGGCTGGCGGACCGGATCGCCGTCCTGGAGGCCGGCCGGATCGTCGAGACCGGGCCGGCGGACCGGGTGCTCCACGAGCCCCGACACCCGTTCACCCGTGCCCTGCTCGCCGCCGGCGACCTCCCCGGGGCGGCTGACTGACCCCGGTCAATCAGAGGGCGTGGCGGGGGCGACCCCGAGGTCGGCGTGGCGCACACCCGCCAGGGCGACCTCCACCCCCCGCCACGCCGCGGCCTTCATCTCCCCGGTCGACGCGCCCTGCTCCAGCGCGGCCAGGCCGCTGGCCTGGGCGGCCCCGATCAGGGTGCCGACGGCGGCGGCGGCGCTCGTCGGATCGACCCGGTCCGGGTAGCTCTTGCACAGCTCGGTGGCCAGCTGCCGCTGGATGTCCAGGGTCAGCATCAGGGCGCGGGCCTGGAGTTCCGGCACGGTCTTCAGCAGGTGCAGGCGGAGCCGGCTGAGCGCGAGGTCCGCGCCGGTCTCCTCGTCCGCGACCGCGGTCAGGAGCGTGCGCATCATCCGGGCCAGCAGGTCGACCGGGGCCTCGTCCGCCTCCGGGTTCGCGACCACCTCCAGCAGGAGGTCGAGGCGCACCCGGTTGTAGGCGAAGACCAGGTCCTCCTTGCCGGGGAAGTAGTTGAACAGGGTCTTGGTGGAGACGTCCGCCGCCGCGGCGATCTCCGCGACCGTGGTCTGCTCGTAGCCCTTCTCCGCGAACAGGCGCATCGCCGCCTCGAACAGCGCCCGTCGGGTGCGCTGCTTCTTCCTCTCCCGCAGGCCGGCCGGCCCGGCCGGCTCCGTCTGTCTCAGTCGCTCCGCCATGTGCCAACTTTATATGGCCGGGATTTTTACATCGATTGAAAACTTACTCTCGTTGGTGTTTGATGGCGGCGTCGGGCACGTCAACGTCGACAGTGAGGAACGACAGATGCCTGAGGCCTCGTCCACCACGACCTGGGAGCCGATCACGCTCCCCACCGCACGGCGCGGTGGCTGCCCGTTCGACCCCCCGCCGGAGCTGGCACGGCTGCGCGAGGAGCGGCCGCTGCGCCGGCTGTCCTTCCCCGACGGCCACCTCGGATGGCTGGTCACCAGCCACGCGCTGGCCCGCACGGTGATGGCCGACCCGCGCTTCAGCGCCCGGATGGAGTTACGGCACACGCCCATCCACCGGCCCGTCGCCGAGCGGCTGACCAGCCGACCGGCGCCCCCCGGGTTCTTCATCGCGATGGACCCGCCGGACCACACCCACTACCGCCGGCTGCTCACCGGCCAGTTCACCGTGCGGCGGATGAACCAGCTGCACCCGTGGATCGAACGCGTCGTGGAGGAACACCTCGACGCCATGGAGCAGGCCGGACCGCCGGTCGACCTGGTGGAGGCGTTCGCGCTGCCAATCCCCTCGCTGGTGATCTGCGAACTGCTGGGCGTGCCCTACGCCGACCGCGACGACTTCCAGCGGCACAGCAGCACCATGGTGCGGCTGGACACCGGCGCCGACGAGGGGATGGCCGCCATGGCCGCCCTGACCGCCTACCTGCGGGAACTCGCCGTCCGCAAGCGCGCCGAACCGACCGACGACATGCTCAGCGGCCTGGCCGCCCACCAGGAGCTGAACGAGGACGAGCTGGCCGGCATGGCGCTGCTGCTGCTGGTCGCCGGCCACGAGACCACGGCCAACATGATCGGCCTGGGCACCTTCGCGCTGCTCCAGCACCCGGCGCAGGCCGAGGCGCTGCGCTCCGACCCCGCCCTGACCGACGGGGCGGTGGAGGAGCTGATGCGCTACCTCACGGTCATCCACAACGGCACCGGGCGGGCGGCCCTGGAGGACGTCGAACTCGACGGCGAGCTGATCCGGGAGGGGGAGAACGTCTGGGTGTCGCTGTCCGCCGCCAACCGGGATCCGGCCCGGTTCAGCGACCCCGACGAACTGGACCTCGGCCGGGCGGCCAGCGGCCACCTGGGCTTCGGCCACGGTGTGCACCAGTGCCTGGGGCAGCAACTGGCCCGGATCGAGCTGCGCAGCGCCCTGCCGGCACTGTTCCGGCGCTTCCCGACGCTGCGGCTCGCGGTGCCGGCCGAGGAGGTCCCCACCCGCACTGACATGAACATCTACGGGGTGCACCGGCTCCCGGTGGCCTGGTGACGGCGGGAGCCCGGAAGCGATGGAGCTGGAGATCGACCGCGAACGGTGCGTCGGCGGCGGGATGTGCGCCCTCACCGCGCCACGGGTGTTCGACCAGAGCGAGGAGGACGGCCTGGTGGTGCTGACCGCGCCGCCGGAGCCGGAGGACCTCGACGCCGTGCGGGAGGCCGTGCAGCTCTGCCCGGCCTCGGCGCTCACGCTCCGCGAGGAGTGAGCGGGCGCCCGCCGGCCCGGCCGATCGACGGAGCGTCCGTCACCCCGGGCCGGCGGCACGCTCGGTGCCGGTCTGATGAGCCGGGGCAGTCTGCTCAGTCGGGCCCGGGCTGATCGGTCGGGGCGAGCGGCAGCACCACCCGGAAGGTCGCGCCCCGCCCGGGCGCCGTCCGCAGCTCGATCCGGCCGCCGTGCAGCTCCACCAGCGAGCGGGCGATCGACAACCCCAGGCCGGCACCGCCGCCGCCGACCCGGGTGCGCGAGTCGTCGCCCCGGTAGAAGCGGTCGAAGACCCGCTCGGCCTGGTCCGCCGGCAGCCCCGGCCCCTCGTCGGCGATCTCCCACACGGCCTCGCCGCCGACGGTCCCCACGCCGATCCGCACCGCCGTCCCGGCCGGGGTGTGCGCCGCCGCGTTGCCCACCAGGTTGGTGACGACCTGGCGCAACCGGGCCTCGTCACCCAGCACCGGGGCCGGCCCGGGCGGCCCCGGCTCGCCGCCCCGCTCCGGCTCGGGCTCCCGTTCCCGTTCCGACTCCCGTTCCGGCTCCGGCTCCGATTCCGGCTCCGGTTGGGGGCCGGTGAGCCGCACCGGGCGGCTCGGGTCCAGCGCCCGCAGGTCCCCCCGGGCGTCGGCGGCCAGCGTCCGCAGGTCCATGGGCGCCGGGCGCAGCGGCAGCGTCTGCGCGCCGCCGGTGTGCTCGTCGATCCGGGCCAGCAGCAGCAGGTCCTCCACCAGCCGGGCCAGCCGCGCCGACTCGTTCTCGATCCGCGCCATCGCCTGGTCGACGTCCGTCCGCTCCGGCAGTCCGCCCATCCGGTAGAGCTCGCTGAACCCCTTGATCCCGAACAGCGGGGTGCGCAGTTCGTGGCTGACGTCCGAGACGAACCGCCGCATCCGCGCCTCGGAGGCCTCACGGGCGGAGAACGCCCGCTCGATCTGCCCCAGCATGCCGTTCAGCGACGCCGACAGCCGGCCCACCTCGGTTCCCGGGGCGGCCAGCTCCGGTATCCGGCGGGAGAGGTCCCCGTCGGCGATCGCCGAGGCGGTCCGCTCCACCTGCCGCAGCGGGCGCAGCCCGGCGGAGACCGCGAACCAGCCGGCCGCGGTGACCACGGCCAGCGTGACGGCGCCGATGACCAGGCAGTACAGCCGTAGCTGGCGGATCGTCGCGTCCACGTTGTTCAGCGAGGTGGCCACCACCAGGCTGCCCTCGCCGCCGGCCGCCGCGGGCCCTCGCCCCTCGCCGGTCGCGCCGGTCGCGCCGGTTGTGTCGGTTGTGTCGGTCGTGCCGGTGGTCGGGGTGGTGGCCCCCGGGCCGGTGCCGCCCGTGCTCCCGGTGCCGCCGGTGGGATCGGTGCCGGTGGCGTCGGTCCGGGTGGTGAAGGGCAGCGCCACCACCCGCCAGGTGGTCGAGCCGTCCAGCGCCGGGACGTCGAAGGGCCGTCCCTCGAAGCGGGAGACGGCGGCGGCGTCCAGCGTCGGCAGGTCCGGGCCGGAGCCCTGCGGCCCGGTGAGCCGCAGCACCTGGTCCACCGTGCCGTCCGGGGCGAACCGGGCCACGTAGAGGGTGCTGAGCAGGTCGAGTTCCAGGTCGGCGCCACCCACCAGCTCGGCCCCGCTGGGCAGGTCGGGTTCGGGCGCGCCGGTGCCCTCGCGTCCCTCGATGATCAGGGACACCAACGGGCGGGACAGCACCTGGCCGAGCGGCAGCAGCTGCTCGTCCACCCGGCTCACCAGGTTGCGGTGGAGCGCGTCGATGACCAGCGTGTTGCTCAGCGCGAGACCGAGGGCGAGCAGGGCGGCGCTCAGCCAGAGCAGCCGGGCGCGCAGCGACCAGCGCCCGATCCGGACGCCGGCGCCGAGGCCGACGTGGCGCGGCCGGAGGGCCCGGGCGCTCCGCCCGGTCGTCCCGCCGGAGGGCGTCACGAGGGCGGACGGCGAAGGACGTAGCCGACGCCGTGCACGGTGTGGATCAGCTTCGGCCCGCGGGTGTCGACCTTGCGCCGCAGGTAGCTGATGTAGGTGTCGACGATGCTGGGGTCGCCGCCGAAGTCGTACCGCCAGACGTGGTCCAGGATCTGTGCCTTGGACAGCACGTGGCCGGTGTTCAGCATCAGGTAGTGCAGCAGCCGGAACTCGGTGGGGGAGAGCCGGACCGGACGGGAGGCGCGGAGGACCAGGTGGCCGGCCGGGTCGAGTTCGAGGTCGCCCACCACCAGCCGCGGATCCTCCGCCACGCCGCCCGAGCCGGCGCCGCTGCGGCGCAGGACGGTGCGGATGCGGGCGATCAGCTCCTCCAGGTTGAACGGCTTGGTGACGTAGTCGTCGCCGCCCGCGGTGAGGCCGGCGATCTTGTCCTCGGTGGCGTCCCGGGCCGTCAGGAAGAGCACTGGGATCTCCGCCGGTCGGCCGGCCCGCGACGGCGGCGCGGCCGGGGCGCGCAGCCGTCGCAGGACCTCGAACCCGTCCATGTCGGGCAGCATCACGTCGAGCAGCACCAGGTCCGGTGGGGTGGCGGCGGCGAGCCGCAGGGCCTCCGCCCCGCTGGCCGCCGAGGTGACGGTGAAGCCGGCGAAGCGGAGGGTGGCGGACAGCAGCTCGCGCAGGTTCGGTTCGTCGTCCACCACCAGCAGGTGTTCCGCCGCCGGCCGGCCGCCGCCCGCCCCGCCGTGCTCCCGAGCAATCTCCCGACTCGTCATCCGCCACCCGCCGTCCGTGCCGATCGCTGTCCCAGGCGGTCAGCGGGCCGTGCGCGTACCGGCCGCCCGTGCGCCGGCCGGCTCGCGGTCGCCGCCGCCCGTGCCACCGCGGGCACCCGGTCGCTCACCCCCGCCGTCGCCGCCTCCGCTGCCGGCGCCGCCCCCGCGAGCATACGGCCGGGCCAGCAGGCCGCCGAGGAAACCGGTCACCCCGCCGGCCAGCAGACCGGCGAGGACGGCCAGGCCGACGTTCCCGGCCAGCTCCGTGTCCACGGTGCGCAGCGTCATGCCGAGGGCGGAGACCTCCATGGTCAGCGAGGCCCCGGCCAGGGCGGTGACGACGGGCAGCGCCACCGCGGTCAGTGCTCCGAGCAGCGCCGCCGTCCAGGCGGCCCGGGCGGTGCGGCTCGCCGCGGTGAGCCCGCGGGCCAGCCACCAGCCGCTGAGCAGCAGGGTGAGCGCGGTGGCGGAGAGCAGCAGCGCGGCCGCCCCGGGGTTGCTGGAGAACAGGCCGGGCAGGCTGAGCCGGCCGTCGTCCGTGGCACCGGGCAGCAGCGCGGGACGGGTCCGCGCACCGGAGTCGGACTCCGCGAGGTTCTCCTGGAGCCGGTCGCCCAGGCTCCCGCCGTCACCCCCGCCGAGGCCGCCGCCCCCGAGGCCGCCGCCCCCGCCGAGGCCCTCGAGGATGTCCCCGAGGCTCAGGCCGCCGCCGTCGGTGCTGTCGCCGCCGTCGCCCCCCTCCTCGGTGTTCTGCCGGCTCTCCCGGAGGTCCTCCAGGAGTTCGCCGAGACCGCCGCCGCCCGCGGCGGCCTCTCCGCCGGTGTCCCCGCCCTCGGGGCCACCGCCGCGGAGATCCTCCAGCAGGTCGCCCAGGCCGCCTGCGCCGCCCCCGCTTCCGCCGTCGGGGCCCTCGCCGTCGGCGCTGCCGCCGTCGCCGCCCAGCAGGCCGCCGAGGAGGTCGGCGAGGCCGCCGCCGGTGCCGGAGCCGCCGGAGCCGCCGGAGCCGCCGCCCAGTCCGGGGAGCAGCCCGGAGAGGCCGTCGGTGTTGGCCGACCGCTCCGACGTCCCGGTCCACGGCACGCCCGCCCCGACGGTCAGGCCCACGCCGACCGCGTTCGGCCCGGCCAGCAGTGCGCCGCCGATCGCCTGCGGGCCACCGCGTCCGGTGGCCGCCGCCACCGAGGTGCCGACGGCGCCGAGCAGCACCGCGCCCAGGGCGAGGACCGCGCCGGCCGCCGTTCCGACGCGAACGGTGCGGCGCAGCGGATCCAGCCGGTGTGGCAGCGGCGCCCGATGGGCCAGCAGCCAGCACGCCACGGCGACCGCCAGCGCCCAGGCCGCCGCGCCGGCGACGGCGGAGCCGACGTCGGCCCGGAACGCCAGGTCGACGGCGAGCCCGGCGGCGAACAGCCCGCTGCCGGACCCCCCGGCCCCCTCGCCCTGGTCGCCCTGCCCGATCCCCAGCAGTTCGCGCAGGCCCGGCAGCGCCGAGCCCTCGCCCGGCTCCCCGGCCTCGATGGTGAGGATGCCGTCGCCCTGCCCCGCCACGACGGCCGCGAGCACCACGAAGCCGACGACGGCGGTGGCCGAGCGGACCAGCAGGTCCCGTGCCCGCCAGTGCGGCTGCCGGCGCATCGGGAGGAGCAGTCCGGCGGCGAGGATCACCAGGCCGACCGCCGTCACCCCCAGGGGCAGCAGCCGCACCCGGCCCACCGCCTCCACCGGGAGCGGGGCGCCGTTCAGCCCCGCCGTGAGGTCGAGGGAGCCGCCCAGGGCGGCGGCGACGACCGCGGAGGCGGCGGGGAGCGGATCGCCCGCCGAGCCGAGGCCCAGCAGCATCAGGCCGGCGACGGCGACCGCCACCATGCCGAGGTAGGCGCAGCCGACGGCGATCAGTGGTGGCCACAGGTGCCGCCAGACCGGGCCCTCACCGCCCGCCGTGCCTCCCGGCCGCGTCGGCCGCGCGGCTCCGGCCCCGGTGTTCCTCGCGGCACCCTTCGCGGCGTCCTTGGTGGTGCCCTTCGGTGTCGTCCTGGTCGGCGCGGCCATCAGGCGTCCCGGAGGCGGAAGGTCGCGACGGCGACGGCGTGGACGACGAGGAGGGTGGCGCACAGCAGCGCGAAACCGTCCCACGGCGCCAGCGCGACGGCGGGGTCGTACCGGACGGTGGTGATCTGGGTGCCGGCGGTCGTCGGCCAGTACTTCACCAGCACCTCCGACCAGCTCGCCGGGAGCAGGTTGGCCACGACCGGGATCAGCAGCGTGGCGCTGACCAGGGTGGCGACCGCGGCGGCGGTGGAGCGGTAGAGCACCCCGAGCGCGACGCCCAGCAGGGCCACCGCGGCGAGGTAGAGACCCACGCCCACCACCGCGCGCAGCGTGCCGGGATCGCCCAGGGTGTCCCGTGGGACGTCCTGGGCGCCGAGCACGTACTGCCCGGAGAAGAAGGCCGCGAAGCCGGCGACCACGCCGACGACCAGCACGACGGCGGCGATCACGATCGACTTGGCCGCCAGCAGCCGGATCCGGTGCGGAAGCACGGTCAGGCTGGTGCGGACCATGCCGGTGGCGTACTCGGAGGTGACGGCCAGCGCGCCGAGGGTGCCCACGACCAACTGGGCGATGACGACGCTGTTCAGGCTGACCGCAGTGGGGTCGAAGGCCGCCCGGAACTCGGGGGCCTGCTGGTACTCGCGGGCGCTGGCGAAGGCGAAGACCGCGGCAACGCCGGCACCGACGAGGACCACCGCGACCAGCGAGTAGACGGTGGAGCGCAGCGTGCGCAGCTTGGTCCACTCGGCGTGCAGGGTGTGGCGGAAGGTGGTCCGCGGCCAGGAGGCGGCGGGCGGGCGCGTGGTGGCGGGCGCCTCGACCGGTCCAGATCCACTGGTCGGGGCGGATGCGGTGGCGTCGGTGGTGGTGGCGGCGTCGGTGGTGGTGGGGGCCGTGCTGGGGACCGTGGAGGCGGCCTCCGGGGTGGAGCCGGTCGTGGTGGTGGTCATGCCCCGCCCTCCCCGTGCACCGAGTACTCGACGCTGTCGCGCGTCATCCGCAGGTACGCCTCCTCCAGGGAGGTGTGGCGCGGGGACAGCTCGGCCAGCGGGATGCCCTCGGCGACGGCGATCCGGCCGATCTGCGCCCCGGTGAGGTCGGTGACCACCAGGCGGTCACCGTCGCCGCCGGCCTCCTCGACCGCCACCTCGGCGCCGGCCGCGCGCAGCGGGCCGGCCAGCCGCTCGCCGTCCCCGGCCTCGGCCGTGTGCACCAGGACGGAGCTGTCGGACTGCGTCCGCACGAAATCCTCGATGCCGGTGTCGGCGATCAGGCGGCCCCGGCCGATCACGATCAGGTGGTCGGCGGTCAGCGCCATCTCGCTCATCAGGTGGCTGGAGAGCAGCACGGTGCGGCCCTCGGCCGCGAGCCGGCGCATCAGCGTGCGGATCCACAGGATGCCCTCGGGGTCGAGGCCGTTGACCGGCTCGTCCAGCATGAGCACCTCGGGATCGCCGAGGAGGGCGGCGGCGATGCCCAGGCGCTGGCTCATGCCGAGCGAGAAGGTGCCGGCGCGGCGGTGCGCGGCGCCCTTCAGGCCCACGTCCGCCAGCACCTCGTCCACCCGGCGGGCGGGTATGCCGTTGCTGTGGGCCAGCCAGAGCAGGTGGTTGCGGGCCGTCCGCCCGCCGTGGACGGCCTTGGCGTCCAGCAGGGCGCCGACCGTGCGCATCGGCACGGGCGCGTCCACGTAGGCGCGGCCGGCGACGGTGACCGTGCCGCTGGTGGGGGCGTCCAGGCCGAGGATCATCCGCATCGTGGTCGACTTGCCGGAGCCGTTGGGGCCCAGGAAGCCGGTGACGACGCCCGGCCGCACGGTGAAGGACAGGTGGTCGACGACGACCTTGTCGCCATAGGACTTGGTGAGCTGGTCGACGACGATCACCGACGCACCTCCGGGGTCGGGACGGGCGCGTGCTCGCCGCCAGGGTGTGTTTCCTTCATGCGGTCAGACTGGCTCGCCGTCCTGACCTTCTCCTATGAGGGCTCTGTGAGATTCCTGTGAGTCAGCCGCCCGGCGGGCCGGTGGCGCGGCACACGCGGCCGGCGACGCGCGGGGCGCCCGGAGAACTCAGGGAACTCCCAGGAACCTGCCAGGATCCACGCACCCCGCCGGCCGGCCACTGCGCCCCAGAGGTCACACGCGTCACGGCCCACGCCCCGAACGGGTGGTCCGGCGCCGCGCCGGCATGTCCGCCCGGTGGCCGGGTAGTCGCATTCCGTCGTGTTGCCGATCGCCCCGCGGCACCGTCCGTCGGGCCGCGGAAGGAGCCCCGTGATGCCGAAGCCGCCCGTGTCCGAACCCGTCGCCGAACTGCTGGCCAAGGCGAACCCGGCCACCATCACCACGCTGCGCAAGGACGGCACGCCGGTGTCCGTGGCCACCTGGTACCTGTGGCAGAACGGCCAGGTGCTGGTGAACATGGACGTCAGCCGCAAGCGGCTGGAGCACATGCGGCGCGACCCCCGGGTGGCGCTCACCGTGCTGGACTCCGACGGCTGGTACCGGCACGTCTCCCTCCAGGGGCGCGTGGCGCGGCTCTACACGGACGGCGACCTGACGGACATCGACCGCCTGGCCCGCCACTACATCGGCAAGCAGTACCCGGAGCGCTCCCGCGGCCGGGTCAGCGCCCTGATCGACATCGACCAGTGGTTCGCCTGGGGCATCGACGACTGAGCCGCGCCCGGCTCGCCGACCCGTTCCACCCGACCCGCGACCAGGGCCGCAACCCCCCGTAGGAGGGCCGCGAGACCCCCTTCTTCAGGATCCCACGCGGTGTCAGCGGGTCGCAGCCCCCGATTTCCGCCTGTGGAAAACTCCGCCACTCGCGCCTGTGGAAAACTCCGGCACTTCCGCCTGTGGGCGACTCCGTCCCACGCCACCCGGCCGGGCGGCGCAGCTTAGCTCGGGCGGGTGCCGGCCGCACCCCCGGACGGGGGAACGGGTGGTTCGGCACCGGCGCGGCATGGTGGTCGGGTGGCCGGGTAACCCGGACGCGTCAGGCACCCGCAGTCTCACGTCGACAAGGAGCCCGCGATGCCGAACGCCCCTGTTTCCGCCGAGGTCGCGAAGATGCTCACCAAGGCGAACCCCGCGGTCCTCACCACGCTGCGCCGGGACGGCACGCCGGTCTCCGGAACCGCCTGGTACCTGTGGCTGGGCGACCGGATCCTGGTGAACATGGACGAGGGCCGCAAGAGCCTGGAGCACCTGCGCCGCGACCCCCGCGTCGCCATGGCCATCATGGACACGGAGGACTGGGACCGGCACGTCGGCATCCAGGGCCGGGTGACCACCCTGTACCCGGACGTCGGGCTGGCCGGCCTGGACCGGCTGTGCATGCACTACCTCGGCACGGAGTACCCGGAGCGGGAGCACGAGCGGGTCAACGGCGTGATCGAGATCGACCGCTGGTTCCCCTGGGGCTTCGACTGACCGCACCGCCGCCTCCGCCCGGCCCCCGCGGCCCGCTGCGCCCGACGGGCCCGCCGTGACGTCGGCCCAGGCCGCGACCACCGGGACGACCCTTCCGCGTGAATCGCCGGCCCCGCTCGGGGTAACCGGGCGGGGCCGGCACCGGAGCCGGGACGGAACCCCCGAAAGCAGCGGAAGGTACCCATGACCGACGTCTCCAGCCTGGGCCCTGAGGAAGGCGACAAGCGGGAAGTCCTCACCAACCGCCAGGGCCACCCGGTCTACGACAACCAGAACCAGCGCACGGTCGGGGCCCGCGGCCCGGCGACGCTGGAGAACTACCAGTTCCTGGAGAAGATCAGCCACTTCGACCGCGAGCGGATCCCCGAGCGCGTGGTGCACGCCCGCGGCGCCGTCGCGTTCGGCTACTTCGAGGCGTACGGCGCCTGGGGCGACGAACCCATCGACCGCTACACCCGCGCCAAGCTCTTCCAGGAGCGCGGCAAACGGACCCCGGTGGCCATCCGCTTCTCCACCGTCATCGGCGGCCACGACTCCTCCGAGGCCGCCCGCGACCCGCGCGGCTTCGCCGTGAAGTTCTACACCGAGGACGGCAACTGGGACCTGGTCGGCAACAACCTCGCGGTGTTCTTCATCCGCGACGCCATCAAGTTCCCGGACGTCATCCACGCCCTCAAGCCCGACCCGGTGACCTTCCGGGACGATCCGAACCGGGTCTTCGACTTCATGTCGCAGACCCCCGAGGCCATGCACATGCTGGTCAACCTGTTCAGCCCGCGCGGCATCCCGTCGGACTACCGGCACATGCAGGGGTTCGGCGTGAACACCTACAAGTGGGAGAACGCGCGCGGAGAGACCCGGCTGGTCAAGTACACCTGGATGCCCAAGCAGGGCGTGCGCAGCCTCACCGAGGCGGACGCCGCGAACATCCAGGCCGGCGACGTCGGGCACGCCACCCGCGACCTGCGCGACGCGATCGACCGCGGCGACCACCCGGAGTGGGAGCTGCTGGTCCAGATGATGAGCGACGACGAGCACTCCGAGCTGGACTTCGACCCGCTGGACGACACCAAGACCTGGCCGGAGAACGAGTTCCCGCCCCGGGCGGTCGGCAAGATGGTGCTGGACCGCAACACCACCGACCACTTCACCGAGAACGAGCAGATCGCCTTCGGCACCGGCGTGCTGGTCGACGGCCTGGATTTCTCCGACGACAAGATGCTGGTCGGCCGCACCTTCGCCTACAGCGACACCCAGCGCTACCGCGTCGGCCCCAACTACCTGCAACTGCCGGTCAACCGGCCCAAGTCCGCCCCGGTGCGCACCAACCAGCGCGACGGCCAGATGGCGTACTACGTGGACGAGTCCGGGGAGAACCCGCACGTCAACTACGAGCCGTCGATCCGGGGCGGCCTGCGCGAGGGCCAGTACCCCACCACCGACGACGAGGGCCCGGTGATCACCGGGCAGGTCACCCGCAAGCGCATCCCGCGCACCAACGACTACCAGCAGGCCGGGCAGCGCTTCCGGCTGATGGAGGAGTGGGAGCGGGACGACCTGGTGGACAACTTCGCCTCCCAGCTGGCCGCCTGCGACCGGCCGATCCAGGAACGGATGGTGTGGCACTTCCTCCTGGTGGAGGACGAGCTCGGGCTGCGGGTCGGCGACCGCCTCGGCATCACCCCGGCCGACGTCCGCCACCTGAAGCCGCTGGCCAGCCAGACCTTCACCGAGGAGGACGGGCAGCGGCTGGCCAACCTCGGCGACAACGGCCCCCGGGACGTCAGCAACCTCACCATGACGCACTGCGTCCCCAACGAACGGGTGGTGGTCGAGCGGTAGCCCGGCCCGGGGCGGCGGAGCCGGGCGGTGGCGGCGGAGCCGGCCGGGGACGGCCGGGGCCCCCGGGTGTCAGTGGCGGCGGGCATGGTGGATACCAGACCGAGCGGCACGGCGGACGGCAGTCCGGCGGAGCCTCACAGATCGGTCACGCCACGTCTGTTGACGCCCCGAGGGGGAGTAACGCCATGTCCACCGCCGCCACCGACCTCGACGCCCCCGGCACCGGCTCCGCCGCGCCGGCGCCGGCCCTGCGCCCGCACGCCGAGCAGGCGTTCGCCGAGGAGCTGGCCGCGCTCGCCGCCGCCGACGACCGCCCCCGCCCGGCCCGCTGGAAGATGTCCCCGTGGGCCGTGGCCACCTACCTGCTCGGCGGCACCCTCCCCGACGGCACCGAGATCACCCCCAAGTACATCGGCCCGCGCCGGGTCATCGAGGTCGCCGTCACCACCCTGGCCACCGACCGGGCCCTGCTGCTCCTCGGCGTCCCCGGCACCGCCAAGACGTGGGTGTCCGAGCACCTCGCGGCGGCCGTCAGCGGCGACTCCACCCTGCTGGTCCAGGGCACCGCCGGCACCCCGGAGGAGGCCATCCGCTACGGCTGGAACTACGCCCAGCTGCTCACCAAGGGCCCGAGCCGGGACGCCCTGGTGCCCAGCCCGGTGATGCGGGCCATGGCCGAGGGCGGCATCGCCCGCGTCGAGGAGCTGACCCGCATCCCGGCCGACGTGCAGGACACCCTGATCACCATCCTGTCCGAGAAGACGCTGCCGGTGCCGGAGCTCGGCGAGGAGGTGCAGGCCGTCCGCGGCTTCAACCTGATAGCCACCGCCAACGACCGCGACCGCGGCGTCAACGACCTCTCCAGCGCGCTGCGCCGCCGCTTCAACACGGTCGTGCTGCCGCTGCCGGGCAGCGTGGAGGACGAGGTGGACATCGTCTCCCGCCGCGTCGAGCAACTCGGCCGCTCGCTGGACCTGCCGCGGCTCCCGGACGGCTTCGAGGAGATCCGCCGGGTGGTGACCGTCTTCCGCGAGCTGCGCGACGGCGTGACGGCGGACGGCCGCACCAAGGTGAAGTCCCCCTCCGGCACGCTCTCCACCGCCGAGGCCATCTCGGTGGTCACCGCCGGGCTGGCGCTGGCCGCGCACTTCGGCGACGGAGTGCTGCGCCCGTCGGACGTCGCGGCCGGCATCCAGGGCGCCGTCGTCCGTGACCCGTCCGCCGACACCCAGATCTGGCACGAGTACCTGGAGACGGTCGTCCGCGAGCGCGACGGCTGGAAGGACTTCTACCGCGCCTGCCGCGAGGTGCCGGCCCGATGACCTCCCAGACCGCATCCGCCAGCGCGCCCGAGGCGGAGGCCGGGGGCGCGGCGGGGGCCGCCGAGGGCGGCTCCGGGGCGAAGGGCCGCCCCCGCGCCGCCGGCACGAGCAGGACTCCCCGCGGCACGGCCTCCCGCACCGCCGCGTCCCGCACCACCGCCCCGAAGGGCGTGGAGTTCTTCGGCATCCGCCACCACGGGCCGGGCTCGGCGCGCAACCTGCGCGACGCGCTCGCCGCCTGGCAGCCCGACATCGTGCTGGTCGAGGGCCCCGGCGAGGCGGACGAGTTGCTGCCCCTCGCCGGCCACCCCGACATGGTCCCGCCCGTCGCCCTGCTCGCCCAGCCGGCCGACGACCCCGCGCAGGCGGCGTTCTGGCCGCTCGCCGAGTTCTCCCCGGAGTGGGTCGCGCTGCGGCACGCGGCCGGGCGCGGCATCCCGGTCCGGTTCATCGACCTGCCGGCCGCGCACACCTTCGCCCTGGCCCGGCAGCGCGCGGAGCGCCGCCGCCAGGAGGCGGCCGAGGCCGCGGAGGCCGCGGAGGCCGCCGAACGGTCTGCCGCCCCCGAGGAGCAGGCCACCGAGCAGGCCACCGCACAGCCGTCCAGCACGCAGCCGTCGGGCACGCAGCCGTCGTCCGCCGAGCCGGAGGGCCCGGGCGGACCGGAGCGGTACCTGGCGACCGACCCCATCGCCGCCCTGGCCGCCGCCGCCGGCTGCGAGGACGCCGAGCAGTGGTGGGAGGACGTCGTCGAGCACCGCTTCGCCGGCGCCACCCCCACCCGGTCCGCCGCGGGCGAGGGGGCCGCGGCGGACCGGGACGGGGCGGCCCCGGACGCGGCGGCCGGCGGCGACCCGCTGGCCACCGTCCTGGCCCCGTTCCGCGCCGTCGCCGAGGCCATGGCCGCGCTGCGCGAGGGCGAGACCCTCCCGGAGCCGGCCGGCGCGGACGCCGCCACCGGCTCCGCCCGGGACGCCGACGAGCGGACCGACGCGCTGCGCGAGGCGTGGATGCGCCTGCGGATCCGGGACGCCGTCAAGGAGGGGCACAGCCGCATCGCCGTGGTCTGCGGCGCCTGGCACGTGCCCGCCCTCGCCCGGATGCCGGCCGTCAGCGCCGACCGCGCGCTGGTCAAGGGCCTGCCGAAGATCCGCACCGGCGTCACCTGGGTGCCCTGGACGCACCGCCGGCTCACCGTGGACGGCGGCTACGGCGCCGGCATCGAGTCCCCCGGCTGGTACCACCACCTGTTCACCGCGCCGGACCGGCCGGTGGCCCGCTGGATGACCAAGGTCGCCGGGCTGCTCCGCGAGGAGGACATCGCCGTCTCCTCCGCGCACGTCATCGAGGCCGTGCGGCTCGCCGAGACCCTGGCCGTGATGCGCGGGCGCCCGCTGCCCGGGCTGGAGGAGGCCACCGACGCCGTCCGCGCCGTGATGTGCGACGGATCCGACGTGCCGCTCGCCCTCGTCCGGGACCGCCTGGTGATCGGCGACGCGCTCGGCGGCGTGCCCGACGAGGCGCCCGCCGTCCCGCTCCAGCAGGACCTCACCCGCTGGCAGCGCCGCCTCCGCTTGCTCCCGCAGGCCGACGGCAAGGACCTCGAACTCGACCTGCGCCGGGAGACCGACCAGCTGCGCAGCCGGCTGCTGCACCGCCTGCGGCTGCTGGACGTCGACTGGGGCACGCCCACCCACTCGCGCGGCTCCACCGGCACCTTCCGGGAGACCTGGCGGCTGCACTGGCGCCCCGAACTCGCCGTCTCGGTCGCCGAAGCGGCGGTGTGGGGCAGCACCGTGGAGACGGCCGCCACGGCCAGGGTGCGGGACCGGGCCACCCGCTCCGGCGACCTCGCCGACGTCACCGCGCTGGCCGAGCAGTGCCTGCTGGCCGACCTGCCCGAGGCGCTGGACACCGTCATCCAGGCGCTCACCGACCTGGCGGCCCTGGACACCGACGCCGGCCAGCTGGCCGAGGCACTGCCCGCGCTGGTCCGCTCGCTCCGCTACGGCGACGTGCGCGGCACCGACGCCGACGCGCTGCGCCGGGTGGCCCGCGGCATCGCGGTGCGGCTGTGCGTCGCGCTGCCGCCGGCCTGCACCGGGCTCGACGCCCGTGCCGCGGCCGGCCTGCGCGCCCACGTGGACCGCGCGCACGACGCCATCGGCCTGCTCGGCGAGCCGGACCTGTCCGACAGCTGGGCCGCGGCGCTGCTGCGGATCGCCGACCGGGCCCCGGTCAGCACCGGTGTCCCCGGGGGTCCGGCCGGCGGGGCGTCCGGCGCGGGGGCCGGCGGCATCCCGGGCCTGCTGCGCGGGCGGGCCGTGCGCCTGCTGCTGGACTCCGAGCGGGTCGACGCCGACGGCGCGGCGCGGCGGATGCGGCTCGCCCTCGCCCCCGCGGCCGCGCCCGACGACGCGGCCGGCTGGGCGGAGGGCTTCCTCTCCGGCGGCGGCCTGCTGCTGGTGCACGACCCGCACCTGCTGCGGCTGCTCGACTCCTGGCTCGCGGGCCTGAACGAACAGGCCTTCATCGACCTGCTGCCAGTGCTGCGCCGCACCTTCGCCGGCTTCGCCCAGGGCGAGCGGCGCAGCATCGGGGACCGGGTCGCCGGCTTCGGCGACCGGGGCGGGGCCGGTGCCGGGGCGCCGGGGGGCGCCACCGGCCCGGCGGCCGCCGCCGACACCCTGCCCGAGGACCCGGCCGTGCTGGCCCTCGCCGACACCGTCCTGCCCACCCTCGAACTTCTCCTCGGAGTGCCCCGATGACCACCACCGCCGACACCTCCTCGGCAGCGCCGGAGCCCGGGGCGGAGCCCCGTCCACAGGCTGTGGACACCGGCTCCGGGATCGACGCGGCCGGGATCGACGCTGCGGGCATCGACGAGGCGGAGCGGATGCGGCGCTGGCGCCTGGTGCTCGGCGGGGCCGCCGCCGAGCAGTGCCCGAGCAACCTCAGCCGGGCCGACGCCGCCATGGACGCCGCCCTCGCGGCGCTCTACGAGGCCGGTGAGGGCGGGGCCGGTGGGCGCCGGGGCAGGCGCGGCGGCAGCGGCGACCCCGACGGCAGCGGCGAGCGGAGCGCGAGCCTGTCCGGCTCGGCGCCCGCGGTGGTGCGCTGGCTCGGCGACATCCGGGAGTACTTCCCGAGCAGCGTGGTGCGGATGATGCAGCAGGACGCCATCGAGCGGCTGCGGCTCGACCAGCTGCTGCTGGAGCCGGAGATGCTCCAGGCCGTCGAACCGGACGTCAACCTGGTCGCCACCCTGGTCTCACTGCACCGGGCGATGCCGGAGACCACCCGCACCACGGCCCGCCAGGTCGTCGACGGCGTGGTCAAGCAGCTGGAGCGGCGGCTGGCCGACCACACCCGCTCGGTGATCGGCGGCGCGCTGGACCGCTCGGCGCGCACCTCCCGGCCCCGGCACGCGGACATCGACTGGAACCGCACCATCCTGGCGAACCTGAAGAACTACCTGCCGGAGTACGGCACGGTCGTGCCGGAGCGGCTGGTGGGGTACGCCCGGGCGCAGCGGTCGACGAAGAAGGACATCATCCTGTGCATCGACCAGTCCGGGTCGATGGCGGAGTCGGTGGTGTACTCGGCGATCTTCGGCGCGGTGCTGGCCTCGATGAAGGCGGTGTCGACCCGCCTGGTGGTGTTCGACACCTCGATCGTGGACCTCACCGACCAGATCGACGACCCGGTGGACGTGCTCTTCGGCACCCGGCTGGGCGGGGGCACCGACATCAACCGGGCGCTGGCCTACTGCCAGTCGAAGATCACCCGGCCGGCGGACACCGTGGTGGTGCTGATCAGCGACCTCTACGAGGGCGGGATCCGCAACGAGATGCTGCGCCGGGTGGCGGAGATGAAGGCGGCGGGGGTGCAGTTCGTGGCACTGCTGGCGCTGTCGGACTCCGGCGCCCCGGCCTACGACCGGCAGCACGCGGCGGCGCTGGCGGCCCTGGGCGCCCCGGCCTTCGCCTGCACCCCGGACCTCTTCCCGGACGTGATGGCGGCGGCCATCGACAAGCGCCCCATCCCGGTGCCCGAGACGGCGTGACGCCCCCGCCACGGGCGCGACGCGAACACGACGCGCCCCCGCCCCGACCGGTGCCCGGTCGGGGCGGGGGCGCGGTGCGCACGGCGCGTGGGGGGGACTACTTCGCCGGGTCGACGCCGAAGGCCTCGGCCATGTCGTCGAGCACGAACTCGGCGCCCTGCAGCGAGACGGAGGTCATCCAGGTGGCGTCGTCCACCTCGAAGACGTGGTCGTTCTGCACGGCGTTCAGCCGCTCCCACAGCGGGTTGGCCAGGAACTGCTCCCGCCGCTCCTCGCCGCCGCTGAAGGTGGTCATGAAGATGTAGTCGGCGTCCGCCTGCTGGATCTGCTCCTCGCTGATCTCGATGTTGAACTCCTCGGGATCGCGCTGGTTCTCCGGGCGGGCGATGCCCATGTCCTCCAGGATGATCCCGACGAAGGTCTTCGGCAGGTAGATGCGGGTCGGGCCGTCCACGAAGCGGACGATGGAGACCGTCGGGTCGCCGGCCGCGGCGTTGATGGCGTCGCCGACCGCCTTGGCGCGCTCCTCGTAGGCGGCGAGCTCCTCGGCGGCCTTGTCCTCCTCGCCGAGGGCCTCGCCGAGCAGCGTGATGTTCTCCTTCCAGATCGGGCCGGTGGTCTCCACGAAGACGGTCGGCGCGATGGCGGAGAGCTGGTCGTAGAGGGCGTCGTGGCGGACCGTCGCGGAGACGATCAGGTCGGGCTGGAGCGAGGCGATGGCCTCCAGGTTGGGGTTGTCCAGCGGCCCGACGTCCATGGTGTCCTTCACCGCGTCGCCGAGGTAGTCCGGGAAACCGGACTGGTCGCGGTAGGAGCCGATGCCGCCGACGAGCGGGGCCTCCAGCGCGATGACCGCCTCCACCAGGCTGTTGTCCAGGGCCACCACCCGCTCCGGCTTGGCCGGGATCTCGGTGGTGCCCTTGTGGTGCTCGATGGTGCGGGGGAAGGCGGCGGCGCTGTCGCCGGCCGCGGCGCTGGCGGAGCTCTCCGCCGGGGCACCGCCGGAGTCGGAGGAGCCGCAGGCGGTGAGCCCGGCGGCCACGCTGGCGGTCAGGAGGAGAGCGCCCACGCGGCTGACCCAGCGGCGTCGGGGATTCCGGCTCATTGTGTTCTCTCCGTGGGGGACATGAGGGAGAAGCAGGGACAGCCGGGGATGTCCGGCTTGTCGGCGCTTGTCGGGATCGCGTAAAGATTAGCCTTGCCTAAGTATTTGTCAATCGCGTCTTGCCCGGTGGATGGCCGTGGATGGCCGCCGGATGGCCGCCGCCGTCCGCCTGGTGAGGCAGGGTGACAAAAACGACAAGGCATGCCTTACCTTACGGACGTGCCTGTGACGCTCGAAGCCGCGACAAAGCCGGCCCATCACCCCCCGCCGCACCGCGCCGCCTGGGCGCGGCCCGCCCTGCTGCTCGGGCTGCTCGTCGCGCTCGCCGCCGCGGTCTTCGCGTCGCTGGCGATCGGCACGAAGGCGGTGCCGATGGCCGACGTCCTGGCCGCGCTGGGCGGCAGCGACGCCGGGGACGCGGTGGTGGTCCGGGAACTGCGGATGCCGCGCACCCTGCTCGGGCTGCTGGTCGGCCTGGCCCTGGGCGTGGCGGGGGCCGTCGCCCAGGACATCACCCGCAACCCGCTCGGCGATCCCGGCCTGCTCGGCATCAGCGCCGGCGGGGCCTTCGCGGTGGCGGCCAGCATCGGCCTGCTGGGGCTCACCGGCCCCCTGGAGTACGTGTGGTTCGGCTTCCTCGGCGCGGCCCTGGCCGGCGCCCTGGCCTACCTGGTCGGCGGCACCGGGCGCGGCGGCTCCACCCCGGCGAAGCTGGCCCTGGCCGGAGCGGCCGTCACCTTCCTGCTGGACGGGTTCACCAGCGCCCTGGTGCTGCTCAACGTCCGCACCCTGGACCAGTACCGCTACTGGGCCGTCGGCTCGCTGGCCGGCCGCGACGGCGAGGTGGGGCTGCTCCTGCTGCCGTTCGTCGCCGCCGGCCTGCTGCTCGCCCTGGCGATCAGCAGCCGGCTGAACGCGCTGGCGCTCGGCGACGACGTCGCCACCTCGCTCGGCACCCGGGTCGGGCTGACCCGCGGCCTCGGTGCGCTCGCGGTGATCCTGCTCACCGGCGCGGCGGTCGCCGCGGCCGGCCCGATCACCTTCGTCGGACTGGTCGTCCCACACGCGGTGCGCGCCTTCATCGGCCCGGACGCCCGCTGGCTGATCCCCTGCTCGGGCCTGGCCGGCGGCACGCTGGTGCTGGCCGCCGACGTGGTCGGCCGGATGGTCGCCCGCCCCGGCGAACTGGAGGTCGGCGTGGTGACCGCGCTGGTGGGCGCCCCCTTCCTGATCGCGCTGGTCAAGCGCGGCAAGCTCAAGGAGCACAGCCGGTGAGTCAGACGACGTCCACGGGCCGGCCGAAGGACGCGCCCCAGCCCCAACCCTCTTCCCAGGCCCAGCCCCAGCCCCAGCCGCGGCCCCGTCTCCGGCAGGCGGGCTGGACGGCCCGGCCGCTGCGGCTGGAGGCCGGGCCGATCGGGGTGAGCGCCCGGCCGCGGGTGGTGGCGGCGGTGCTCGCGCTGGCCGCCGTGGTCTTCGCCGGGCTGGTCGCCTCCGTCTCGCTGGGGCAGTTCGCCATCCCGGCGGGCGACGTCGTCCGCTCGCTGTTCGGCGGCGGGCCGGAGCAGGCCGACCTGATCGTCCACCAGCTGCGGCTGCCGCGCGCCCTGACCGCCGTGCTGGTCGGGCTGGCGTTCGGGCTGGCCGGGGCGGTCTTCCAGGCCGTCACCCGCAACCCGCTGGCCAGCCCGGACCTCATCGGCATCTCGGCCGGTGCCAGCGTCGGCGGCGTGGGCGTGGTGCTGCTCGCGGGCGTCACCGCCGCCGGCGCCGGCTCCTACGCGGCCGTGCCGTTCGGGGCGCTGGTCGGCGCCCTGGCCGCCGCCGCGGTGATCTACCTGATGGCGTACCGCGGCGGCGCCATCACCGGCTACCGGTTCGTCGTGGTCGGCCTCGCCATGCAGGGCGCGCTGACCGCGCTGAACCGGTGGATGCTGGCCCGCGCCGACATCGACCAGGCCGGGCGCGCCATGGTGTGGCTGACCGGGAGCCTCAACGGCCGCGGCTACGAGCACGTCCGCTGGGTGGGGCTGGCGCTGCTGGTGCTGGTCCCGCTGACGCTCGCGCTCATCCGGCCGTACCAGCTCCTCCAGTACGACGACGACACCGCGCTGGGCCTCGGCATGCCGATCCGGCGTGCCCGGATCGCCCTGCTGACCCTCGGCGTGGCGCTGGCCGCCGCGGCCACCGCCGCCGCCGGGCCGATCTCCTTCGTCGCGCTGGCGTCCGCGCAGATCGCCCGGCGGATCACCGGCACCGGCCCGATCCCGCTGGTCACCAGCGGCCTGGTGGGCGCGGCCCTGCTGCTGGTGGCGGACCTGGCCGGCCGACTGCTCTTCGCGCCGATCGAACTGCCGGTCGGCATCGTCACGGGCGTGATCGGAGCCCCGTACCTGATGTGGCTGCTCGCCCGGGCGAACCGGGCCGGAAAGGGAGGCTGACCGTGACCGCCGCGACGACCGGATCGACCGACGCGACCACCCCGAACGACCGCTCGGCCGGGAGGGTCTCGGCGACCGGGCAGGACCCGGCGTCCGGCCCGGAGGCGGGCACCGCCGCGTTGCGCGGCGACGGCCTGCGGCTGGCCTACGGCGACCGGATCGTCGCCGACGGCCTCGACCTGGAGATCCCCGCCGGCCAGGTGACCGCCCTGGTCGGCCCGAACGCCTGCGGCAAGTCCACCGCCCTGCGCGCCCTGGCCCGACTGCTGAAGCCGGCCGCCGGCGCCGTCTACCTGGACGGCGAGCGGATCGCCGACCTGGCCGGCCGCGACCTGGCCCGCCGTCTCGCCCTGCTGCCGCAGACCCCGACCGCCCCGGACGGCATCACCGTGCGCGACCTGGTGGCCCGGGGCCGCACCCCGCACCAGCGGTGGTGGCGCCAGTGGTCCTCCGCCGACGACCGGGTGGTGGACGCCGCCCTGGAGGCCACTGGTGTCGCCGCGCTGGCCGCCCGCTCGGTGGACGAGCTGTCCGGCGGGCAGCGCCAGCGGGTGTGGATCGCCATGACGCTGGCCCAGGACACCTCGCTGCTGCTGCTCGACGAGCCCACCACCTACCTCGACCTGGCCCACCAGGTGGACGTGCTGGAGCTGGTCACCGAGCTCAACCGGGCCGACGGGCGCACCGTCGTCATGGTGCTGCACGAGCTCAACCACGCCTGCCGGTACGCCGACCACCTGATCGCGATGCGCGACGGGCGGGTGGTCGCCGCCGGTCCGCCCGGCGAGATCGTGACGGCGGAGCTGGTGCGGGAGGTGTTCGGGCTTCAGGCGGTGGTGATCGACTGCCCGGTGGCCGGAACCCCGCTGGTGGTGCCGGTCAGCGGTCGCCGGGAGCGCGGGGAGGGCGCGGCGGCCGGGTAGTCCGGCAGGGTGATCGCCTCGGCCGCCCTGGTGGCCATCTTGGCGATCAGCCCCTTCCACGGCACGTGCGGCAGCGTGCCCCAGATCAGGTCGCGCTGCCAGATGTGGCGGCGCCTGGCCGGCACCATGAAGCGGTCGGCGCCCTCGCCCTGCTTCTGGCAGACGGTCACATAGGGGCGCATCCGCTCCTCGTAGCGGGCGAAGGCGGCGGCGTGGTTGCCCCGGGCCGCCGCCATCTCGCCGGCCAGCACGTACGCCCCGACCACGGCCAGCCCGGTGCCCATGCCGCCCGGGCCGGGGGCGTAGCCGGCGTCGCCGAGCAGCACCACGCGTCCGCGCGAGTAGCGGTCGACGCGGATCTGGCTGGTGGAGTCGAAGTAGAAGTCCGGGGCGTCCCACATGGCCTCCAGCAGCCGGGGCACCTCCCAGCCCTCCCCGGCGAAGCGTTCGGCGACCTGCCGCCGGGCCCACTCGGTGTCGTGGTGGTCGTAGGCCAGCGGCGCGGAGGCGAAGTACAGCGCCACCGTCGCGCGTGCCGCGTCCCGGGCGCTGGAGACGTTGGCGGACTTGCCGGGGACGCTGTACATGATCCCGGTGTGGTCCAGGCCGAGGTGGTTCCCGGTGCTGAAGACCGCGTGGTACATGCCCAGCTCGCGGCGGTAGGCCGACTCCGGGCCGAAGGCGAGCCGGCGGACCCCGGAGTGCACGCCGTCGGCACCGACCACCAGGTCGAAGGTGCGCGGGGCGCCGTGCCGGAAGGTGACGTGGGCGCCGGCGGCGTCCTCGGTGATCGAGGTGATCCAGTCGCCGAAGACGTACTCGGCGTCCTCGGAGGTCGCCTCGTACAGGATGCGGGCGAGGTCGCCGCGCAGGATCTCCACCTCGCCGCTGGCGATCTCGGACGGCAGGCTGGTGCGCCGCCGCCCCCGGGCGTCGATCACGGTGACCTCGCCCATGTGGGTCTGCTGGCGCCGGATCTCCTCCAGGACGCCCATCCGCTCCAGCACGCCCATCTGCGGCCGGCCGCGGAAGTCGACCGCCTGGCCGCCCTCGCGCAGCGCACCGGCGCGCTCCACGACCGTGACGTCGAAGCCGTACCGGACCAGCCAGTGGGCCAGCGCGGGGCCGGCGACGCTGGCGCCGGAGATGAGGACACGTCGTCCGTTCATGAGGCTTTTCCCCCTGTTTGTCGCGTGGTTCGCGTCAGTGGTTGCCGCTGTCTGGGCACGACCATAGCCAGGATTTGGGCGCTTGCACAAGACGGACGTCTTAGGCATGCGCCTAAGACGTCTGCTCGGGTAGTCTCCGGGCATGGGAAATCGCGAGGACCTGCTGGCCGGCGCCCGGCGCTGCCTGATCGAGAAGGGGTACGGGCGGACCACCGTCCGCGACATCGTGGCGGCGGCCGGAGGCGTCTCCATGGCCGCCATCGGCTACCACTTCGGCTCCCGGGAGGCGCTGCTGAACGCGGCGCTGATGCAGGCGCTGGACGAGTGGGGCGAGGAGGTCGGCCGGGTGCTGGCCGAGGCCGAGTCTCCTGATCAGGCCAGCCCGGCGGAGCGGGCCGAGGCGATGTGGCAGCGGATGATCGACACCTTCGCCACCCACCGCTCGCTCTGGCTGGCCAGCGTCGAGGCGTTCGTGCAGGCGGAGCACTCGCCCGAGCTGCGGGAGCAGATCGCCGCCGGTCAGCGGGAGGGGCGGCGCGGGATGGCGGCCTCGGTGAGCGGGCTGGAGGAGGGGAGCGTGCCGGAGCGGACGGTGCGCACGCTCGGCTCGGTGCAGCTGGCGCTGTTCTCCGGGGTGATGCTCCAGTGGCTGGGGGACCCGGAGCACGCGCCGAGCGGGGCGGAGGTCGTGGAGGGGCTGCGCGCCCTGATGGAGGGCATGACGGGGCGGCCCGCCGATTCGGCGACGGAGTCGGCGGGCGAGTCGGGGACCGCTGCGGGGGAGGCGGGTTAGCGGCGCACGGGTCAGCGCCGGCCGGGGGAGGACATCCCGGCGCGCTGTTCCGGCAGGCAGGCGTCGGGCGCCGTCTCACCGGGGTCGCCGGTCAGCGGCGGCGGCCACGTCCGGGTCCGGGTCCGGGGCCGGGTCCGTCTGCGCCCGGACCACCAGGCGCGCAGGGCGGCGTGGGTCCAGTTGATGCCCGGGGTGCTGATGGGGAGGGCGAGCATCACCAGGATGCCGGCGATCCAGCCGGCGAGGACGTCGGAGATCCAGTGGGTGCCGAGGTAGACGGTGGTCATGCCGACGCCGAAGGCGGCAGCGGCCGCGACGGCGGCGAGGGTCCGGCGGTTGCGGTGGGCGAGGTAGGCGAGGACTCCCCAGGTGACCACCGCGTTGGCGGTGTGGCCGGAGGGGAAGATGTCGCCGCCGGAGAACATCTCGGGGGAGCCGATGTCGTCAGTCTGCCGGGGGCCGAGGCGGCCGAGGCCGTACTTGACGGCGCCCACGCTGACGTTGAGCAGGAGGAGTGCCCACAGGAGGGTGAGGAGGGGGCGGGCGTCGCGGGTGCGGTGCCAGCGCCACAGCATTATCAGGATGACGATGGCGGCGGTGGGGCCGCGCTGGCCGGCGAGGACGAGCACTTCGAGGGCGGGCTGCCACTCGGGCCAGTGGTGCCAGGGGCGGAAGAGCTTGATCCGCCAGTCGAGGGTGACCAGCGGGGAGTCGACCTGCACGGCGATGACGATGGCCGCGTAGGAGACGAGAGAGAGTGCGACGGCCCAGCGCCACCAGAGGGGGGTTCGGGCGAGGACGTGGCGCGGGGGCGGGGGTGGTGGGGGAGGCGTCCACGATCTGGGGAGCCGTGCGGGGGTGTCCGGCTTTCCGTTCGGGTTCGTCATGACCACCCCGCCAGTCCACCACGCGGGCATGGTCGGGGGACGACCGGGCTGTGGAGCGGACCTCCTCGATGGTGGATGAGCATCACGACCTCAACGACCTCCCCCAGGATGTTCCCCGGGCACGACGCTGGGCGCCCGTTCGGGGGCGCCCAGTACAGATAACTGTCCGGAGGGTGGTGGGTTCAGTCCGGGCAGTCGATGTGGCGGCACAGTGTCATCAAGAAGAACGGTGCGTCGCCAGCCTGGGTGCCTGGGGGCGGAATCATCCGATCCGGTTGTTTTTGGTGGATGAGAGGGGAATCGGAGGTTAAGGGGAGGTGGCGTCAAGGGGAACAAGCGTGCGCCGGGCCTGCCTCGTTGGAGGAAGGCCCGGCGCACGGGGGTAGAGAGGGGGTGGATCAGCGCGGGTCGAATTCCCCCTTTCGGGCGCCGTCCAGGAAGCAGGCCCACTCGTGCGAGGTGAAGACGTGCGGGGGTTTGCTGCGGTCCTTGGAGTCACGGAGGGCTACGGACCCGTCGTCAAGGAACGCGACCTCTACGCAGTTCTTGTTGTCGCTGGCGGAGGCGGTGAACCAGCGGGCGTTGCTCAGGTTCGGCGTGGGCATCCGTCACACATCCTTAGCTGCTGCCTTGATCATCTGGAGGGACTCGTCCCCATCAAGGGCCTTCGCACGTAGCCGGTCGAACGTGTCGGCCGCCTGGCGGACCTCGGCAGACTTCTCCAGGTAGAGGTTGCCTCCCGGCCCGTCGATGTAGACGACGTCCTTGTCAGCATCAGACAGGAACTCGATCAGTGTGAAGGCGCCAGAGAGACCAGGGTGCCATCCCTTGGAGAACGGCAGCACCTGCAAATCCACGCAAGGGCGCTCCGCCTCCCTGAGCAGCCGCTGGAGCTGTGCTCTCATCACCTCGCGACCTCCGATTGGACGCCGCAGTATGGCCTCGTCGATGATGGTCCACAGCTTCAGGGGCTCCGGAGTGCGATCCAGAAGCCGCTGCCGCTCACAGCGCAGGGCTACCAGGCGATCGACGCTCTCGCCGTCCATCCCGGGGTTCACCTGCCGGATGAGCGTGCGGGCGTAGTCCTCCGTCTGCAACAGGCCATGGAGGACGGTGACCGAGAAGGCTCGGAGGCTCGCGGCATCGGCCTCCAGACCCACGTAGGTCTCGAAGCCAGTTGGCAGCACGTCCTCGTATTGAGCCCACCAACCGCGCTCCCGAGCCTGACGGGTCAGCGTGAGCAACGCCTCTCGCTGCTCGGGGTCATGCAGTCCGTACAAGTCCAGCATCGCGCGTACGTCGATCACTCGCGCCGTGAGGTTGCCCCGCTCGATCCGGTTGATCTTCGCTTCGCTGATCTCCAGGCTGCGGGCGACGTCCTTGGTGGTCAGTCCTGCCGCGTCACGGAGGCGTCTCAGTTCGAGCCCCAGCCGGCGGCGCCTGACCGTGGGGCTCTGGGGGTTGCTCATCCGACCACCTTCTTCATCGTCCTGGCATCCTCTCGCGGACCACCGCGCGCCCCGCTGACCCGGCGTCACTCGCCCGTGTGAAATCCACGAATGGCGTTCAGGAGGTAAATTTACACGCTACGGTGTAGCCGTTCAGCAACAGTCCGTGCCCGCCGTGGACATGGAGGTCTCCCCCGTGCCTGTCACGACCTCTCACCCCTCCCTCTTCGACCAGGCCCAGCCCCGCCGGGGACGCCTCGGCTCCGCCCTCCTCACCGTGGCCGGAGACGACCGCGCCCCCTCCTCCCTCCGCCGCTTCACCCGCCAGGCCCTCACCCGCTGGCGACTCCACCACCCCGACACCCTCGACACCGCCGAGCTCACCGTCTCCGAACTGGCCACCAACAGCGTCCGCCACGCCACCAGCCCCTACCTCACCTGCTGTCTGTGGCCCACCTCCTCCCACCTCTTCATCGAGATCCACGAATCCACCCCCACCCCCGACCTCCTCCGCCCCCTCCCGCACCCCGCCCCCGAACTCCGCAACCCCACCCCCACCTGCGAGAGCGGCCGCGGCCTCCTCCTCGTCGAACACCTCGCCGCCGGGTGGGGAGTCACCACCCCGCCCGCCGGGTCCCGCACCGTCTGGGCCGCCCTCACCCGGCGACCCGCCATCCCCACCCCGCTCCCCCCACACACCCCACCCATCCCATCCCCGCCACCACCCATCCCCGCCCCACCCCCACGCGGAGGCGACATCCTCACCCGCGCCCGCGCGGCCGACCAGACCTACCGCGCCAGCCGCCACCGCCCCGCCGACGCCCTCACCCCCGAAGAACTCCGCGCCCTCGTCGTCCTCCTCCAGGCCTCCCTGGGCGACATGCTCGACCTCCTCTTCGGCCCCCGCCCCACCTGACCGACATGACCAGAAACGCCGCCGCCCGCCCCCGGAGAGGGGCGGGCGGCGGCGGGAGAGATGTTTATGCCGGAAGGGGAATAGTCCAGCGTTCGCGACCTCCGCTCACGCCGAGGCCCCTACGCTCGTCCCGACCGACCTCACCGGAGCAATCCGCATGCAAGGGGGTTCACGATGGCCGACCAGTTGGGCCTCACCCGCCTCACGGGCACGGGGAGCGGAAGTGGTTCGGGGGAGTGCACTGGAGACGACTGTCCGAACGTGTACGCGACCGACCGGAACACCTTCGTGGTACAGGGCGACACGTTCACCGGGTTCGAGCCACCGACGGGGGAGTCCCTCGTAGAGATCCCGGAGCACACCCTGCGGGAGGCCTTCCGTGCGCTTGGATGGTAAGGACTGGCGAGCCTTCTTCGACTCCATGGAGCGCGATGCCTGGCGGCTGGAGACGCACCCCGTCTACACAGTCCCCCAGGAGGAGGACGCCATCCGTCGCTTCCTCGCGGGGCAACCCCTCGAACCGTCGGACGCCGCCGCGTGGATCGAACGTGTCAAGGGTTTCCGAAACACCGGACGCACCGTTGGCAGGGTCCACGTCCTCACTCGCCCGCTGACGGACTACCTCAGGTTCGAGTTCGCGCACTATCATCACAACGTGGCCGCTGGAGAGGACGTCAGGATCCTCGACCTGACCGACCGCGACAACCCGGGACTCCCCGAGCAGGACTTCTGGCTGTTCGACGAAAGCAAGGTGGTTCTGATGAACTACCGCCCTGACGGAACGCAGATCAGCCGTGAACTCATCGATGGGGATCCCACTCCATACGTCGAATGGAAGCGGTTGGCGGTGGCGCACTCGGTACCGTTCGCGGAGTATGTGAAAGAACACGGGTGACACTGGAGCCGGAGCAACTGGGGAAGTCCCGAACCGACCTGGGGAGAATGCTCCGAGAGCTACGCGGGCGAGCCGGTCTCAGCGGAGACCGGCTCGCTCGGCGTTGCGCGATGTCCCAGAGCACCATCAGCAAGATCGAGACAGGGAGAAAGACTCCCAGTCTCGTGGAGGTCGAGCGTATCCTGCGGGCGCTCGGTGCTCCCCCCGACTACGCCGACGAAGTAATGGCACTCGCCCGGGTCGCCAACACCGAGTGGCAGGTGAGCCGGGAACTGTGGCGCAGAGGCCTGGAGAAAAGGCAGGCCGAGCTTGCCGCGCTGGAAGCCGGGGCGACGCAGCTCAGATACTTCCTTCCGGCCATGGTCACCGGTCTGCTCGCCATACCGGAGTACGTCCGCGCGAGCCTCGAATACTCGCCGGGCGACGTCAGCAAGACCGTCGCGCGTAAGCTGGAGCGGCAGGCGGTGCTCTACGACACGGCGAAGTCTTTCACCTTCCTGCTCACCGAGCAGGCGGTGAAATGGGCCGTGGTGGAGCCCGCCGCGATGTCTGTGCAGATCGATCGGCTGGCCTCGATCTCCCGGCTGCCGAACGTACGCATCGGGCTGATCCCGTACGGCACCCGCATGAGTCGTGGCCCGATGAACACCTTCACCATCTACGACGACCGGCTCGTGACCGTCGAGGTGTTCACCGGCCGCATCGTCTTTCGGGACTCCCGGGATATCGCGGAGCATCTGGAAATTTTCGCCCTCTACGAGCAACGTGCCGTGTTCGGCGAGCAGGCGAGGGAACTTCTGTCCGAATGGGCAGAGATGTACCGGGAGGCAATTTAGTCCGGTACGAGAATATCCTGGAAGAGGGCGGCCGAACAGCCTTAGCGTGGGTTTCCCGCCGGTTGTTGCCTGGCGGTGTCGCGTCACCATCTGCCAAACGGAGGACCGAATGCCCGACGGAGGACACGGGGGTAACCCTGCCCCCATCCAACCGCCGCCGCCCCCGCCACCGCCCTCCCCCGACGGCACCTCGCCGCCCGGTAACGGAGGTCACCGCAAGTGACACGTCCCTCCACTGAGGGAACGGACCGCCCCGGCTTTCCGCTGGGGCGGTTCCTCCTCGACAACGGCTGCCTGACCCGTGACTGGGCCGGCTCCTTCGAGGCCGTGCCCCGCTCGCTCTTCCTGCCCGATTTGATGTGGGCCCACGACATGGCCACCGGCCGGAGCACCGCCCTGAACCGGTATGAGGAGCCCGCCGCGTGGCGGCGGGCGGCGCTGGCCAACGTGCCGATCGTCACCCAGTGGGACGACGGCGAGCACACCGGCACCGCCCCCGGCTCCGTGCCGACGAGTTCGGCCAGCATGCCCTCCGTCGTCGCGTCGATGCTGCGCGACCTCGACGTGAAGCCCGGCATGCGGGTGCTGGAGGTCGGCACCGGCACCGGTTGGAACGCCGGGCTCCTCGCCCACCGCCTCGGCGGCGACCACGTAGTCAGTGTGGAGGTGGACGCCGCCGTCGCCGCCCGGGCCCGTGCCGCCCTCGACCGGGCCGGACTGCACCCGGAGGTCGTCGTGGCCGACGGCCGCGAGGGCTGGCCGCCGGGGGCGCCGTACGACCGGCTGATCGCCACCTGCGGGATCCGCGAGGTACCCGCCCCCTGGCTGGAGCAGGTCCGGCCGGGTGGGCTGATCCTCGCGCCCTGGGGCACCCACTACGCCAACCAGGACGCCGTGCTGCGGCTCACCGTGGCGGCGGACGGAACGGCGTCGGGACGCTTCACCGAACTGGTGGAGTTCATGAAGCTCCGTGCCCACCGGCTCCAGTGGCCGCGTCACGCTGAGTACGCGCCGGAGTTCCCCGGGGGCGCCGACATCTCCCTGGCCACCACGCTGGAACTGGACGACCTCGGCGGCACCTTCGACGCCGCCACCTTCGTCACCGGCCTGGCCGTTTCGGACTGCGCCCACCTGGTTCACCGGCAGAACGAGGAGACCACCACCGCCTGGTTCTACGGCCTCACCGATCGCTCCTGGGCGGCCGTGGTGTTCCGGGGGAAGGAGCCGGCGATCGTGTACCAGTCCGGTGCCCGGCGCCTGGCGAGCGCCGTGGAGCGGGCGATGCGGTGGTGGAACGGGCGGGGGCGGCCGGGCCTGCCGCGCTTCGGCGTGACCGTCACTCCGACCGGCCAGCAGATCCCCTGGCTGGACGAGCCCGGCAGCCCGGTGCCTCGGCAGGTATGACTCACCGGGGCTGGTGGCCCTCGCGGCCCTCTCCACTGGCCGCCTCCAGCAGGAGCTTGGCGGCGACCGTCGCGCCGTCGGTGCGGGTCACTTCGGCTACGGCCTGCGCTCGGGCGCGGGTCTCCGGCTTCAGAACCGTGCCGAGCGCGGCGGACAGGGACTCGAACGTGGGGACCGGCCCGTCGTGGGCCACGCCGATGCCCAGGTCGGCCACCCGGCCCGCCCAGTACGGCTGGTCCGCCGCCTGGGGCACCACCACCTGGGGCGCGCCGGCACGGGTGGCCGTCGTCGTGGTGCCCGCGCCGCCGTGGTGGACGACGGCGGCCACCCGGCCGAACAGCGCCTGGTGGTTCACCTCGCCGACGACGAAGCAGTCGTCCCGCCCGTCCAGCGGGGCCAGCTCGGCCCAGCCCCGCGCCACCACCACCCGGCGGCCCTGCGCGCGGACCGCCGCGACGGCCACCTGGGCGGCGTCCGCCGAAGCGTGCATCGGCATGCTGCCGAAGCCCACGTACACCGGCGGCGCGCCGGCGTCCAGGAACGCCGCCAGATCCTCCGGCAGCGGGCGTTCGTCCGGCGGGAACCAGGCGCCGGTCTGCACGACGTCGAGGTCCGGCGTCGCCCGCCACGGGTCCAGGACCGGGTCCGTCGCCAGCCACGGCCGGTCGCCGACGGCGTAGGCGCGGACGTCGTCCACCGGGGGCAGGCCGTTCGCCACCCGGTTGGAGTTGAGCGCCTCGCCGAACAGCGCGTTGACGGTGCGCGCGTTCAGCTTCCACAGCTCCCGGTTGTCGGTCACCTCCGGCGGGAACGGGTGGCCCGGATACGCCATCGGCGGGTGGTGCGGCGACGGCAGGCTGATCTGCTGGAAGGCCACGGACACCGAGCGGATGCCCAGCTTCTCGGCCACTGACAGCGCGCCGGCCACGGTCGGCAGCATCCCGGTCGCCACCACCACGTCACACCCCTCGGCCGCCGCGGTCACCACGTCGAACTGGGTGGCGATCAGCTCGGCCGCGTACCGGGGGAGGGACGACGGCGGCGGCGCCGCCTTGGTCAGCTCGCGTGCCGACGGGCCGACCGGCACCAGCGGCACGCCGACACCGGCCAGCCGCCGCGCGAAGTCCTCGTCCGGTGGCGCGCACACCCGCACCTCCGCACCGAGCTCCCGCAGCCGCAGCGCGAGGCCCACCAGCGGTTCGACATCCCCGCGCGACCCATACGTCGACACCAGCACACGCACTTCGGGACTCCGATCTCCGCAGGTTTCCGGGCTCGGCGGGCGATTCTGCGGCATGACCGGGGTCTTGCCACAAGCCCCCCGGTGCGCTATACGTTGAGCGTGGCGAGGAGCGGTGATCTCCTTGCCTTCTGTTTTTCCTCGGGGAGTCGGCTCACGGCCTGTGGAGGCTGCCGCCGCCGAGGGCGAATTCGCCGCCGTGTTCGTCGGTCCCGGTCATGACGGAGGCCTGGCGCACGCCGTCCGTGGCGATGGTCCAGGACCTCAGCGTGATGGCGCCGGACTCGGAGCGGGTGCAGGTCTGGATCGGGGGATCCAGCTTGGCGGTGTTCCCGCGGGCCACCAGTGACCACGTGCAGCCGTCCCCCGTCCGGGCGGTGATCCGGTGGCCGTAGTCCCGGCTGATCGTCAGCTCGCCCTGCTCCGCCGAGCGCTCCACGGTCCGCGTGCCGTCGGGCGCGGTGCGGACGGTGGTGCGGACGTTCACCCCTTCCTCCAGGTCGGCCGGGTCGTGGGCCCAGCTGCCGGTGAACTTCGCCGCGGCCCGCGGGTCGTACTCGTCGGCCCGGGTGCGGGTTCCGTCCCGCAGCACGAAGGAGTAGTCCCCCTGCGGGTGGTGGCTGGTGGCGACGATGGTCTCCCGCTCGCGCGCTCCCCCCACCGTGACGGTCCACTGGTGGATGGTGTACGAGACACCCGCGGTGGGGTTGTGGCAGAGCTGGTTCGAGGGGTGCAGTTCGAGCGAGTCGGGGGTGACCCGGAACCTCCAGGTGCACCCGACGTCCGTGCGGCCGACGACCGTGCGGGCGTCCTCCGCGGTGAACACGACGTCGCCGACCTGCGGCACCCGGCTCCGGCCGGGCAGGTCGGACGTCGCGATGTTGGCCATGGTGGCGCGGTCCGGCAGGTCGTAGTTCCACCTGCCGAGGTACTGCTCGACGGCGGCGGGGGCGTCGCCCCGCGCTTCCGCCTGGCTCGGCCAGGGCGCGCCGATGGCCGTCACGGCCAGTAGCAGCAGTAACAGGCCGCCGACACGCCACGTGGTCGCGGGTTTGGGATAGTGCATTCGGTCCTCCCGAGGTACAGGGCTCTTCGGGCCGGGCCGGCCGCGGCGTTCGGAGGCACGCCGGGGCGCGGCACGCCGGGGCGCCCGCAAATAGCTAGATTTTCTAGAGATCAGATTGTCGAGGTAAGTGCGGAGTGTCAAGCGAACAGGCGCGGCTCGTCAGGGAGATCTCGGAACGGCTCAGAAGCACCACCCAGCGCGCCATGCGGATGAACGCCACCGCGGCCGGCGTGATCGGCGTCAACCCCACCGACCTGCAGTGCATCCAGCTGCTCCAGCACGGCCCGCTCACCGCCGGCGAACTCGCGCGCCGGACCGGGCTGACCACCGCGTCCATGACCACCGTCATCGACCGCCTGGAACGGGCCGGGTTCGTGGCCCGCACCCGGGACGCCGCGGACCGCCGCCGCGTCCTGGTCGAGCTCGACGCCGAGCGGGCCGGCTCGGACGTCGCGCCGGTGTTCCTCCCGGTCGTCCAGGCCTGGCGGGAGCTGATGGCCGACTACGACGCCCGCGACCTCCAGCTCATCGCCACCTTCCTCGGCCGGGTCGAGCAGGCCATCGAGGACGCCATCGAGTCGTACCGCGAGGACCGGGAGTAGGCGGGCGGTCCGCGACGCCAGGGGGCGGGATCACGCCAATCGATCGGGGGTTTCGTAACTTCTGTACACGGCTGGGCGAGGCAGCCACAATGCCAGGATGGGTGGGGTGGCGTCACGCGCGGGGGGTCGCGATGGGTGAGCCGTGGGGCCTGACGGGGGCCGATTTCCTGACGTTGTACAGCGGGCTGCTGATCATCTGTGTGACGGGTGTGATGGCCCGTCGGCGTCGCGTCCTGGAGCACTACCAGCTGACCTCCGGGCCGCAACGCCAGCTCGACGTGTACGAGCTGGCGTACCTCGCCGGCGGGCCCGCCCGGGTCGTGGACACGGCCGCCTCCGCGCTGGTCGCGGAGGGGCGGTTACGCGCCCGGCGGGACGGCCGGCTGGCCAGGGTCAGCGGCGCCGGCGGCGGGTACGGGCACGACGTCGAGCGCCTGGTGCACGACAACCTGCTGCCGCACACCGCCACCTCCCTCCAGCGCGTCCGGGAGCGGGCCGTGGCGGACCCGCGGATGGTCGCCATCCGTGACCGGCTGCGCCGGGACGGACTGCTCGTCACCGAACACCAGATCACCCAGGTGCGCCGGCCGGTGCTGGCCCTCGGCATCCCGCTGACCCTCGGCATCGTCCGGCTGGTCAACGCCGCCCGGCTCGGCTACCCGGTCACCCAGCTCGCCGTGGTGCTCTCCCTCACCGTCCTGCTCGCCGCCCTGCTGTGGTGGCCGCCGCACTACACCGAGCACGGGCGTGACCTGCTGCGACGGCTGCGCGAGGCGGGCCCGGCGGAGCGGGCGCCGCGGGCCGTGGCCTTACCCGGGGGCGGTGGCCCGGGCGGTGGCCGCAGCGGTGGCCCGGGCGGTGCGGCGGGCGTGGGCCCGGGGTTCGAGGTCGCGGCGGTGGCGCTGTTCGGGGCCGCCGCCATCACGGAGGCCGGCCTGCGCGGCGCGCTCTTCCCGGCCGGCCGGAAGCCGGACACGGGGGGTGACGGCGGCGGGAACGGCTCGGGCGCCGACGGCGTCTGTGGGGGTGACGGCGGCTGCGGCGGGGCCTGCGGCGGCTGCGGCGGCTGCGGCGGCTGAGACGCGGGGACGGGGGAGACATCGTGAACGACGAACCGTGGGGCATCTCCGGCCCCACCTTCCTGCTGCTGTACATCGCCCTGTACGCCGCCTGCCTGGTGGCGGTCGTGCTGCTCCGGCGCCGGGCGCTCGCCGGCGACGGATCGGCCTCCGGCGCGGCGCGGACGCGTCGGGACCGCGACCCGTACCAGGTCGCCTACCTCTGCGGTGGGCCGGAACGGGTGGTCGCCACGGCGGCGGCCTCGCTGGTCGCCCAACAGCGGGTGCGGGCCGCGCGCGGCGGCAGGCTCACCGCCGTCAAGGGCGCGTCCTCCCCCTCACACGAGGTGGAACGGCTGCTGAGGGAGAGCCTCAGCGAACACCAGGAGACCCCGCTGCGGATGGTCCGCCTGGAGTTCCGCGGCCACCCCAGGATCCGGGCCATCCGGGACGACCTCGTCTCCGACGGGCTGATCCCCACGGACCACCAGGTCGCCCAGGCCCGACGGGCGGCGCTGCTGCTGCTCGTCCCGCTGGTCGTCGGCATCGCGCGCCTGGTGAACGGGATCCGCCTGGACCGCCCGGTCGGCTTCCTGATCGCCCTGCTCGTCCTCAGCCTGGTCGTCGGCGCCCTGCTGTGGCACGTGCCGCCGCTCAGCCGGCAGGGGTACGCCGAGCTTCGACGGCTGCGGCAGGCCACCCCGCTGCGCCGCGGACAGTCGGGTTCGGACGTCGACCTCGCCATGGTGGCCGTCTGGGGTGGCCTCGCGATCAGCGACACCGCCCTGCGCGGCGCGCTCTTCCCCAGCTCCTCCAGCGGTGGTGGCGGTGACGGTGGTGGCGGTGGTGGCGGCGGCGGTGACGGCGGTGGCGGAGGCGGCTGCGGCGGCGGAGGCGGGTGCGGCGGATGACGCCCCGACTCGGCGTCGGAATCGGCTGGCGGCCGGAGATCGACCTGACCGTGGAGCGGCTGCCCGGGGTGGACTTCGTCGAGGTCGTCGCGGAGAACGTCCGCCCCGAGCGGCTGCCCGACTCGCTCGTCGAACTCCGCGCACGCGGCCTGCCCGTCGTCCCGCACGGCGTGACCCTCTCGCTCGGCGGGGCGGAGCGGCCCGATCCGGCGCGACTCGACCGCCTGGCGCGCACCGCCGCCGCGCTGGACGCCCCGCTGGTCAGCGAGCACCTGGCGTTCGTCCGCGCCGGCGACCTGGAGGCCGGCCACCTGCTGCCGCTCCCACGCACCCGCGAGGCGCTGGCGGTGGTGGCGGAGAACGTCCGGATCGCGCAGGACGCGCTGCCGGTGCCGCTCGCCCTGGAGAACGTCGCCGCCCTGCTCAGCTGGCCCCAGGACGAGCTGACCGAGGCGCAGTTCCTGGGCGAACTGGTCGAGCGCACCGGCGTGCTGCTGCTGATCGACGTCGCCAACCTCTACACCAACCAGGTCAACGTGGGCCTCGACCCGGTCACCGTCCTCGACGCCGTCCCGCCGGACCACCTCGCCTACGTGCACGTCGCCGGCGGCGTCATGCGCGACGGCGTCTGGCACGACACCCACGCCCACCCGGTGCCGGCGCCGGTGCTGGACCTGCTCGCCGCGCTGTGCGAACGCGTCCCACCGCCCGGGGTCCTGCTGGAGCGTGACGACAACTACCCCTCCGACGCCGACCTCGCCGCCGAACTGGCCGCCATCCGGGCCGTGATCCAGCCGGGGCACGACCCGGGGCCCGCCACGCGGCCCGAGCCGGGGCCCGCGGCGGACGGCGGCGCCGCCCGTGACGACTGACCAGCCGCCGGCCGGCGGGGAGCGGCCGGACGACGGCGCCCGGGGCCGCCTCGCCGCCGCCCAGGCGGAACTGCTGGCCGCGCTGGTCGCCGGCGGCCCCGCCCCCGCCGGCTTCGACCCGGCCCGCCTGCGGACCCAGGCCGCCGCGCTGGCCGCCAAGCGCCGCCGGGTGGCGCGGCGGGTCTGGCCGGAACTGGCCCACGCCCTCGGCGACCGCTTCGACCCGCTCTTCGACGACTACGCCGCCCGCCATCCCCGCCCCGCCGAGGGCGCACGGGCCGACGTCCGCGCCTTCGCCGCCGACCTGCGCGCCCGCGGCCTCCTCCCAGCCGGCCTCGTCCCCTCCCCGCTGCGCCGCCTGCTGCGCCGGATCACCCGCCGCTGACCGCCCCCGCCGCTGGGACCCGGCTGCTGGGACCCGGCTGCTGGGACCCGGCCGGGCGGCGGATGGCCTGCGGGCGCTCAGTACAGGCCGACGTCGGGGGAGGAGGACGTGGTGCTGTCGCGCCACAGGCTGCCCCGGCGGTCGGCGAAGTAGACCCGCATCAACTCGTTGTCGCTGGCCAGCAGATCGGCGTAGCCGTCGCCGTTGATGTCCCCCGGGGAGACGAGGTCCCGGAAGGCGGACCAGCCGCCGCCGAGCCGCACCCGGGTCTGGAACGGCGCGCTCGCGCTGCCGGTGCCCCTGTAGAGGTAGAGGTCGCCGGCGGGCGTGCGGGCGAGCAGGTCGGCGCGGCCGTCACCGGTGATGTCCCCGCCGCCCAGCAGGCGGTTGTACGCCTGCCAGCCGGGGCCGATAAGCCGGCGCGTCGCGAAGCCGGCGCCGCTGCCGTTGCCCGCGTACAGGTACAGCTCCCCGGCGGGGGTCCGGGCGACCAGGTCGCCCTTGCCGTCGCCGGTGAGGTCGCCCGGGCCGACGATGGCGTTGAACATGTTCCAGCCGGGGCCGATGCGCGTGCTGCCGTTGTAGAGCACACCGCTGGTGTCACGGCGGAGCAGGTCGCCGGGGGAGTGCTCGGTCAGGGCGTTGGCGTACACCAGGGTGCCGCCGGTCGGGGTGTCGACGAGGCGGGGGGAGACGAAGGCGCCGTCGAACACCCGGTGGTGGTAGAGCTGCCCGGTCGAGGTGCGGTGGTAGTAGTCGGTGCGGCCGTGGTAGCCGTTGCCGCCGGCACCGGCGTAGGAGAAGCCGATGTGCCAGCCGGCGTCGGGGCCGCTCGTGCGGGCCAGGAAGCCGCCGGAGCCGTTGCCCCGGTGCAGGTGCAGCACCGGGTCGCGGTACTGGTTGGTGGTGCGGGCGAGCAGGTCGGCGACGCCGTCGCCGGTGTAATCGCCCACCCCGATCAGCTGGGTGTAGCCGCCCCACCCGGGGCCGTGCAGCCGCCGGAGGGCCAGTGGCGCGGTGGCGGAACCGGTGCCGTGGTAGAGGTACAGGTCGCCGGCGGGGGTGCGGGCGGCGACGTCGCCGAGGCCGTCGCGGTTGATGTCGCCGAGGCCGACGAGTTGGTCGTAGCCCTGCCAGCCGCCGCCGACCCGGACGCGCGGGGCGAACGGGTTGGTCCGGTCACCGGTCGCCACGTAGAGGTAGAGGTCCCCGCCGGGAGTCCGGGCCAGCAGGTCGGCGAGGCCGTCGCCGGTGACGTCGCCGGGCCCGAGGACCTTGTTGAACATCTGCCAGCCGATCCCCCTCCAGTAGGAGGACAGGAAGTCGTTCTCCGCCCGAGTGTCGAACAGGCGCAGCGAGCCGGTGGCGGTGAGCCCCAGGAGGTCGCTGGAGCCGTCCCCGGTGACGTCGCCGGGGGCGATGAGGTCCTTCCAGTCGGGCGGGGCGCTCTCACCGAGGACGTCCAGGCCCCACAGGTACATCTCTCCCGAGGGCAGGCTGGCCAGCACCTCCGGCATGCGGCTGCCGCTGTACGGCCGGACCGGGCGGAACAGCACGAGGTCGGAGCGCCCGTCCCCGTTAAAGTCGTTGCGTGGCGCGACGGCGGCGGCCGTCGACGCCGCCGGGGCCGCCACGGCGGGCGGAGCCGGCACGGCGGTGGACAGCACGGCGGAGGCGACCAGGGCGGAGCAGGTCGCGAGGAGGCGCGCCGCACGACGCGCGGAGCGTGCGGGCGGACGCGTGCCGGAAGACATCAGGGGACCCCCACGGGCCGGAGTAAGGAGGTGGCGCGTGCGTCCCGACCGTCACCTCAGGGTGAGTTGCCGGATCGTCAGGTCCTCGCGCGGCGGCGAGAGCCTATCCCACCGGATCCCGCGCCCGCCCCCGGATTCCCGCTCCCGCGGGGTGCCCCGTCCCTGGCTACGGCTTGCGGCCGACGGCGATGTAGCCGCCGAGGTCCTCCTCGCGGGGGCGCTCGGCGCCCTCCGGGTACGGCCAGTAGGGGGAGACGCCCTCGCCGGCCAGCTCCATGCCGGTGTAGAAGCGCTCCACCTCGGCCTTGGTGCGGGTGACCAGGGTGATGCCGGAGGCGGTGTAGACCTTGACGATCTCCTGGAAGGCGGTGGAGGGGAAGTCGGCGGTCGCGTGGGAGATGACCAGGTGGCTGCCGGAGGGCAGGGCGTCCATCAGGGTCTGGACGACCGGGTAGGCCTCCTCGTCCGGGACGAAGTGCAGGGTGGCGATGAACATCAGGGCGACCGGCTGGGTGAGGTCCAGCGTGGCGCGCAGGTCCGGGTGGTCCAGGATGGAGCGCGGGTCGCGCAGGTCGGCGTCGATGTAGGCGGTGCGGCCCTCGGGGCTGGACTTCAGCAGGGCGCGGGCGTGCGCCAGGACGATCGGGTCGTTGTCGACGTACACGATCCGGGCGTCCGGGGCGAGGGACTGGGCCACCTCGTGGGTGTTGTCCTCGGTGGGGATGCCGGTGCCGATGTCCAGGAACTGGCGTATGCCCGCCTCGCGCACCAGGTAGGTGACGGCGGAACCCAGGAAGCGGCGGTTGGCGATCGCGCCGGTGCGGATCGACGGGGCGATGGCCAGGACCTTCTCGGCCGCCTCGCGGTCCGCGGGGAAGTTGTCCTTGCCTCCGAGGAAGTAGTTGTACATGCGTGCCGAGTGCGGCACGTCGGTACGCAGGTCGATCGGTCCGTCGGCGGCCATGGAGACTCCCCCTGTTGCGCGGTGATCGGGCGTCAGCATCCTACGGGGGCGCAGGAGGGACGGGCCCGGCGCGTACCGGGGAAAACCCGGGTCGCGCGGCGGGCGCGGCTGGGTACTCTGGGAGTGCCGCGACTGGCGAGAGCGTGGAACCGACCACGAGGAAGCGGCAACCGTCCGGCGCGGGCACGCGCACTGGCCACCATCGGCCGGCGCCGCCCCTCCGCCCGGTCGGGAACCGAGGGGCCGTCCGCCTGGGCTCCCGGGTCATCCGTCCGCGCCGCGCGAAGACACTCCGCGGCAGACCGACCCGGGAGCGAGCAGCCCATGACGTCCACCAATCCCGCCGTCCCCGCCCCGCGGCACGCCGCCGTCGCGGCCACCGACCCGGAGATCGCCGCGCTGATCGGCGCCGAGGAGCGCCTCCAGGCCGACACGTTGCGGATGATCGCCTCGGAGAACTACGTCTCCCAGGCGGTGCTGGAGGCCACCGGCACCGTGCTGCAGAACAAGTACTCCGAGGGCTACCCGGGCCGCCGCTACTACGAGGGCCAGCAGAACATCGACCCGGTGGAGGAGCTCGCCCGGCAGCGCGCCAAGGAGCTCTTCGGCGTCGACCACGCCAACGTGCAGCCGTACTCCGGCTCGCCCGCCAACCTCGCCGTGTACCTCGCCTTCCTCCAGCCCGGCGACACCGTGATGGGCATGTCGCTGCCGATGGGCGGCCACCTCACCCACGGCTGGGGCGTCTCCGCCACCGGCACCTGGTTCCGCGGCGTCGGCTACGGCGTGCGCCGGGAGACCGGCCGGGTGGACCTCGACGAGGTGCGCGACCTGGCGCTGCGCGAGCGCCCCAAGCTGATCTTCTGCGGCGGCACCGCCGTGCCCCGCACCATCGACTTCGCCGGCTTCGCGGAGATCGCCCGCGAGGTCGGGGCCGTGCTGGTCGCCGACGTCGCCCACATCGCCGGCCTGATCGCCGGCGGCGCCCACCCCTCGCCGGTGCCGCACGCCGACGTCGTCTCCACCACCACCCACAAGACGCTCCGCGGCCCGCGCGGCGCCATGCTGATGTGCCGCGAGGAGCACGCCAAGGCCATCGACCGGGCCGTGTTCCCCGGCCTCCAGGGCGGCCCGCACAACCACACCACGGCGGCCATCGCGGTGGCCCTGAAGGAGGCGGCGACCGAGGACTTCCGCGCCTACGCGCACCAGGTGGTGGCCAACGCCCGCGCGCTCGGCGAGCAGCTGGCGGCGCGCGGCTTCGACCTGGTCTCCGGCGGCACCGACAACCACCTGCTGCTGATCGACCTCACCTCCAAGGAGATCGGCGGCAAGCCGGTCGCCCAGGCGCTGGACCGGGCCGGCATCGTGGTGAACTACAACTCCGTGCCGTTCGACCAGCGCAAGCCGTTCGACCCCTCCGGCCTGCGCCTGGGCACCCCGGCGCTCACCTCGCGCGGCCTGCCCGCCGAGCGGATGGCGACGGTGGCCGAGTGGATCGACCGGGTGGTCACCGCCGCCCGCACCGGCGACGAGGACACCGTCGTCAAGGTGCGCGCCGAGGTCGCCGAGCTGATGACCGAGTACCCGGCGCCCGGATTGCCGGTCTGATGGTCTGACCTGACCGGGAGTGGACGGAGGCCGGTCGGGCCGGACCGGGCGGGTGGGGTCAGTGGCCCCGGCGGCCCAGGGCGCCGTAGGAGACGTGCCAGTGGCCCTCCTGCGGGGGCTCCAGGCTGGCCGGGCGCCACTGGGCCTCCGGGACCACGCCCGGCTCGACCAGCTCCATGCCGGTGAAGAAGCGGGCCACCTCCGCCCGGGACCGGCCGGTCACCGGGATGCCGGACGCCCGGTACACCGTGCCGACCCGGTCGGCGACCATCGGCGGGGTGTAGTCCCCGGTGGCGTGCGAGACCGCCAGGTGGCTGCCGGGCGCCAGCGCCGCCTTCAGCCCCTCCACCAACCGGTACGCCGACGGCCCGGGGAAGTAGTGCAGCAGGCCGGTGACCAGCAGGCCGACCGGCCGGCGCAGGTCGATGGTGTCGTTCAGCACGGGGTGCCGCAGCAGCGCCTCGGTGTCCAGCGCGTCGGCCTCCACGTAGACGGTGGCCCCCTCCGGGCTGCTCTTGAGCAGGGCGCGGGCGTGCGCCAGGACGAGCGGGTCGTTGTCGACGTACACCACCCGGGCGTCGGGCGCGATCGCCTGGGCCACCTCGTGGGTGTTGCAGTGGGTGGGCATCCCGGTGCCGACGTCGAGGAACTGCCGGATGCCCACCTCGCCGGCGAGGTACTCCACCACCCGTCCCACGAACCCGCGGTGCTCCAGCAGGGCGGAGCGCATGAACGGCACCGCGCCGAGCACGCCGATGGCGGCGTCGCGGTCGGCCGGGAAGTAGTCCTTGCCGCCGAGGAAGTAGTTCCCCATGCGCGCCGGATGCGGGGCGTCCGTCCCGAGCGTCATGAGCGTCACGACATCACCACCATGCCCTCATGATCTGATGCTCTGTCACTCGAATGGTAGTTCGCGCGACGGTGCGCCACCACGGCGACCCGCGCCGGCTCAGGCGTTGCGCGGCCAGGGCAGCGGCGCCGTGCGCACCTGCGTGGCCGCGTCGCCGTCGAGCCCCGCCGCCCGCAGCGTCCGGGCCACCACCGCCAGCGGCAGCGAGGGCGCCACCCGCACCACCTCCCGCACCGTCGTGCCGTCCACCCGGACCACCGCCGTCGGCGCGTCCGACTCCCCCAGCAGCAGCCAGCGGTCCCGCGGCCCCCACGAACGCCGCACCGCCTCCGGCCCCGGCTCGCCCGCGGCCAGCGCCAGGTAGCGCACCAGCGGCGCGCTCGGCCGCACCGGCCGCGGCGCCGGCAACCCCGGCACGCCGTGCGGGTCGACCGAGCCGGCGAGCAGCGCGACCTGCTGCCAGCCGGTCAGCTCCTCCGGGCCGCCCCCCTCCAGGCCCACCGAACGCCGCAGCGGACGCGGCAGCAGCGCCCCCGGCACCGCGGCGCCCACCCGCCCGACGACCTGACGCCCCCACCGCCCGAGCGCCGGCCGCGGATCCACCCGCCGCCGGTAGGCGTGCAGCCGGCGCACGGCCGCCCGCCGGCGCGGCCGCAGCCAGCGCGCCGCCCGCGCCGCGCCCGCCCGCCCCCACACCACCGGACGGGCCAGCACCCCACCGAGTTGGGCGTCCACGTCCAGCAGCTGCGGCCGTTCGGTGGCCAGCCGCTCCTTCTCCGGGGTGATCCCCGGGATGAAGTCGAGCAGCCGCGGCGGCGTCTCCGCGAACAGCTGCCGCTGCGCCGACCACTGCACCACCGTGCCGGCGCCGAGGCCGGGCAGGCTGCGGTCGTAGGCGGTGGTGCGCCACACCGCGACGTCCCCCAGCCGCACCCAGGTCTGCGCCGCCACCGGCATGCCGGCGACCCGCAGCAGGAACAGCCGCGCCCAGCCGTTGCGGTCGGCGCGCCGCATGAAGTCGGACTCCTCGTGCCGCAGGCGCGGATCGGCCACCCCCTGCCAGCTGCGGGCGTGCAGCTCCCGGTAGGCCGGCAGGCCGTCCGCCAGCGGCTTGCCGAACGGGCCGCCGTACACCTCCAGCTCCACCCCCCAGGAGGCGACCAGGCGGTTCTCGAAGCGGCGGGCGTAGCCGTCGAAGCCGCGCAGCCGCTCCCGGTGCGACGCCCAGGGGCCGTCGACCGGGGTGACCATGTCGCAGCCGTGGTGGCGCAGGGCGACGGCGAAGCCGTTGTCCCGCAGCGCCCGCACGAAGGCCCGGGTGGCCGGGTCGCGGACCGGCAGCCGGTACAGCGCGACCCGGCGGGCGCCGGTGGCGGTCACCGCGCGGGCCAGGTGGTCCAGCACCTCGCCGAGCGGGTGGTCGGTGCCCACCGCGATGCGGGAGCGCACCCGGCCGGGGCGGTCCCAGCCGGCCGTGCGCACCACGGAGCCGTCCTGCACCAGCGGGAGCACGGCGACCGGACGGCTGCCGTCCAGCACCGCCGCTATCCGGATGCGGGAGGGCGCGACCTCGGGCCCGGGGCCCTCGGACCAGGAGGCGTACCACACGTGGGAGTCGAAGAAGTCGGCCTGAAGTGGCCGCGCCGCGCTGAGCGCGTCCCAGCGCCGGGCGAAGGTCTCGTCGATGTCGTCGGCGGACAGTACCCGCGCGGTCAACCCCATCTGCCGGAGCCCTCCCTCAGAGTCCCGGCGAATATACGACGCGTGACGTAAGGCGGGTGAGGGGTTGGCGAACTCGGTCGCTCGCACGAGTGATGGAGCCGCCACGGACCGGCACGGCGGGCGGGCACGGCGGGCGGCACGGTGGGTGGACGGCCGGTGGACGGCGGGTGGGACGGCCGGGATCCGCGGCGGGGGGACGAACCCGGTGGGTTGACCCGCCGCGGGGCGGGCACCCCCTGTGACAGGTGTCACGGGTTATGGTCACAAGTGGGGGGAGGGCATCCCGGCGTGTCGGGTCTAGGCTTGGCGACCGGACATGCCGCGCGTCGCGTGCCCCACCTGTGGTGGACGCTCCGGCGCACCGCCGAAACCGACCGCCCGGACCACCGCCGCCGAGGCGGGGGCCGTGGCGGCGCCGGATGGCGAGCTGTGCCGCCATGCGTGAGCCGTTCCGAACACCCTCCCGGCCGACGGTGGCCGGGCGGGGGCGAGGAACAGCCGACCGTCGTCCGGTCGGCGGTGACGTCGGTCGCGTCGGCACGCCCGAAACGAACCGCGATCACAAGGACGGACGCGCGTGGACCTGTTCGAGTACCAGGCGAGGGACATCTTCGCCAAGCATGGCGTACCGGTGCTGGCCGGTGAAGTCATCGAGACGCCCGAGGCGGCTCGTGAGGCGGCCGAGCGGCTGGGCGGCCGGGCCGTCGTCAAGGCGCAGGTGAAGACCGGCGGCCGCGGCAAGGCCGGCGGCGTGAAGCTGGCCGCCGACCCGGACGACGCCGTCGTCAAGGCCGGCCAGATCCTGGGCATGGACATCAAGGGCCACACCGTCCACAAGGTGATGCTCGCCCAGACCGCGGACATCGCGGAGGAGTACTACGTCTCCTTCCTGCTGGACCGCACCAACCGCACCTTCCTCGCCATGGCGTCCGTCGAGGGCGGCATGGAGATCGAGGAGGTCGCCGCCACCAAGCCGGAGGCGCTGGCCAAGGTGCCGGTGGACGCGAACGAGGGCGTGACCGAGGCCAAGGCCCGCGAGATCGTCAAGGCCGCCCGGTTCCCCGAGGAGGTCGCCGAGCAGGTCGCGCAGACCCTCGTCACCCTGTGGGACGTCTTCGTCAAGGAGGACGCCACCCTGGTCGAGGTGAACCCGCTGGTCAAGACCGGCGACGGCAAGATCATCGCCCTCGACGGCAAGGTCACCCTGGACGCCAACGCGGACTTCCGCCACGCGGACCACGCCGAGCTGGAGGACAAGGCCGCCGCCGACCCGCTGGAGGCCGCGGCCAAGGCCAAGGACCTCAACTACGTCAAGCTGGACGGCGAGGTCGGCATCATCGGCAACGGCGCCGGCCTGGTCATGTCCACCCTGGACGTGGTCGCCTACGCCGGTGAGGCGCACGGCGGCGTCAAGCCCGCCAACTTCCTCGACATCGGCGGCGGCGCCTCCGCCGAGGTGATGGCCAACGGCCTGGAGATCATCCTCGGCGACCCGGCCGTGAAGTCGGTGTTCGTCAACGTCTTCGGCGGCATCACCGCCTGCGACGCGGTCGCCAACGGCATCGTCCAGGCCCTGGAGCTGCTCCAGAGCAAGGGCGAGGAGGTCACCAAGCCGCTCGTGGTGCGTCTGGACGGCAACAACGCCGAGGAGGGTCGCCGGATCCTCACCGAGGCGAACCACCCGCTGGTGCAGCAGGTGGACACGATGGACGGTGCGGCCGAGCGGGCCGCCGAGCTCGCCGCCGCCGCCGTCTGACACGGCGCGTCTTTCGACACGAGTAGGGACCGGACCCCCACATGGCAATTTTCCTCACCAAGGACAGCAAGGTCATCGTCCAGGGCATGACCGGCTCCGAGGGCACCAAGCACACCCGCCGGATGCTCGCGGCCGGCACCAACATCGTCGGCGGCGTGAACCCGCGCAAGGCCGGCACCACCGTGGACTTCGACGGCACCGCCGTGCCGGTGTTCGGCTCGGTCAAGGAGGCCATGGAGGCCACCGGCGCCGACGTCACCGTCATCTTCGTCCCCCCGAAGTTCGCCAAGGACGCGGCCGTCGAGGCGATCGACGCCGAGATCCCGCTGGCCGTGGTGATCACCGAGGGCATCCCGGTGCACGACACGGCCTCCTTCTGGGCGCACGCCGTCGCGCGCGGCGGCAAGACCCGGGTGATCGGCCCCAACTGTCCCGGCCTGATCACCCCCGGGCAGTCCAACGCCGGCATCATCCCCGCCGACATCACCAGCTCCGGCCGCATCGGCCTGGTGTCCAAGTCCGGCACGCTGACCTACCAGCTGATGTACGAGCTGCGCGACATCGGCTTCTCCTCCGCGGTCGGCATCGGCGGCGACCCGATCATCGGCACCACGCACATCGACTGCCTCCAGGCGTTCCAGGACGACCCGGACACCGACGTCATCGTGATGATCGGCGAGATCGGCGGCGACGCCGAGGAGCGGGCCGCGGCCTACATCAAGGAGCACATCACCAAGCCGGTCGTCGGCTACGTGGCGGGCTTCACCGCGCCCGAGGGCAAGACGATGGGCCACGCCGGCGCGATCGTCTCCGGCTCCTCCGGCACCGCGCAGGCGAAGAAGGAGGCCCTGGAGGCCGCCGGCGTCAAGGTCGGCAAGACCCCCTCGGAGACCGCCCGCCTCGCCCGCGAGATCGTCGAGCGGCTCGGCTGACCCGACCGGACGCCGGACGCCCGGCGCGTCCGGCCAGGTCGGCGGCCACCCGCGGCGCCGCCCCACGGCGCCGCGGCACCCCCCACGGCGGCACACACGGCCCGTGGACACCGGAACACCCGGCGTCCACGGGCCGCCCGCTTTCCCGGCCGGGGTCTCCCGCCGGAGGCTTCCCGAACCGGGGTTTCCCGTCCCGGGGTTTTCCGTCCCGGTTTCCGGAAAGCAGCCGGGGTCGGGCGCCGAACACGGCACGGCGCCGAGCACGGCACCCGCCCACCTGGCTACCCGGGAGGACCAGCATGACCGTGACCCACCACACCACCGGACACGTCACGCCCTCGACCGACCTGGCGGACGTCTTCGAACTCGCGCAGCAGCTGCGGGTCGACTCCGTGCGGGCCAGCACCGCCGCCGGCTCCGGACACCCCACCTCCAGCATGTCCGCCGCCGACGTGATGGCCGTGCTGCTCGCCCGCCACCTCACCTTCGACTGGCGACGCCCGGACCACCCGGCCAACGACCACCTGATCCTGTCCAAGGGCCACGCCTCCCCGCTGCTGTACGCGATGTTCAAGGCCGCCGGCGTCATCTCCGACGACGAACTGGTCACGACGTACCGCCGGGCGGGCAGCCGGCTCCAGGGACACCCCACCCCGATCCTGCCCTGGGTCGACGTCGCGACCGGATCGCTCGGCCAGGGGCTGCCCTACGGCGTCGGCGTGGCCCTGGCCGGACGGGTGCTGGAACTGCTGCCCTACCGGGTGTGGGTGCTGTGCGGGGACAGCGAGATGAGCGAGGGCTCCATCTGGGAGGCCCTGGACAAGGCGTCGTACTACGGCCTGACCAACCTCACCGCCATCGTGGACGTCAACCGGCTCGGCCAGCGCGGCCCCACCGAACTCGGCTGGGACATCGACGCCTACGCCAGCCGGATCACCGCCTTCGGCTGCCACGCGCTGATGATCGACGGCCACGACCTGCGCGAGATCGACGCCGCCCTCGACGCCGTCTCGCACGCCGACCGCCCCACCGTGATCCTCGCCCGCACCCTCAAGGGCCGCGGCTTCTCCGAGGTCGAGGACGCCGACGGCTGGCACGGCAAGGCCCTGCCGCAGGACATGGCCGACCGGGCCGTGGCCGAACTCGGCGGGGTGCGGCAGCTCACCGTCGCCGGCCCCGCCCCCACCGCGCGCCAGGAACCCGCCCCGGCCCAGGCCCCGGCGTCCGTGGACCTGCCGCGCTATGAGGTCGGCGAGAAGGTCGCCACCCGGCTGGCCTTCGGCAAGGCGCTGGCCGCCCTCGGCGCCCGCCCGGAGGTGGTGGCGCTGGACGCGGAGGTCGGCAACTCCACCCACGCGGAGGAGTTCGGCAAGGTCCACCCCGAGCGCTACTTCCAGACCTTCATCGCCGAACAGGCCATGATCGCGGCGGCCGTCGGGCTGTCGGTGCGCGGCTACCGGCCGTTCGCCAGCACCTTCGCCGCCTTCCTCACCCGCGCCCACGACTTCGTCCGGATGGCCGCCATCTCCCAGGCCACCCTGGCCCTGAGCGGCTCGCACTGCGGCGTGGAGATCGGCGAGGACGGCCCCTCCCAGATGGGCCTGGAGGACCTGGCGATGATGCGCTCCGTGCAGGGTTCCACCGTCCTCTACCCGAGCGACGCCACCAGCGCCACCGCCCTCACCGCCGCCATGGCCGACCTCCCCGGCATCAGCTACCTGCGCACCACCCGCGGCAAGTACCCCGTGCTCTACCCGGCCGACGAGCCCTTCCCGGTCGGCGGCTGCAAGATCCTGCGCAGCAGCGGCACGGAGGACCACGTCACGCTGGTCGGGGCGGGGGTGACCGTGCACGAGTGCCTGGCCGCCGCCGACGACCTGAGCCAGCGCGGCATCCGGGCCCGGGTGATCGACCTGTACTCGGTCAAGCCGGTCGACGACGAGACGCTGCGCCGCGCCGTAGCCGAGACCGGCGCGCTCGTCGTCGTGGAGGACCACCACCCCGAGGGCGGCCTCGGGGAGGCCGTGCTGAGCGCCCTGGCGCCGCACGGCGGCACCGGCCGCTTCGCCCACCTCGCCGTCCGTGAGCTGCCGGCGTCCGGCAGCTCCGCGGAACTGCTGGAGGCCGCCGGCATCTCCGCCCGCCACATCGCCTGGGCCGCCCGCCGCGTCGCCGGCTGAGCCGACGGCCCGGTCCCCTGGGGCCGGGGCCGCCGCGACCGGCCGCGGCGGCTCAGCGGCGTGGCGGCGGCTGGTCGGGTGGCCCGGGGGTGGGCGGCGGCGCCGTGGGGGTGGGCGGCGGCGCGTCGAGGCCGCAGTGGAAGCACGGGCTCGGGTGGTCCCCGTCCTCCCGCTCACCCCCGTCGCCCTTCCTGGCTCCGGCTCCGGCTCCGACCTCCGCCTCCGCTCCGGCAGTGCCGTCGGGGCCGGGCCGGCGCGGCGGGTTGCGGATCAGCAGGGCGGCGAGCACGCCTCCCACGGCACAGGCCACCGCGCAGACCAGCATCGCGACACGGAACCCGGCCAGCAGCACCTCCGGACGCAGGTAGGCGTCCGCCGTGATGCCGGACACCGGCGGCACCACCGCGACGGCCAGCAGACCGGCGGCGCGGGCGACGTCGTTGTTCACCGCGGAGGCGATCCCGGCGTGCTCCGGCGGGGCCGAACCGAGCGCGGTGGCGGTCAGCGGCGCGACCGTGATCGCCAACCCCAGCCCGAGCACCACGGCCCCGGGCAGCACCTGCGTCGGGTAGTCGCCGACGGTGTCGATCCGCACGAACAGGGCGATCCCGACGGCCGCCACCACCGGCCCGACGGCCATCTGCGCCCGCGGGCCGATCCGCGTGGCCAACTCCCCCGACGCGCTGGACAGCAGCAGCATCAGCACGGTCAGCGGCAGCAGGGCCACCCCGGAGGCCAGCGGCGAGTACCCGGCGCTGCCCTGGAGCACCACCGGCAGCAGGAACACCGCCGCCCCCAGCGCCCCGTAGACCACGAAGGTCACCACGTTGGCGGCGGTCAGCTGCCGGGAGGAGAAGATCGACAGCGGCAGCAGCGGCGACGCCGTCCGGCCCTCCCAGAACACGAAGGCCACCAGCAGCCCGAGCCCGAGGACCAGCGCGCCGACGATCGGCCAGGACGACCAGCCCCGCCCCTCGCCCGCGATCAGGGCGTAGGTGAGCAGGCCCAGCCCGCCGGTGATCACGGCCGCGCCCACCACGTCCAACCGGCCGTGGACGCCCGGCGCCCGGGACTCCGGCACGTGCCGCAGGCCGACGAACCAGACGGCGGCGGCCAGCGGCAGGTTGATCAGGAAGATCAGCCGCCAGGACGCCGCGTCGATCAGCCACCCCCCGATGAACGGCCCGGCGGCGGTGGCCACCCCGCCCAGCCCGGACCAGGCCCCGATGGCCCGCGCACGGTGCTCCCGCACGAACGACGCCTCCAGCAGCGCCAGGCTGCCCGGCACCAGCAGCGCCGCGCCGACGCCCTGCAGCGCCCGCCCGGCGATCAGCACGGGCGCGTTGGGCGCGAGCGCGCACAGCGCCGACGCCACCGCGAAGGCCGCGGTGCCCTGGAGGAAGATCCGCCGCCGGCCGAGGCGGTCACCGAGCGAGCCACCGAGCAGCAGCAGGCCGGACAGCACCAGCGTGTAGGCGTTGACCACCCACTGCAGGGCGCCGACGTCCGCCTCGAACTCCCGGCCGATCACCGGCACGGCGATGCCGACGACCGTGGCGTCCAGCATCGCCATGCCCGAGCCCAGCACGGTCACCAGCAGCACGCGACGGCCGCGCGGGGTGCCCATCCGCACCGCGGGCCCGGTCGCCGGGGGAGGGTCGGGAGTGCTCGCCTGGTCCATCGCGCCATCCGTCGGGGCCGTCCGCGCTCTACCGTCCCACCCATCCTGACCAGTGCACCGCCGCGGCGCGCGGCGATTCGGTGCGGCGCGCGGCCGATCGCTGCCTTCGCCGTGCGCGGGTCGGTCAGCGCAGGCCCGTCGGCTCCAGGGCGCGGACCAGCGGGACCAGTTCGGGCCGCTCGGCGGCCTCGGCGAGGGCGTCGCGCAGCGCGGCGTCGTGGGTGGGACGCGCCTCCTCCAGCACCCGGCGGCCCTTCTCGCTCACCTCGGTGTAGATGCCCCGGCGATCCGTCGCGCACAGGTAGCGGGTCAGCAGCCCCTGGTCCTCCAGCCGGGACACCAGCCGGGTGGTGGCGCTCTGGCTGAGCACCACGGCCTGTGCCAGCTGCTGCATCCGCATGTGCCAGCCCTGCTGGTTGCTGAGCACGTCCAGCACGGTGTACTCGCTCACGCTCAGGCCGTGCCCCGCCTGGAGCGCGCGCTCGATCCGGATCTCGATCCGGGCGTGCAGGGCAGCGAGCGCCCGCCATCCCTCGGCGCGCGCCGCGCCCGACTCCTCGGCACCGTCACGCACCGACATGGGCCCTCCCGTCCGCGCCGCCGAACACTTCGGTCCCGAGCATACGACCAGCGCGTCGGAGCCGGAGCGGGGCGGGGGACCGTTCCCTCCCGGGCCGCCTCCGTCCGGCCCCCGGCCCGCCGTCAGGGGGATCCCGGGGGCGCTCCCGGGAGCGGACCGGAGGAATCGACGGACGCGGCGGACGCGGCGGGATCCGCCGGCGATCCGATGACGGGGAGCGCCGGTCCGGGGGCCAGCGGGCACTCTGGGCCGCCCAGGGGCGGGCAGACCAGCGAGGGAACGCCGGCCGGGGTGACCGGGGCGACCGCCGTCGCGTCGACGATGCCCAGGCCCGGCGCGTGGCGGGGCAGCGCGCCGCGCGGCACCAGTCCCGGGGCGACCGCGCCGACCTGCGCCCGGCTCGGCGGCGCCCACCGTGCCGCGGTGTCGCTGCCCACACCCGTGTAGCCGTCGGTCGGTGCCGGGTGGTGGTTGCCCGCGTCCGGCTGGGCCGGCGGCGTCGACCCCTCGTTGAGCAGGTTCGCGACGAACACGCCGCCGGCCACGCCCGCGGCCGTCGCGGACGCGACGAGCGCCGTGCCGGCGGCCAGCCGACGGCGCCGCCTGCGACGGACGGACCGGCGCACCAGATCCGGGGCTGGTGGGGACGGGACCAGGGCGGTGGCCGCGCGGTTGAGCAGCAGGGCGATCTCCCGCCCGGCCTCGGTGCCGTCCGGTTCGCTCCGGGCCCGCTCGGACAGCTCCGCGGCCAGCAGCCTGGCCAGCCGGGCGCGCCCCCCGCGCAGCCGGCTCCGTGTCGTCCACCGGCCGTACCCGGCGTCCTCGGCGACCGCCGCCGGCGGGAGGCCCACGCCGTCGTGCAGCAGGACCACGAGCCGCTGGCCGGCGGACAGCCGCAGCATCGCGTCCAGGACGCACCACACCTGTAGCTCCGTCGGGCGTGGTTCGGTCGGTCGTGGCTCCGTCGGGCGGTGCACCCGGGCCGGTGCGCCCGGCTGGTCGGCTGCCGGTCCGGTGGCCGTCTCCGTCCCGGTGGCCGTCTCCGTCCCGGTGGCCGGCTTCGTCCCCGGGGGCGTCTCCGCCGTCGGGCACGGCTCACGCAGCTCGTGGGGCGGGCGGCGGGGGAGGCGTCGCCGGTGCGCGGCCCGTCGGGGCGCGCGGAGCGCCTCCTCGCAGGCGACGGCCCGGATCCACGCCTCCGGGTCCGGTTCACCGCGGACCCGCTTCCATTGGCGCCACGCGCGCATGAACGCGCGGTGCGCGGCCCGCTCCGCGTCGCTCTGCCGGCCCGTCAGCAGCCAGAGCTGCCGGACCACGCGATCCGCGCAGTGGGCGTAGACCTGGTCGAACTCCCACTCCAGGGCCCTGGCCCGGGTCCTGGCGGACGACCTGGGCGGTGGCGGCGAAGCGGACGACGGAGGCGGCGCAGCGGCCGGGCGAGGCGACGCCGGCCGGGCGCTGGAGGTGGGCGGCTCGGGGGGTGCGGGGGTACGGGACATGGCGGGCTCCGGCAGGGGCGAGGGCGGCTCGTCGCGAATCCCACCCTTCAATCCGAAAAGCTGGTATTCGTATCATCCGGGACATGTCGGCCATTCTCCTGTTACCGGGTCAGAATGGGTGTACTTGCCACCATGGGCCCATGACCCAGCTGAACCCGGACACCGGCCGAATCGGGCTGAGCGGTTCCGCCGGTCCTGCCGGTTCCGCCGGTGGTACGGGGCGGCGTGCGGCCCAACCCGCCCCCGCGGCGCTCCGTGCAGCCGGAGCCGGTGCCGGAGCCCTGATCGGAGCGGCCACCGCCTGCCTCGGCCTGCTGATCCACGGCCTGGTCGGCATCGGCCTGTGGGTCGCCTCCCCGTACCACGACGGCACGATGGACGCGGCGCTGCACACGGCCATGTGCCTGTGGTTCGCCGGACACGGCGCCGACCTGGTGCGCGAGGTGAGCCCCGGCCTGCCCACCGTCCCGGCCAGCCTGACGCCGCTCGGCCTGGCGGTGCTGCCGGCCCTCCTGCTGGTGCGGTCCGGCCGCGCGCTGGCCCACGGCCCGTGGACGCGCGACAGCGCGGAACCGGGCCACCACGCGGATCACGCCCCGGATCGCCACCCGGGCGGGGCCACCGCCGGCGCACACGTCCCCGCCGCGGGCGCCGATCGCTCCGTTCGTGCCGACCGCGGCGTTCCTGCCGATCACGCCGTTGGTGCCGATCACGCCGTTCGTGCCGACTCGCCGACGCACCCGGCCCCGGGCGGGCGCGGTGGGCCCGAGCCGATCCGCATGCTGCCGCCGCTTGGCGGGCTCGTCCTCGGATACGCCACCACCGCCGTGCTGGTCGCCGGCGCCACCGACGCCGCCCGGCTGAGCGCACCCGCCGCCTCCGTGGCCGTGATGTGTGCGGCCGTGGCGCTGCTGTTCGCGGCGATCGGCGCCTGCCTGGAGTCCGGCTCGCGGCCGTGGCGCGACCTGCTGCTGTGGTGGCAGTGGCGCGCCGACGACCCGGACGGACCGCAGTCGTGGGTCCTGCGTGCCTGCGCGCCCGCCGTCGCCCGCGGCGCCCTGCACGGCGCCTGCGCGATGGCCACGGCGCTGGTCGGCGCGGGCGCCCTGCTGGCGGCCGTCGCCCTGACGCTGCACGCCGGCCTCGCCGTCGAGTACCTGCGCGTGCTCGCCCGCGACCTCCCCGGGGGCGTCGCCGTCACGCTGCTCTGCCTGGCCGCCGTGCCGAACGCGGCGGCGTGGGGCGCCGCCTACCTGCTCGGGCCTGGTTTCGCGGTCGGCGCCGGCACGTCCGTCTCCCCGGCCGGCGTCACGCTGGGGCCCCTCCCGGACTTCCCGCTGCTCGCCGCCCTCCCCACGCCGCCCGGCACGGCCGGTGGCTGGGCGTGGGCCGCCCTCGCCGCGCCGGCGCTCGGCGGCGTTGTGGCCGGGGCCGTGGTGCTCCGCGCCGCCGCCGACTGGGAGGCGACAGCCCGCGCCCACGGCTGCGGGGGACGGGCCGGGGAGGGCGTCGACGCTTCTGCCGCGGGGGCCGACGGCGGTGCGGGTTGCGGGGGCGGCGGTGGGTTGCCGTCGGCCGGGCTCGGTACCGGCGCCACGGCCGTGGCGGTGCTGGGCGCGGCGGTGTTCGCCGGGGTGGTGATGGCGGTGGCATCGTGGCTGTGCGGGGGCGCGATGGGCGACGGGCGGATGGCCGAGCTCGGTCCGCGCCCGTGGTTGGTGGGCGTTGCCACCGGCGGGTGGACGGCGGGCGCCGGCCTCCCCACCGCCCTGCTGCTGCGTCGCCGGGCTGCCGGTGGGGGTGAGGCCGTGGATGGCGTTGAGGCCGTGGGTGCCGCTGAGGCCGGCGGCGGGGCGGCGGAACCGGCGGCATCGGGGGAGGCCTCCTTCCGGCCCGCCGCTGCTCGGGACACCGCGGGGGCGTGGTGGGGGCGGGTGCGGGCGACCTGCCGCCGGCGGGCCAAGGGCCACGGCCGAGGCGCCGAGCGGCGGCCGGGGGACGATGGCGACGGCGACGACTTCGGCACGTTGCCCGGCTACCGCGACTACCTGCACCTGGTCCGCCAGGGCGGTCACGCGCCGGACGACGAGGGGGATGTGGATGTGGAGGACGCGCCGGCCGGCGACGCGGCGGAAAGTGCCGCAGGGCTCGTGCCCCGACACACGACCGGCGGCGTGCCCCCGAACGTGTGACCCTCTCGCGCCCGCAGGGCAACGGCCCCCACGTGGGGGCCGGCCCGCAGAGCGGGGACGAGTCCTGGAGTGGGCCGCGGGTGGAGGGATGAGCCTTGGGGTGGGCGCGCGCTGGAGCCCCCCGCCCGATAGCGCCGCGCGCATGCCAAAAATCCGGCTCCACCACCCCACATCGCCTGGGGGGACCCCCTGTTTCAGGATCCCACGAGTTGGTCACGGAGAGGCAGCCCTCTTGTGCAGCCTGTGGATAACTTGCTCTGCCTGGGGCATGTGAGCCTGGTGGTGCCCTGGAGTTTGGCTGCCGGTAGTGGGATGGGGGCATGTCAAGGCTTCAGTTGCACCACCCCACCTCGCCCGGGGGGACCCCCTGTTTTCAGGATGGCACGGGGTGATCACGGAGGGGCAGTCCCCTCGTGCAGCCTGTGGATAACGTGGCTCGTCCCTCCAGTCCCCGCGGCGGCTAAGGAGCAGCGGCTCATCGGGGCGGCGCCACGGGGGCAGGGCGAAGGAGGCAGAGGGGGCCGGCCAGGGCAGGGATGGGCGGGCCAGGGCGAGGGAGGCAGAGGCGGCGGGCCAGGGCAGGGATGGGCGGGCAGGGGAGCGGAGGCAGGTGGGGAATCCGGAGTTCCCGGGCGCGTCACGCGGCTATCCGCAGCTACCCGCAGCTATCGGCAACCTCGCGCGACGCGCCCGGTGCGCCTGAAACCCCCGCTCGCGATCCCCTCCCGATCCGCATCCGCACATGAACGAGGCGTGCGGCCCCGGCCCGCTCCAGGGCCGGGCCCGCACGCCTCGGGGAACGCCTCGCCGATCAGTTCTGGTCGTATACGGTGCGCAGGGGCTCCGGGAGCCTGGTGAGGCAGGCGTCCCGGGCCGTGAGGGTGAGGGACTGGTCCACGCAGGTGAAGTAGTCGTCGTACGCGAAGCGGATGGTGAACGTCCCCGCGACGAACGACAGCGCCACCACTCCCGACGCCAGCCCCATGAACGCGGCCGTCGCCTGGGAGCGTCCACCCGCCGGGCGCCCCTCCGGCCGGGCGGCCGCGCCGGCCGCGCCCGCCGCGCCGGCGCCCCAGGGGCCGCCGTTCGGCCGCCGGCCCGCCGCCCCGGCCGCGCCCGCCGCCCCGGCGGGTGCCTCGCGGCGCCCGCCGAGGGCCCGGAAGGAGGTCCAGCCCCAGTACACGGCGAGCGCGCCGGCCAGCAGGGCGACCTGCCACAGGCCGATCAGCCCGGCGAACACGCCCCACACGCCCGCGAGGATGCCGTAGCGGGCGCGGCGCTGCATCGGGTCGCGCGGGTCGAAGTCGGCGCCGGGGCGCGGACGGCCCTGGTCGCCGCCCGGGGGCGTGCCGCCGTCGCGGTCGCCGAGGCGCCCGGGCCACGGTCCGGGGCCGCGCCCCTCGCCGTCGCCGGTGTGGCCGGTGCCGTCCCCGTCCTGCCGGGGGCTCTGCCGGGGCCGCCACGGCCGCTCCGGGGCACCCTCCGGCGGCGGCCCGAACGGGTTGTGTTCCTGGGGAACGTCCGGCCCGGGCCCGGTGGTCCCGTGCCCGCTGGTGCTCTGGCCGCTGCTCATGGTGTGAAGGATGTCCCCAATCGTCTCCAGGGCCCGGCGGGGCCCCGTGCCGTCATGCGACGGGGCGTGCTGTCCGCCCCGGTCCGGTGCCTGATTTTGCCCACACCTGACCAACGCAACGGTTCCACATTTCGTCCCCGAGACGCACGCGGCCCGTCCCGGAGACCCGTGCGGCCCGTCCCGGAGCCGCATCCGGATCGCGCCGGAGCCGCACCCGGGTCGTGCCCCAGCCCCAAGCGCTACGCGCGTAGAGTCACCGTTGGGCGACGCTGCGTGCGAGGCGCCATCGGGACGCAAGTATCGTTACCGGGGTGAACCGGTGCCCGCCGCCGGGCGTCGCACCGCCACACCGCCGCACACCTTCCTGGAGAACCTCCCCGTGGTACCCCCCGCTCCGAGCGTCGTGTCGTTCCCCGCCCGGACCCCCGGCCCCGCCCGGCTGGTCGTGCTGGTCTCCGGCTCCGGCACCAATCTCCAGGCCCTCATTGACGCCTGCGCGGACCCCTCCTACGGCGCGCGCGTCGTCGCCGTCGGCTCCGACCGCCTCGGCATCGCCGGTCTGGAGCGCGCCGAGCGCGCCGGCATACCCACCTTCACCGCCTCGCTCGCGGACTTCCCGGACCGCGCGGCCTGGGATCACGCCCTCACCGAGGCGACCGCCGCCCACGACCCGGACCTGGTGGTCTCCGCCGGGTTCATGAAGATCGTCGGCGCCCAGTTCCTCGCCCGCTTCGCCGGCCGGATCGTCAACACCCACCCGGCCCTGCTGCCGGCCTTCCCCGGGGCCCACGGGGTCCGCGACGCCCTCGCCTACGGCGCCAAGGTGACCGGCTGCACGGTCCACCTCGTCGACGAGGGGGTGGACACCGGCCCGATCATCGCCCAGGGCGCCGTCCCCGTCCTGCCCGAGGACGACGAGGACACGCTCCACGAGCGCATCAAGCAGGTGGAGCGCTCCCTGCTCGTCGACGTCGTGGGCCGCATCGCCCGCGAGGGTCACCGCATCGAAGGCAGAAAGGTCACCATCCCCTCATGAGTTCCACCCCCGACGCCCCCGCCGCCGGCGCCGAGCGGCGCCCGATCCGTCGCGCGCTCGTCAGCGTCTACGACAAGACCGGCCTGGAGGAGCTGGCCCGCGGCCTGCACGCCGCCGGCGTCGAGCTGGTCTCCACCGGCTCCACGGCCGCCCGGATCGCCGCGGCCGGCGTGCCCGTCACCCGGGTGGAGGAGCTGACCGGCTTCCCCGAGTGCCTGGACGGCCGGGTCAAGACCCTGCACCCCCGGGTGCACGCCGGCATCCTCGCCGACCTCCGCCTGGACTCCCACCGCGGGCAGCTCGCCGAGTTGGGCGTGGAGCCGTTCGAGCTGGTCGTGGTGAACCTCTACCCCTTCCGGGAGACCGTCGCCTCCGGCGCCACCCCCGACGAGTGCGTGGAGCAGATCGACATCGGCGGGCCCTCCATGGTGCGCGCCGCGGCCAAGAACCACCCCTCCGTGGCCGTGGTCACCGACCCCTCGCGGTACGGCGACGTCCTGGCGGCCGTGGCGGCCGGCGGGTTCGACCTGGCCGCCCGCAAGCGGCTGGCCGGCGAGGCGTTCCGGCACACCGCCGCCTACGACATCGCGGTGGCCACCTGGTTCGCCGAGGACTACGCCCCGGCCGACTCCGAGGACTTCCCGCCGTTCACCGCCGCGCTGCGCACCCGGCAGGAGGTGCTGCGCTACGGCGAGAACCCGCACCAGGCCGCCGCCCTGTACTCCGACGGCACCGGCGCCGGCCTCGCCGCCGCCGAGCAGCTGCACGGCAAGGCGATGTCCTACAACAACTGGGTGGACACCGACGCGGCCCGCCGCGCCGCCTACGACCACGCCGAGCCCTGCGTGGCCATCATCAAGCACGCCAACCCGTGCGGCATCGCGGTCGGCGCGGACGTCGCCGAGGCGCACCGGCTGGCCCACGCCTGCGACCCGGTGTCCGCGTACGGCGGTGTGATCGCGGTCAACCGGCCGGTGTCGGTGGCCATGGCCGAGCAGGTCGCGGAGATCTTCACCGAGGTCATCGTGGCCCCCGAGTTCGAGGACGGCGCGGTCGAGGTGCTCGCCCGGAAGAAGAACATCCGGGTGCTGCGCGCCCCCGGCGCCCCGGGTGGTCCGGTGGAGACCCGGGCGATCGACGGCGGCCTGCTGCTCCAGCAGGTCGACCGCTACCAGGCGGACGGCGACGACCCGGCGAACTGGACGCTGGCCACCGGCGCGGCGCTGGGCGAGGACGACCTGCGCGACCTCGCCTTCGCCTGGCGCGCGGTCCGCTCCGTGAAGTCCAACGCGATCCTGCTGGCCTCCGGCGGCGCCACCGTCGGTGTCGGCATGGGGCAGGTCAACCGGGTGGACTCGGCCCGCCTGGCGGTGGGCCGCGCCGGCGAGCGGGCGGCCGGCTCGGTGGCCGCCTCGGACGCCTTCTTCCCCTTCCCGGACGGCCTCCAGGTGCTGATCGACGGCGGCGTCAAGGCCGTGGTGCAGCCCGGTGGTTCGGTGCGGGACAACGAGGTGATCGAGGCGGCGAAGGCCGCCGGCATCACCATGTACCTCACCGGGACCCGGCACTTCTTCCACTGATTCCGCGGACCCCACCGGTCCCACCGAGTGACTCCTCCGAGCCCACCCGAGCCCGTGCAGTACCAGGGCCCGGGTGGGCTCGGTGCGGTGAGGGCCCGGTGCGGTGAGGGCCCGTGTGGTGAGAGCCCGGTGCGGTGAGGGCGGGGCGCTCCGCGGTGGTCACTCCATGGTGGCCAGGATCTCCCGCACCACCCCGGTCGTGGTGCCGGGGTGCAGGAAGGCCAGGCGGGCCACCGTCTCGCCCTGCCAGGTGGTCGGCGTCACGAACGCCACCTGCCCGGCCAGCAGCCGCTCCGACCAGGCGTGGTAGTCCTCCGGCGCCCAGCCCGGGCGGCGCAGCAGCACCACGGACAGCTCCGGTTCGCGCACCAGCTCGACGTGCGGGGCCCGCCGCACCAGTTCGGCCGCCTCCCGCGCCAGCGTCAGCGCCGCCTCGATGGCGTCGCGGTAGGCGTCGGTGCCGTGCACGGCGAGCGAGAACCACAGCGGCAGGCCGCGCGCCCGCCGGGTGAGGTGGTAGGCGTAGTCGGTGGGGTTCCACTCCTCGGGGGAGTCGGTGTGGATGACGTCCAGGTAGGACGCGTCCTGGGTGTGCACGGCCTTGGCCAGCCGCGGCCGGCGGTACAGCAGCGCGGCGCAGTCGAACGGGGCGAAGAGCCACTTGTGCGGGTCGACGACGAGCGAGTCGGCGTGCTCGATGCCGGCGAACCGTTCCCGCACGCTGGGTGCGAAGAGCGCGGCGCCGCCGTAGGCGCCGTCCACGTGGAACCACATGCCGTGCTCGCGGGCCACCTCGGCGACGCCCGCCAGGTCGTCGACGATGCCGGCGTTGGTGGTGCCGGCGGTCGCCACGACGGCCACGACGTCGCCGGGGGCCGGGTCCCGGGCCAGGGCTTGGCGCAGCGCCCGCCCGGTCATCCGGTGGTCCGGGGAGGGGACGACCAGGGGGTCCGCGCCGATGATGCGCAGGGTGCTGGCGATCGAGGAGTGGGCCTGCTCCCCGACGGCGATCCGCACCCGTGGCGGGGGCTGACGCGGTGTCCCAGTGGCGTCGGGTTCGGCCAGCCGGCGCAGGCCGGTGTCCCGGGCCACCACCAGGGCGGCGAGGTTGCCGGCGGAGCCGCCGGTGACGAAGCAGCCGCCGGCCTGCGCCGGCATTCCCGCCTGGTCGGCGATCAGCCGCAGCACCTGGTTCTCGGCCGCCACCGCCCCGGCCGCCTCCAGCCAGGAGATGCCCTGGAGGGAGGCGCAGGAGACCACCATGTCGAAGAGCAGGGCGGCCTTGGTGGGGGCGGCGGGGATGAAGGAGAGGAAGCGCGGGCTGTCGCAGGAGATGACCGCCGGCGCCAGGTGGTCGGCGTAGATCGCCAGCACCTCGGCCGGGTCCCGTCCGGTGGGGCCGAGCAGGCCGTTGAGGACGCGTTCCAGCTTGTCGCGGGAGCCGGGATGGTCCAGGGGCACCGGATCGAGTTGCAGCCGGCCGCGCATGTAGTCGAACACCAGGTCGGCGAGGCGGTCGTCGTAGGTGTGCATCGAGGTGACGGGGCGGCGGGCCGTGCCGCCCGGGGGCGCCGTGCCGTCGGGGCTCGTGGTGGTGGGGGTGGTGATGGGAGTGGCGCTGGTGGGATCGGCGGTGGCCGGGGTGGCGGTGGGGGCGGGGCCGGCGGTGCGGGGCGTGGAACGGGCGGGGAGGGTGGGCTCCATGGGGTCGGTGCTCCGCGGGAATCCGATGAGGGTGGGAGGGCGCGCCGGTCACCGGACGGCTCCGGTGCGTGTCCCGACGGCCTGCAACGACCCTAAGCACCCGTCTGACGTGGCCCAATGCACCACGCTTGCGCGTTGCGGGCGATCCGTTGCGCGCACACCCGTACGGCCGTCGATCCGTTGCGTGCGGCTTCTGGGGCAGCGGGCGCGGGCGCGGATTCCGGGGCGCTGGAGGGGGTGGGACGGCCGGTCAGCCGGCGACGTCGGAGCCGGAGCGCCGAACCAGCCGGGAGAGCACGACGGAGCTGCGGGTCCGCACGACGAACGGCTCGGCGTTGATCCGCTCCAGGGTCGCCTCGAAGTGCTGCACGTCGGCGGTGAGCAGGTGCACCAGGGCGTCGGCGTCGCCCGTGACGGTGCTGGCGGAGAGCACCTCGGGGTGCTTCTCCAGGGCCCGGGCGATCTCCGCCGGCGAGGTGCGGCCCCGGCAGTAGAGCTCCACGTACGCCTCGGTCGTCCAGCCCAGCGCGGCGGGTTCCACGGACGCCGAGAAGCCGGTGATGGCCCCGGACTCCACCAGCCGGTCGACCCGCCGCTTGACGGCGGGGGCGGAGAGCCCGACCAGCGCGCCGATCTCGGCGTACGTCGCGCGGGCGTCGTTGATCAACGCCGCGACGATACGGCGGTCGACGGGGTCGAGGGTCATCGCGGGCGTCCTGGGGCGGGGAGGGGTGGGGGAGCGGAAGCCGGGGATACGGGAGCGGGGACGGGGGGTGTACGGGGGAACCGGTCGAGGACGCGGTTCGGCTCGCCCGTCGGCCGGGTGCGACGCGGCCAGCGGGCGAGCCGGGGAGTGAACCGGGTGGGACGGCGGACGCGTCAGCGCGGGGTGCGCACCACCACGGTGCCGACGATCTTGTCGGCGAACGTCTGCTTCCGCTCGTCCCACAGCGGCCACAGGTAGCCGAGCATCAGGAAGCCGTCCACCACGTGGCACAGCCGCCGGACGAACGCCATGCCGAAGCCGATCGGCTGCCCGTCGGAGGCGCGGACCAGCCGGATGCCCATCGAGCGCTTGCCCGGGGTCTGGCCGGTGCGGCCCTCGCGGGCGATGAAGACCAGGCCGATGATGAAGCCCAGCAGGCCGCCGAGGCCGAGCAGCAGGTAGGCGACGGGGTTCACCTCGGGCGTGCTGTTGTAGGTGCCGCTGTAGGCGTCGTACGAGTTGGCGTAGTCCACCGTCGCGGAGATGATCATCACGTAGCCGATGGTGATCAGGATGCCCGGGATCAGGCCCGCGATCAGGTAGTCCATGAAGTAGGCCGCCACGCGGGCGCCCCAGTTGGCGTAGGACGGCGCGGCGTAGCCGCCACCGCCGCCGTAACCGTAGCCGGCCTGCGGCTGCTGGTAGCCGTAGGGGGCCTGGGGCGGGACCCCGGCGGGACCGGGCTGCGGGTAGCCGTAGCCCGGCTGGGCCTGGGGCTGCGGGGCGCCGTAGCCGCCCTGCTGCGGGTAGCCGTAGCCGGGCTGCTGGCCGGCGTAGGGGTTGGGGCCGGACGGGTAACTCACCGGGGCTCCTTCGACGTGGGTCTGAGGACGGGACTGGTTGGGTGGTGACTGGCTGGGTGGTAACTGACTCGGTGTGGTGACTGGCGGGGTGTGCGGAGGTGCGCTGTGCCCGTGGTCGGCGGGTTCGGCGGGGCGGCGGGTCCGGTGACGGTCGGTGGGCCGTGCGGACGGCTCCTGCCCGGCCGTCAGGTGGCGCGGGTGGCGGACGTCACGGGCGGCCGATGCCGATCCGCCACAGTTGCCAGGCCCATGCCACCGCAAGCGCCACGGCGAGCAGCGCCCAGCGGCTGACCACCGGGACGGCCGGCCAACGGCCGGGCGGCACGGCGGGGGCGGCGACCGCGGCGGACGCGGCCAGCGCCGTCACCGGATTGGCCAGCAGGGCCGCCGACCAGTTCCCGCGGCCGAGCTCGACGAGGAACGTCGTGCTGCCGCACGCCGGACACGGCAGACCGGCCACCAGTCGTAATGGACACAGCACCCCCGGGTCGTGCCAGGAGTGCAGGCGGGCCGCGGCCACCGCGGCCCCGCCGGCCAGCGCGCCCCGGAGCAGCACCTCGCCGCCGCGCCCCGCGGGGCGCCGTCGCCAGCCGGCCAGACGGGCGGCCAGCGGACCGGCCGGCCTGGGCGCGGGAGCGAAGCCGCCGCCAGGCGGGGCGACGGCCGCGCGGCCGGTCCGCCCGTGCCGCGCCCGCGGGCGCGCGGCGGATCCGTGGGCCGTGGTCCGCGCCCCGGTTTCCACCTCGGTCCGCCCGGCGGACGGCGCGGCGCTGCGATCGGGCACGCTCAGCCCCCGAAGGCCACCGGGGCGAGGAGCGCCGCCGAGTCCGGCAGGGCGGCCGGACCTGGCCGGGCCGCCGAATCGGGGAGGGGGCCGGCGGGGGCGTCGACCGCGAGCGTCACGGACGCCGGCGCCGTCGTCGACGGCATCACCTCGACGCTGTCCAGCCGGATGGCGACGGCCACCCAGGCGAGCGTCAGCGCGATGGTGGCGACGTTCAGCACCAGGCCGCCGACCGCGGCGGTGCGGCCGATCCCGGTGCGCCCGGCCTGCCGCAGCGCGGCGATGCCGAGGCCCAGGCCGACGCAGGCCAGCACCCCGCCGATGAAGAAGATCGCCAGCAGCGCGGAGATCACGCCGATGACCAGCGAGGCCGTCGCGTAGCCGTTGCTCTGCGGGGGCGCCTGCACCACGCCCGGGACGTAACCGGGGGGCACCGGCGGCTGCGCCGGGTACCCGACCGGGGGCTGCTGCGGGCCCGGGCCCGGCTGGGGGTAGCCGTACTGACCGGAAGGGCTGTGCGGGTAGCCGTAGCCTCCCGGCCCGCCGGCCCCACCGGTCCCCCCGCCGGCCGGCCCTGGCTGGGGCTGCGGCGGCCCCGCGTAGGGATTCGACATCCGTACTGCCCCCGTTCCGGCACGACGCCGCGCCGTGCCGTCCTCTCCGTATCGCTGTCCGCCGCACGCTCGCCCGCCCGGGCCACCTGGCGCGCCTCGGGCGCGCCGACGCCGAGCGCCCGTCGGGGCGCCGGCTGGCACGGGCCGGCCGGGTGGTCCACTTGCCGGCCGCGAGGGCCGGTGGGTTGGTGGTCGGCGATCCGTGCGACTGCCGGCCGCCATCGTCCATGCCGCGCGGGGGAGGTGTCCAGCCGATACGAGGCTTCGTTGCCCATTCGGAACGAATCGTCGCTTTCCGGCCACCCGTACGTGCGATTTCCATTCTGCCTGTCGAACACCTGTCAACGGTGCCCGACACGGCCGGGGAGTGCCGGTCGGCGCTCGCGCGGGGGGCCGTCAGTCCGCCCGCGGGGGGCGGCCGTTGCCCGAATGCTCGCCTGGGGCGCCCTGCCCGTTCCGGAATATCCCGCTCCGTCACACATATCCGCTTTTCGGACAACGCCCCGTAGGGGGCCCGAAGGGGGACCCCCTTACTTCAACGATGGCATGGAGCGTCGGCGCGCCGCAGCCCCCCGGTTCCGGCCTGTGGATAACTTCGCGGCGAGCCGGGCGGGCGCCCTACGGCGGGGCCCTGCGGGCGGGTGCCCGGCGGCGGGGCTCTCCCGGTGGGGCCCTGCGGGCGGGGCTCCCCGGACGGGTGCCCGGCGGCGGGGAGGGGGCGCGTGCGCGAACACTCCTCCTGATCCGGGAGGATGTACGTCGTGGGGGAGACGAGCCCGCCGGCGCGGGCCCGCGCTTCCCTCGCCCATCTCTCCCCGTGGTCCCCGGGCCCGGCGGCCCGCACCCCGGTCGGGCCGGCCAGCGCGTGGCGCCGGTACGCCGGTGCCCCTCGGGCCTGGACGGGGCGGGCCCCGAACGGGGGCCGTGGCCGGGAACGGGTCGCGCCTCGCCGAGCGTCGCCAGGATCGGGAGGCGGGGCACGCGCGGACCGCGAGGGAGCCGAGGAGCGCGAGGAGCACGGGGGGCGCAAGGAGTTGCCCCGCCGAGCGGCCGTGGCCCTCGCGGGGCAGGCTGGGACACAGCCAGGCTTGGACACAGCGAAGCACAGCTAAGGAGACGTCCGCATGAACGCCCGGGTCCTCGACGGTAAGGCCACCGCCGCCGCGATCAAGTCCGAACTCGCCGGCAGGGTCGCCGCGCTGCGGGAACGCGGCATCACTCCGGGCCTCGGCACCGTGCTGGTCGGCGACGACCCCGGCAGCCGCTCCTACGTCGCCGGCAAGCACCGCGACTGCGCGCAGGTCGGCATCGCCAGCATCCAGCGCGAGCTGCCGGCCGACGCCACGCAGGCGGACGTGGAGGCGGTCGTCGCCGAGCTCAACGCCGACCCGGCCTGCACCGGCTACATCGTCCAGCTGCCGCTGCCGGACGGCCTCGACGCCAACCGGGTGCTGGAGCTGATGGACCCGGCCAAGGACGCGGACGGCCTGCACCCCACCAACCTCGGCCGGCTGGTGCTCGGCCAGGAGGCGCCGCTGCCCTGCACCCCGCGCGGGATCGTGGAGCTGCTGCGCCGCTACGAGGTGGACATCGCCGGGGCGCACGTCGTGGTCGTCGGGCGCGGGGTCACGGTGGGGCGCCCGATCGGGCTGCTGCTCACCCGGCGCAGCGAGAACGCCACGGTGACGCTCTGCCACACCGGCACCAAGGACCTCGCCGCTCACGTGCGGCAGGCGGACATCGTGGTGGCGGCGGCCGGGGTGGCCGGGCTGATCACGGCCGACATGGTGCGCCCCGGGGCGGCCGTGCTGGACGTGGGCATCACCCGCACGGACGCCGGTCTGGTCGGCGACGTGCACCCCGACGTCCGGGACAAGGCGGCCTGGGTGGCCCCGATGCCGGGCGGTGTCGGGCCGATGACCCGGGCCATGCTGCTGACCAACGTGGTGGAGGCCGCCGAGCGCGCGGCGGCGGGTTCCGCGCGGTAACGACGGCGAGGACCGGGCCGCCCGGGCGAGCAGTGGGGCCGGCGCGGCCCGGGAGGCTCGGGTGGCCGGGGCCGCCGCGGCGTCCGGGGGCGGCGTCCGCGGGCGGCCGGCGGGTGCGGGGACAGGCGGGACGAGGACGGGACCGGGAGACGGGACGGAGCAGGACGATGGCAATCGTGCAGGACGCCGGCGGGGCCGCGGGCGAGCGGGGGGCCGGCCCGGACGCCGAGGGTCGGGGCGCCGAGGGGCGGGGCGGCGGGGACGGGACCCGGCCGCCGGCCGGCGCCACCGGGATCCGGCCGCGCTCTGCCAGGAGCGGGCGCACGGAGGGCGTCTACCCGCCGGAGGGCGGGATGCCGCGGCGCCGCGGGGGGGCGTTCCGGGAGTGGCCGATCACGCTGCTGCTGCTGGGGGCGGCGGCCGGCCTGGGGATCACGGCCACCGGCTCGTTCCGGGTGGGCATGGTGGTGCTGGGCTGCACGCTGCTGCTCGGCGCGGTGCTGCGCGGGGCGCTGCCGCGGGTGGGCATGCTGGCCGTGCGCAGCCGGTTCACCGACGTGCTGACGCTGACCGTGTTCGGCGCCGCCGTGGTGCTGTTCGCGCTGATCGCGCTGCCCGATCCGGTGCTGGACGTGCCCCTGGACGAGTTGAACTGGCGCTGAGCCGCCGGTGGGGCCCTGGCGGCGCCCGCCGGGGCGGCCCTCGGCGGAACGCCGCCCGGGCCGGGGGCCGAGGGGGCCCGGGGCCCGGGGTGGGGAGCGTGCGAGCGAGCGCGCCGGGTCACGGCTGTCGGCCGTGGCCCGGCGCCGCCGTGTCCTCGGGGTCGCCGGTGCCCGTCGGGGGCGGCTTGGCCTGGGTGTGGCCGTCCCCGGCGTGGTCGGCCTGGGCGTCCGCCGGGCCGCCGACCGGGGGCAGCATGAGGTGGGCGAGCTCCTTGGCGACGTCGATGATCTCCTCGTCGTCCGCGTCGAGGTCCTGGGCCGCCACGATCGCCACCTGGACGCTGATCAGCGCCATCCGGACCCGCAGCTGGTCGGCGACGGAGGCCTGCGGGTCGGTGAGGATGGCGAAGAGCTCGCGCAGCCGGCCGTGCATGCCGGCGTGCTTGGGGCTGAACTCCCGCAGCACGTGCTGGTTGGCCAGGGCGAAGCGGACCATCCGCAGGCCGCGGTCGCTGATCGTCTCCGCCCACCGGTCGACGACCTTGCGGGGCAGGTCGGGGGTGCGGGGCTGCGCGGAGGCCCAGGAGATGAGCTCGTCGACGACTTCGAGGCGATCGTCCAGCAGGGTGTGGACGATGTCCTCCTTGCTCTTGAAGTGGTAGTACAGGGCGGCCTTGGTGATGCCCAGCCGCTCCGCGATCTCCCGGAGCGAGGTGGCCTCGTAGCCCTTCTCCGTGAAGAGCGTCAGCGCGACTTCCTGGATCTCCGCCCGGGTGTCGCTGCCCCTGCGTCGCCTGGTGGCCTGCATGTCTCGCCCGCTCCTGTCCTGACCGACAACCTTGATCGTCCCCAGTCAAGGCTCCGGTTGCCAACTTACCGGTCGGCAAGTAGCTTACTAACCTGCCGGTAGGTAGATAGTCCTACCCTCAGATTTTCGAGAACGGGGCGCCATGGCAACCAACACACCAGCGAGCACACCACAGGCTCCACCCGAACAGGCGGTGCTCACCCCCCGCGAGATCCTCGTCGCGATGAGCGGCCTGGTCATCGCGATGCTGCTCGCCATGCTGGACAACATGATCGTGGCGCCGGCGCTGCCCACGATCGTCGGGGACCTCGGCGGTCTGGACCGCCTCGCGTGGGTGACCACGGCCTACATCCTGGCCTCCACGGCGGCCACCCCGATCTGGGGCAAGCTCGGCGACCTCTACGGCCGCAAGGGCGTCTTCATGTCCGCGGTGGTCATCTTCCTGGTCGGCTCCGCGCTGTGCGGCGTCGCACAGGACATGAACCAGCTCATCGCCTTCCGCGCCCTCCAGGGCCTGGGGGCGGGCGGTCTGATGGTCGGCGTCATGGCGATCATCGGCGAGATGGTCCCGCCCCGGGAGCGCGGGCGCTACCAGGGCGTGATGGCGGCCGTGATGCCCATCGCCATGATCGGCGGCCCGCTGGTCGGCGGCTTCATCACCGACAACCTCAACTGGCGCTGGGCCTTCTACGTCAACCTGCCGCTGGGCGCCGTCGCGCTCGCCGTGATCTGGTTCACCCTCAAGCTGCCCCGCCGGACGCGCGCCGGCGGGCGGGCGAGCATCGACTGGTCCGGCGCCGCGCTGCTCACCCTGTGGATCACCACGCTGGTGCTGATCACCAGCTGGGGCGGGACGGAGTACGCGTGGGGCTCGGGCCGGATCATCGGGCTGGGCGTGGTCACCGTGCTGGGCTTCGTCGCCTTCCTGATAGTGGAGCGGCGGGCGGTGGAGCCGGTCATGCCGCTGAGCGTGTTCCGCAACGCGAACTTCTCGCTCGCCGGCGCCCTCAGCTTCATCGTCGGCTTCGCGATGTTCGGCGGGGTGACCTTCCTGCCGCAGTTCCAGCAGTTCGTCCAGGGCTCCTCGGCCACCAACAGCGGCCTGCTGCTGATGCCGATGATGATCTCCGCGATGGCGGTCTCGGTGGCCGGCGGCCTGCTGATCACCCGCACCGGCCGCTACCGGGCCCTGCCGATCGCCGGCGGCGCCCTGCTGACCGCCGGGCTGGCGCTGATGTCCACGATGGAGCTCGACACCTCGCGGACCACCAGCGCCCTCTACATGATCGTGCTGGGCGCCGGCATGGGCTGCCTGATGCAGACCACCATGCTCATCGCGCAGAACAGCGTCGCGCTGCGGGACATGGGCGCCGCCACCGGCGCCTCCACCTTCCTGCGCAACATGGGCGGCTCGCTCGGCGTCTCCCTGCTGGGGTCGCTCTACACCAACCGCCTGCGGGACTCCCTGGAGGCCCAGGGCGGCGGCGCGGCGGCCGGCACGGAGGGGCTGGGGTCGATCGCGGAGGTCACCCCGGAGGTGCTGCGCCAGATGGCCGAGCCCGTCCGGCACGCCTTCCAGGTCGCGGTGACCGAGGGCATCCAGGTCGTCTTCGTCGGCAGCGCGGTGGTGGCGGCCGTGGGCTTCGTGCTGGCCTGGTTCATCCGCCACGTCCCGCTGCGCGGCTCGGGCCCGGCGCCCTCCGCGCCCCGGCAGGACGATCCGGTGCCGGTCGAGGCGGGCGCCGCGAAGGGCTGACCCGGGCGGTCCGGACGGCCTGACCCGTCCGGACGGCCGAGCGGGGGAACCGCACACGGGTGAAACGCCGCTGGGGCACCGCCCCGGCGGCGTCCACGGCCCCGGAGAGCAGCGGGGATCGGACGGGGGCGCGGGCCGGAGGCCGTGGGCAGGGGGCGCGGGCAGGGGGCGCGGGCAGGGGGACGCGGGCGGCGGGACGGCCGCCCGGAGCGTCAGGCGTGGGCCCCGCGCGCCCCACCGGACTCGCGGGACTCACGGCCCCCGCGGGCCGCACGCGCCTCGCGGCGCAGCGCGAGCAGCCCGCGCAGGCCGAGGACGCCGATGGCCGTGCCGAGCAGGAAGGACACCACGGCCAGCGTGAGGTGGACCCAGAAGTAGGCCGTCGGGCTGCCGTCCTCGAAGGCCAGACCCGAGCCGTCGGCCCACAGGTTGCGGACGAAGGTCGTCCAGATGAACCAGGACCACACGCCGAAGGCCAGCAGGAACCAGGACGCGGTACGGGAGAGCTTCACGGGGGATTCCACCTTGCCTAGCGGGACGCCGGACGGACCGGTCCTGTCCAGTATCCGCCGATCGGCGGGGGCGCGGGCGGCGGGGGTCGGCGGGTACGGGTACGGTCACGGCGTGCTACGTCAACTCGCCCGCCGGATACTGCTCCGGGAACGCCGTCCCGCCCGGATCACCGTGGCCCTGCTCGGAGCCGCGCTGCTGGTCGTCCCACCGGCCGCCACCGCCCGCGCCGCCGGGGCCGACACGCCCTCCCCCTCGCCCTCGGAGTCGGCGCCGCCGTCGCCCCCGGCGGTGATGTCGGCCGTCGGCGGGGAGCGGCTGGCCCAGCCGGGCGACCAGGTGGAGGCCGGCCCGGACACGCCGGAGCTGCCGGAGGACCTGACCGCGTACTCCTGGATGGTCTCCGACGCCACCACCGGCGAGGTGCTGGCCGCCCGCAACCCGCACTGGCAGCTGCCCCCGGCCTCCACGCTGAAGATGCTCTTCGCGGAGGTGCTGCTGCCCAGGTTCGAGCCCACCGGCACGCACACCGTCAGCGCGGAGGAGCTGGCCGGCGTCGGGGAGGGCAGCAGCCTGGTGGGCGTCAAGGAGGAGCTGACCTACACGGTCGAGGACCTCTGGCTCGGGGTCTTCCTGCGCTCCGGCAACGACGCCGTGCACGTGCTCTCCGCGATGGCCGGCGGGGTGCCGGAGGTGGTGCGGCAGATGCAGGAGCGCGCCATCGAGCTGAACGCCCTGGACACCCACGTGGTCACGCCGGACGGCTACGACGAGGACGGCCAGGTCTCCTCCGCCTACGACCTGACCCTGATCGCCCGCGCCGGCCTGCAGAACCCGGACTTCCGCCGCTACGCGAGCACCCGCACCGCCGAGTTCCCGGGGGAGGGGGACGAGACCTTCGAGATCCAGAACACCAACGACCTGCTCGGGGTGTACGAGGGCATGATCGGCGTGAAGAACGGTTACACCAGCAACGCCGGCAACACCTTCGTCGGCGCGGCGGAGCGTGACGGGCGCACCCTGCTGGTGGCCGTGATGCACCCCGAGCGCGGTGACGGCCTGGTCTACGACGAGGCGGAGGCGCTGCTGGACTGGGGGTTCGCGGCGGCGGGCACGGTGACGCCGATCGGCCGGCTGGTGGAGCCCGGCCCGCAGGTGGGGGAGGCGGGCGTCCAGGTGCCGTCCACCGCGCCCCCGGCCTCGCTGGCGCCGTGGCTGCTGCCCGCCTCCCCCACGCCGGCCGCGGCCGGGGGCGCCCAGGCGGAGGCGGCCGATGCCGGGCCGGAGCACGTCTCCGCGCCGAGCGCCGGGGTGAGCGGCCTGGGCCCGGGATCCGGGGCCTCGGGCGGGCGCACCGCGCTGTCGGTGGCGCTGCTGGTCTTCGTGCTCGGCGCGTGGGTGGTGGTGGCGGTGCTCCGGCGCCAGCGGTGAGCGCGGCGGGCGTCACCCGTCCGCCGCGGGGCGGCGCCGTGTGATCGCCGGTCGGCGTGGTAGTGGCGGCTGCGCCACTGGACGTCGACCGGATGAGGGAGAACGTGACCGGAACACTCGAGGACACTGGGAGCCGGCGCGCGGGCCTGGCGCGGTGGGCCCGTCTGGAGACGGTGACCACGCGCCTGACCGCCTCGGTGACCGTCAACCGTCCGCGCCGGGAGGTCTACGACTTCTGGCGCGACCTGCAGAACCTCCCGCGGTTCATGATCCACCTGAAGTCGGTGGAGCCGCGCCCGCAGGGGCGCACCCGCTGGACGGCGAAGGCGGCGCTGCGGGGGAGCGTGCACTGGGACGCCGAGATCGTCGAGGACACCCCGGGGGAGCTGATCTCCTGGCGTTCGCTGCCCGGCTCGGACGTGGACAACTCCGGCTCGGTGCGGTTCGCCGACGCCCCCGGCGGCCGGGGCACCGAGGTGCGGGTGGAGCTGGAGTACGGGCAGCCCGGGGGGCGGATGGGGGCCATGGTCGCCCGGTTCTTCGGAGAGCAGGCCGACCAGCAGGTGCGGGACGACCTGCGGCGCTTCAAGCAGGTGATGGAGACCGGCGAGGTGGTCCGCTCGGAGGGCAGCCCGGAGGGCACCCACGCGCGCCGGCAGCTCGCACAGCGGCCCGCCCGTCCCACCGCCGCGGCCTGAACCGACCACCCCCAGGAGGGCAGATGAAGGCCAACTGCTGGATGGGCCGGAACACCGTGCAGGTGGAGGAGGTCCCGGAGCCGCGGATCCTGAACGCGCGGGACGCGATCGTCCGGGTCACCTCGACCGCGATCTGCGGCTCCGACCTGCACCTGTACGACGGCTACATCCCGACGATGGAGCGCGGGGACATCCTCGGCCACGAGTTCATGGGGGAGGTGGTGGAGGTCGGGCCGGGCGTGTCGAACCTCGCGGTGGGCGACCGGGTGGTGGTGCCGTTCCCGATCGCCTGCGGGGCCTGCAACTCCTGCGAGCTGGGCCTGTACTCGGTGTGCGAGAACTCCAACCCCAACGCCGGCATGGCCGAGAAGATCATGGGGCACTCGCCGGCGGGCATCTTCGGCTACTCGCACATGCTCGGCGGCTACCCGGGCGGGCAGGCGGAGTACGCGCGGGTGCCGTTCGCCGACGTCGGGCCGGTGAAGATCGAGGACGACCTGCCGGACGAGCAGGTGCTCCTCCTCTCCGACGTCCTGCCCACCGGCTACATGGGCGCGGAGATGTGCGACATCCGGCCGGGGGACACCGTCGCGGTGTGGGGGGCCGGGCCGGTGGGCCAGTTCGCGGCGGTCAGCGCCCGGCTGCTCGGCGCTGAGCGGGTGATCGTCATCGACCGGGTGCCGGCCCGGCTGCGGATGGCCCGGGAGAAGGCCGGGGCGGAGACCGTCGACTACGAGGAGACGGACGTCCTGGACGCGCTGCGGGAGATGACCGCCGGGCGCGGACCGGACGCCTGCGTCGAGGCGGTGGGCATGGAGGCGCACCACCCCACCCCGGCGCTGCACGCCTACGACCGGGTCAAGCACGCCACCCGGCTGGAGAGCGACCGCCCGCACGCCCTCCGGGAGGCGGTGATGGCCTGCCGCAGCGGCGGGACGGTCTCCGTGATCGGCGTCTACGGCGGGTTCGTGGACAAGTTCCCGATGGGCGCGGTGATGAACCGGTCGCTGACCATCCGGGCGGGCCAGTGCCACGTCCAGCGGTACACCGCCCCGCTGCTGGAGCGGATCCGGGCCGGCGAGCTGGACCCGAGCTTCGTGATCACCCACCGGATGGGGCTGGACGAGGCCCCGGCGGCCTTCGAGATGTTCAAGAACAAGGAGCAGGACTGCGTGAAGGTGGTGCTGACGCCGTAGGCTCCGGCTCCGGCTGGTTCCGCGGGCGGCCCAGGCGGAGGGTTTGACCCTCCCGTTACGTGAGGCCGTAGCTTCGGGTTCCGGAGGTCGAAGCCATGAGCTACTCGGTCGGCAGGGTGGCCGCCGTCACCGGCGTCACCGTGCGCACCCTGCACCACTACGACGAGATCGGGCTGCTGTCGCCCAGCGGACGGACCGCCGCCGGCTACCGGCGCTACTCCGACGCCGACCTGGAGCGGCTGCAGCAGATCCTCGGGTACCGGGAGCTGGGCTTCGCCCTGGAGGAGATCGCGACCATCCTCGACGAGCCGTCCACCGGCGTGCTCGCGCACCTGCGGCGCCAGCACGCGCTGCTGACCGAGCGGATCGAGCGGCTGCGGCGGATGGTCGGCGCACTGGAGCTCACGATGGAGGCACACACGATGGGGATCCGGCTCACCCCGGAGGAGCGGTTCGAGGTCTTCGGCGACCACGACCCGGACCGGTACGCGGCGGAGGCCGAGGAGCGCTGGGGTGGCACCGACGCCTGGGCGGAGTCGCGGCGCCGGACGGCCTCCTACACCAAGGAGGACTGGAAGCGGATGCTGGCCGAGGGCGAGGCGCTGAACGGGCGGTTCGCCGAGGCGATGCGGGCCGGTGTCCCGGCCGACGACGAGCGGGCGATGGACCTGGCCGAGGAGCACCGCCGGTACATCACCGGGTGGCACTACCGGTGCAGCTACGAGGTCCACCGGGGCCTGGGGGAGATGTACCTGGCCGACGAGCGGTTCACCGCGTACTACGAGAAGACCGCCCCGGGGCTCGCCGGGTACGTCAGCGCGGCCATCCTGGCCAACGCCGACCGTGCCGCGGCGGCGGGGGCCGGTGCGCGGTGACCGCCCGGCGGGGGTGAGGACGGGGGAAACGGGCGGCGGCCCGCCGTCCCTGGTGGGACGACGGGCCGCCGTGTGGCCGTGGGCCGCCGTGGTGCCGGCGGTCCCCGCAGTGGTGCCGGCCGTCGGTCAGACGGTGACGCCGTGCGAGGCCAGGTAGGCCACCGGGTCGACGGCGGAGCCGTAGGTGGGGGTGGTGCGGACCTCGAAGTGCAGGTGGGGTCCGGTGGAGTTGCCGGTGGAACCGGACAGGCCGATCACGTCGCCCGCGGAGACCTGCTGGCCGACCGAGGCGCCGAGCGAGTTCAGGTGGCCGTACAGGATGTACTTGCCGTCCTCGCCCTGGATGATCACGTTGTTGCCGTAGGAGTCGTCCCAGCCGGCGAAGACGACCTCACCGCTGGTGACGGTGTGGATCGGGGTGCCGGTGGGGACGGCGAAGTCCTGGCCGCTGTGGGTGTTGGCCCAGTTGCTGCCGGCCTGCGCGAAGCTGGCGGTCAGCGTGTAGGAGCCCTCGATGGGCAGGACGTAGTCGCTGCCGGCCGCCGTGGTGGCGGCGGTCGCGGTGGCGGCCGTCGTGGTGGTGGGCGCGGTGTTGCCCACGCCGGCGGCGGCCACGTCCTGGTTGGCGATGTGGTTCAGGTGGGCGACGTGGCGCAGGTGCTCCACGTGCCGCACGTGCTCGGTGTGGCGCACGTGCTCCAGGTGGGCGACGTGACGCTCGTGACGGCTGGGCGCGTCGGCGTTCGTGTGGGCCAGCGCGGTGCCGGCCAGACCCGCCGTCGCGGCGGCCACCATGGTCACGGCGGCCAGGCCACGGGCGGAGTTCCGCTTCAGGCTACCGAGGGACAGGCGGCCGGCGGTGGTGGTGCGGGTGTTCGACACGGAATGCAAAACCTCTGTTCGACGACTCCGGCGGTGTGACACACCACGTGCTCGACACACCACGTGTGGGGAGCCTCCGCGAGGGGGGCGCCCGTCCGCCGGGGGACGGTGTCGGTCCGCCCGGTGGCGAACCACCGCGGACTGACGAGATCCAGTCGTAACAGGGAACGAAATGACGGCAAAGAGCCCCATTTACTACCCCATGTCGTACATCGCCCCCGGTGGTCGGGGGGTGTGGGGGCGCCTCGGAGCGGGCGCCGAGGGGGGTGGCGCGAGCCCCGCCGGATCCCGGTTCCGGCCGTGCGCACCGCTCTGACCTGGGGTTCTGTCATCCGGTCAGGGTGGTGGGGCGCCTGGTCGCGGGCAGGGCGCGAAGAAGATTGAGATTTGTCCGTTTTGTGGGTTTAAACGGCTACTACGGTAGATAGTCCAGCTCTGATGGGTTGTGAGCGGCATCACCGGCGAAGTCGTGCTTCCCGGGAGGTTTACCGGGGTTCCGGACCGGAAAAACTGCCGCAGCCCACCGCCGAGGGCGCCGCCCCGGCTCACGCGAAGGCGTAGTGGCGCACCGGGCGCCAGACCCCGTCCTCGCCGTGCCGGTACAGGCTGAACGCCTCCACCAGGAAGGCCCCGCGGTAGTCGGCCAGCTCCTCGAAGGCGCGGTCCATCGCCGCCTCGGCGATGTCGTGGGCCACGGTGACGTGCGGGTGGTACGGGAAGTGCAGTTCCCGCCGGAGCGGGCCGGACCGCACGGCCTCCTGCAGCCGGGAGCAGCCCTCGGCGCCCTCGGCGACCCGCACGAACACCACCGGGGAGACCGGCCGGAAGGTGCCGGTGCCCTCCAGGCGCAGGTCGAAGGGCTTGCCCTCCTCGGCCACCCGGCGCAGGTGCGCGTCGATGGCGGGCAGCGCGTCACCGGCCACCTCGGTGGGCGGCAGCAGGGTGATGTGGGTCGGGATGCAGCGGGCGAGGGGGTCGCCGAAGCCGGCGCGGGAGTCCTGCAGCAGACTGCCGTGCGGCTCCGGCACGGGGATCGAGACGCCGATCGTCACGGTGTCGGCGGCGCAGCCGGCGCGGTCCGCCGCCCGCTCGGGTTCGGCGGTCGGCCGATCCCCGTGGCGGTGCGTCCGAGGAGTGTGGGGAGAACCCGTCGACCCGCCGATCCGCATGCGTCTCGTTCCTCCCGCCTGCCGCGCGTGTACTGATTGTCGCCGAACCGGCGCCGGTCGCCGGCGACGTCCAGCCAGACCCTACTGCCGCCCCGCCACCGCCGAGGCTCCGTGCGCCGGGCTCGCCGAAGCATCCCGGCGCACGGAACGGAATTGACGGCGCATCAGACGCGCGGAGGAAGGAAGCCGATCCGCTCGTACGCCGCCCGGAGCGTCTCGGCCGCGACCTCGCGCGCCTTCAGTGCGCCCTTGGCGAGGATGGCGTCCAGCTCCGCCGGGTCGTCCAGGTAGGCGTTGGTGCGCTCCTGGAACGGGGTGACGAACTCGACCAGCGCCTCGGCGACGTCCTTCTTGAAGTCGCCGTAGCCGCGGCCGGCGTACGCCTCCTCCAACTCGGCGACGGCGCGGCCGGTCAGCGCCGAGGCGATGCGCAGCAGGTTGGCGATGCCGGGCTTGTTCTCCTCGTCGAAGACCACCTCGCGGCCGGTGTCGGTGACCGCGCTGCGGATCTTCTTGGCGGAGGCCTTCGGCTCGTCGAGGAGGTTGATGATGCCGCTCGGCGACGAGGCCGACTTGCTCATCTTGATCGTCGGGTCCTGCAGGTCGACGATCTTGGCGGTGTCCTTGACGATGAACGGCTCGGGCACCGTGAAGGTCCGGCCGAAGCGGGCGTTGAAGCGGGCCGCGAGGTCCCGGGTCAGCTCCAGGTGCTGGCGCTGGTCCTCGCCGACCGGCACGGCGTCCGCCTGGTAGAGGAGGATGTCGGCGACCTGGAGCACCGGGTAGGTGAACAGGCCCACCGTGGTGCGGTCGGCGCCCTGCTTGGCCGACTTGTCCTTGAACTGCGTCATCCGGCCGGCCTCGCCGAAGCCGGTCAGGCAGCTCATCACCCACTGCAGCTGGGTGTGCTCCGGTATGTGGCTCTGCACGAAGAGCGTGCAGCGGTCCGGGTCCAGGCCCGCCGCCAGCAGCTGGGAGGCGCTGCGGCGGGTGCGCTCGCGCAGCACCTTCGGGTCCTGCTCCACGGTGATCGCGTGCTGGTCGGCGATCATGTAGAAGGCGTCGTGGTTCTCCTGGAGCGTCACCCACTGCCGGATCGCGCCGAGGTAGTTGCCGAGGTGGAAGGAGTCGGCGGTCGGCTGGATACCGGAGAGCACACGTCGGGTGCCGGGGGTGTCGGAGGGGCGATCAGCGGCCATGGGGCCATTGTCTCAGCCGCCGGGCGGTGCCTCCCGCCACCCCTGGCGTGGCGCGGACCGGTCGGCGTGGCGGAGCGGGCGGCGGCGGGCCGCCGCGGGGGTGCGGCGGCACTGTGACGGGCCCTCCGCCGGGGTCCCGCGCGGGCGGTTCCGGGCCGTTCCCGGGGCGTCGGAGGCGGTCTAGCCTGGCAGGGACGGTACGTTTGAGCTGCTCACTGTCCGTTTTGTCGGTTTCGGGCGCCGAGGGTGTCCGCCGCCACACGAGGAGGAGCCCGCCATGGAGCCCGACGACGCGCCCGTGGACGCATCCCTGGACGTGCCCGTGGACGTGCCGCCGGTGTCCCGGAAACTGATCCGGGCCGCCGACGCGCACAGCGCCCACAACTACTCCCCGCTCCCCGTCGTCGTGGCCGGCGCCGAAGGGGCCTGGGTCACCGACGTCGAGGGCCGCCGCTACCTCGACCTGCTGGCCGGCTACTCGGCGCTCAACTTCGGCCACCGCAACCCCCGGCTGATCGCCGCCGCCACCGAGCAGCTCGGCCGGGTCACCCTCACCAGCCGCGCCTTCCACCACGACCGCTTCGCCGCCTTCTGCGAACAGCTCGCCGACCTGTGCGGCAAGGACGCCGTGCTGCCGATGAACACCGGCGCCGAGGCGGTGGAGACGGCGATCAAGACCGCCCGCAAGTGGGGGTACGAGGTCCGGGGCGTCCCGGACGGCCGGGCCAGGATCGTCGTCGCCGCCGGCAACTTCCACGGCCGCACCACCACCATCGTCGGCTTCTCCACGGACCCGGAGGCCCGGGAGCACTACGGGCCCTTCGCCCCCGGCTTCGACATCGTCCCCTTCGGCGACGCCGCCGCCCTGGCCGCGGCGGTCACCGGGGACACCGTCGCCGTGCTCCTGGAACCCATCCAGGGCGAGGCCGGCGTGCTGGTCCCGCCGGACGGCTACCTGCGCGAGGCCCGCCGGATCACCGCCGAGCGGGGCGTGCTGCTGGTGCTCGACGAGATCCAGTCCGGGCTCGGCCGCACCGGACGCACCTTCGCCTGCGAGCACGAGTCGGTCGTCCCCGACGTCTACGTGCTCGGCAAGGCGCTGGGCGGCGGCGTGGTGCCGGTCTCGGCGGTGGTCGCCGACCGCGACGTGCTGGGCGTGTACTCCCCGGGCACCCACGGCTCCACCTTCGGCGGCAACCCGCTCGCCTGCGCGGTCGCCCTGGAGGTGATCGCCATGCTGCGCACCGGCGAGTACCAGCGGCAGGCCGCGCTGCTCGGCGAGCGGCTGCACGCCGGCCTGGCCGCGCTGGCCGCCGCCCCCGGTTCCGCCGTGCGCGCGGTGCGCGGGCGCGGACTGTGGGCCGGCATCGACGTCGACCCGCGGCTGGGCGGCGGGCGGCGGGTGGCCGAGCGGCTGATGGGGGAGGGGGTGCTGGTGAAGGAGACCCACGGCTCCACGATCCGCGTCGCCCCGCCGCTGACCATCTCCGCCGAGGACCTCGACCTCGCGCTGGAGGCCCTGGCCCGGGTGCTGGTGCCACCGGCCGGCTGAGCCCGACGGCGTGGCCACCTCCGGTCATGGCCCCGACGACCGGCCGCCCCTAGGCTGCCCCCATGGCACCGAGAATCGCGACGAACGAGCGGGTCGAGTCCGAGCGCCTGCGGGACTTCCTGCGGGACCGGCACCGCGCCATCCTGCTGACCACCCGCTCCGACGGCCGCCCGCAGGGCTCACCGGTGACCTGCGGCCTGGACGACGCCGGGCGCATCGTGGTCTCCACCTACCCCGAGCGCGCCAAGGCCCGCAACGCCCGCCGGGACCCCCGGGCGTCCGTCATCGTGCTCTCCGACGACTTCGACGGCCCCTGGGTGCAGGTGGACGGCACGGCAGAGGTGCTCGACCTGCCCGAGGCCCTGGAACCGCTGGTCGACTACTACCGCTGCATCGCCGGGGAGCACCCGGACTGGGACGAGTACCGCGAGGCCATGCGCCGCCAGGGCAAGTCGCTGATCCGGATCACCCCCGAACGCTGGGGCCCCATCGCCACCGGAGGCTTCCCCGCCCGCCTCGCCACCGACTGACCCACCCGCGCCCCGCGGCGGCCCGGCTGCCGCGGGGCGCGGACGCCGTGCTTCAGCCCACCTCGCGCAGTTCACCGTCGCTGAAGACGGCCATCATCATCAGGTTGCCGCCAAGCGCTTCGACGTATCGCGCGATGACCTCGTGGCCGGACACCTGGCCCGCCTCGATCTGCGAGACGCGTCCCTTGGTCACCCCCATGCGGTCGGCCACCTCCTGCTGGGTGAGGCCGCGATCCTTGCGCATCTCCGCGAGCCGCCAGGCGCGTGCCTCGTCGGCGAGCCGCTGGACGCCCTGCTGGAAGGCCTCAGGACCGCCGGCCCGCTCGATGGCGCGCTGCCGGTGCTCGGAGTCCCGCCAACGGGCCAAGCCCTTCATTCACCCAGCTCCTCTCGGCGTTCCTCTGGACGAGGTGGAGACGGGGAAGTCGCGGGGAAGATCCGGGTTTCGTCCGAACGGGTGACATCACGCCGCCGGCCCGGCGCCCCCGTGAAGGGGGCGCCGGGCCGGCGGCGTCAGGCGGTGGCGCGGGGTCAGATCAGGCCGAGCTTCTGGACGGCGTCGCGCTCCTCGATCAGCTCGGCGACCGAGGCGTCGATGCGGGTCCGGGAGAACTCGTTGATCTCCAGGCCCTGGACGATCTCCCAGCGGCCGTTCCGGGAGACCACCGGGAAGGAGGAGATCAGGCCCTCCGGCACGCCGTAGGAGCCGTCGGAGACGATGCCGGCGGAGGTCCAGTCGCCCTCGGGGGTGCCGTTGACCCAGTCGTGGACGTGGTCGATGGCGGCGTTGGCGGCGGAGGCGGCCGAGGAGGCGCCGCGGGCCTCGATGATGGCGGCGCCGCGCTTGGCCACGGTCGGGATGAAGGTGTCGTTCAGCCATGCCTCGTCGTTCACGGCGGCGGCGGCGTTCTCGCCCCGGACCTCGGCGTGGAAGACGTCCGGGTACTGGGTCGCCGAGTGGTTGCCCCAGATCGTCAGCTTCTTCACCTCGGACACCGGCGCGTCCAGCTTCTTCGCCAGCTGGGTGATGGCCCGGTTGTGGTCCAGGCGGGTCATCGCGGTGAAGCGGTCGGCCGGGACGTCCGGGGCGGCGGCGCGGGCGATCAGGGCGTTGGTGTTGGCCGGGTTGCCCACCACCAGCACGCGGATGTCGTCCGCGGCCACCTCGTTGATCGCCTGGCCCTGCGGCTTGAAGATGCCGCCGTTGGCCTCCAGCAGGTCACCGCGCTCCATGCCCTTGGTGCGCGGGCGGGCGCCGACCAGCAGGGCGACGTTGGCGCCGTCGAAGCCGTGGCGCGGGTCGTCGTGGATGTCGATGGACCGCAGCAGCGGGAACGCGCAGTCGTCCAGCTCCATCGCGGTGCCCTCGGCCGCCTTGACACCCTGCGGGATCTCCAGCAGGCGCAGCTTCACGGGGGTGTCGGCGCCGAGCAGCTGGCCCGAGGCGATGCGGAACAGCAGGGCGTAGCCGATCTGACCGGCGGCGCCGGTGACGGTGACGGTGACGGGAGTGCGCGCCATGGGGTCGGGATCTCCTCGTGTGACGTTGCGGAACCGAGCAGGGAGCGGCCCCGGACGCCGCTGCCGCGGCCCCGGGATAACTCGGCGTCGAGATACTTTGCGAGCGTCAGGCTACCCCTGCCCCCGGCGCGCCGGGCACGGGGCACGGCGGGGAGATTGGTCACTCCGCAGGACATTGACGGGTCCGGGCGGATCGCCGGGCGGAACGGGGCCGGATCCGGACCGGGTTCGATCCGGATCCGGCCGTCCGCGCGGCACGCCGCCGGCTAGATGATTGAGTCCGATGTTCTCAGTGGTCGTAGGCGATCAGTGAGCGTTTGACTGGGGCGTTGGTGTTCCAGTTGTGCCAGATCGCGGCGGCGAGGGCGAGGAGTCGTTGGGCGGTGCGGGCGAACACCCCTTGGGGTGTTCGCCCGCCGTGTTGCTCGAGGCTGAGCTGGCCTTTGAGGGTGTCGAAGACGGCCTCGATCCACTGGCGGGAGCGGGCGAGCCTGCCGTGGCGGGCTGGTTCGTCCTTGCGGTCCGGGCGAACGAGGTGGATGCCGAGCCGGTCGGTGAGGAACGCCTCGAACTCCCGCCCGGCGAAGCCCTTGTCCGCGAGGATGACCTGGCCGGCTCGCACGAGGTGGTGGTCGCGTTCGAGCAGTGCGGTCATCACTTCCCGCTCACCGATCCCGGGGGTGGCCAGGCACCAGGTGACGGGCATGCCTTCGGCGGTGGTGACGAGGTAGAGGCGTAGGCCCCAGAAGTAGCGGGAGTGGGAGCGGCAGTAGCCGTAGCCGGCCCATCCGGCCAGTTGGGAGCGTCTGACGGTCTCGCGTGAGGCGGCGCATGGGAGGGGTGTGGAGTCGATCAGCCGTAGGTTGTCCTCCCATGTGGGCACGGTGCGGGCCAGTGCCTCGATCACCTGGGAGATCAAAGGTCCGGCCGTGTTGAGGCGCTTGGTGTAGCCGGACTGCTGGGGCAGGTAGCGGAACAGGTGCCGCAGGCGGGCGTGGGCGAAGCGGAGCCAGTGGCGGGTCGAGGGGAAGCCGAGCAGGGCCTGTGCGACGGCCAGGCACAGCAGTTCCGCGTCCGAGAGTTTCGGGGGTCGCCCGATCCGGCGACGCGGGGCTGTTGGGGCCACGTGGTCGTCGATGAACACGTACAGTGCTGCCAGAAGGGCGTCTAGGTTTGTCGTCACACACGAACCAACGGACGCCCTTCGTCATGGTCGCGGCCAGCCCAAACATCGGACTCAATCATCTAGATCTCCTCGGGGCCGAGGGTGGTCAGCCCGTACTCCTCGGCGATCGGGTTCCACAGCGCCAGCGCCTCGTCCTTGGCGGCCGCGGCCTCCTCGCTGTCGGCGGCGGCCGCCGCGGCGTCACCGCTCTCCTCCGCCGAGGTGGACGGCGCGCAGTCGGAGGAGGCCCGGGAGTCGGCCCACAGGGCGTAGGAGTAGTCGGCGTCGCCGGAGCTGCTCCAGGCCCGGTACAGCGCGTCGGTCAGCTCCTGGTGGTCGGGCAGGGCGCTGAGGTCGAGGACGAGCAGCTCGTCGCGCAGCCGGTAGCGCTCCATCGCCGCGTCGTAGAGTTCGGCGGCGGCGGTCTCCACCTCGCCGACCGAGGGGCAGGAGCCCACCACGGCGACGGCGTCGATGACCGTCTGCCGGCTCTGGCCGCTGGCCAGCAGCAGTTCCTCCAGCGCGGCGGCCTGGGCGGCGGCGTCCACGGCGGGGTCGGTGGGGGTGTCCGTGGCCCAGCCCGAGCCGCCGTCGGCGCCCGTGTCCGCGCCCGCGTCGGTGCCGCCGTCCGCGCCGTCCCCGTCGACACCGCCGTCGTAGCCGTCGTAGCCGTCCGGGGGGCCGGCGCTGGGCGACGGCGCCGGCTCCGGTTCCGGCAGGTCGTGGCCGGTGGCCCACCAGGCGGTGAAGCCCGTGGTGGCCAGCAGCGCCGCGGCGGCGAGGGTGCCCCCGGCGGCGTTCCAGCGCCGCCGCGGCCAGGTCTCGAACCAGCGCGGCTGGCGGCGCGGCGGCAGGGCGCCGCCGGCGTGTTCCCAGCGGGCCCGCTCGGGGTTCCAGCGGACCCGGATCGGGCCGGCGTCCCCGGTGTCCCCGGCCCGCGGCTCGCCGGGGCCGCCGGTGTGCTCCTGGATCCGCCAGTCGTCGCTGCCGGACGTGTTGCCTGCGGTGCTCATGATCCCCTTCCCCCGGTCGGTTGCCGCCGGCCGCGGGCCCGTGCGGCCGCGCGGCGGCCCGCGGGCCTACAGCCCGGCCAGCTCCCGTGCGGCGGTGACCAGCGTGGCCAGCGCCGCGACCTCGTGCAGTCGGCCGGTCGCCCGGTCCACCAGGGCGCGCAGCCGGCCGCGCTCCGTGGTGGGCCCGTCGGGCTCCTCGGCGCCCGGCGTCCCGCCGCCGGGCTCCCAGGCCGCTCCGCCGCCGGCGGCCCCGGGCGCGGCCCGGCCCGCCGTCCCGGCGGCGAGCTCGACCGCCTGGTCGAGCTCCAGCGCGGCGGCCAGCGCGCCCGGGGGCAGCTCCTCGGAGCCCTCCAGGGCCATCCGGCGCAACTCGTCACGGAGCCGCTCCAGCGCCTGGAGCAGCGTCGGGCCGCCGGAGGGCGCGGCGGGCACGCCCACGTTCTGGGTGATCACGGCGTCGGAGCCGGTCGAGACGATCCCGCTGTTGTCCCCGCCGATGTGGATGCCGCCCGCCGCCATGTCGCTCTCCTCCGTCACGTCCGTGTCCTCACCGGTGTCGTTCGCCCGGTCGACCGCTCAGCGGTCCGTTCAGTCGTCCGCCCGGTCGTCCGCCCGGTCGACCGGTCAGTCATCGTCGTCCCCGCGCTCCCCGGGGGGCGGGGCGGTCAGGTGCTGCTCGACGCGCGCACCACCGCCCGTGGAGATCACGCCCCTGTTGGAGCCGCCGAGGTACACGCCGCTGTTGTTGATCACCGTCTGGTGCATCTCCAGCTCGTCCGTGCGGTAGCCGGCCTCCCGCAGCGAGACCCGGACCCCGTGGGTGATCCGGTCCTGCACCGTCTTGACGAAGCGTGTCACGTCGAGCTCCTGGAAGAGCGTCATCTCGCCCTCGGCCCCCAGCTCGCGGACCGAGACCACCGGGCCGACGTCCAGCGAGCCGATCCGGGCCTGCTCCGCGTTGCTCCGGGCCCGCAGGTTCGAGGCGAGGTGGCGGCCGAGCACGGCCAGGGAGCGCAGGGCCGCCGACGGCGCGTCGAGGACCACGGCCGCGGCCTCCCGCCAGGCGCCGCCCAGCGGCAGGTGCTCGGCGGCGTCCACCAGCCGGAAGCGCCGCCGGACGGGCGGCAGCACGTGCGGCAGCACCTCCAGGACGAGCATCTCGCCCTGGGTGTGGGCGCGCACGAAGACGGTGGTGACGACCTCCTCCTCCCAGGCGCCCATCGTGACGCACAGGAAGTGGCGGGCGTACTCGTCGGAGACGCTGCGGGCGGCGGTCAGGGTGCGCGCGTAGAGCTCGTCGGTCCACTCCATGCGCCGGCCCACCAGCGGCGAGTCCGGGCGCTGCCAGGCCGGCAGGAACACGCAGTCGCTGACGGACAGCGCGCGCAGCCGGTCACCGTGGCCCACCACGGCCGCCTGTGGGCCGCCGGCGGCCAGGCGCTGGACGTGCCGGCGGATGTTCTCCACCAGCACCTCGTTGGTCATCGGCTTCGGCTCCGCCGCCGGCCGGTCCGCGGGCCCCTTCGCCTCCTTCGCGGCCCCGGGCCGGCGCACCAGCTCCTGCACGAACGACCAGGGCCGCCACTGCTCGCCGGCGCCGGCGAAGGGCTGCCGCTCGTGGTAGAGGATGGTCGCCGCGTGCTGCTCACGGGCGATCAGCCGCAGCAGCTCGTCGTGGCGCAGCAGGACCTCCCGGCCGCTGGTCGGCCAGCGCACGGCGCCGGGCATCTGCCGCCGCCGGAACGGCTCCTCCGCCAGCTCCTCGCGCAGCACCCGGCGCGTGCCGCGGCGGTGCAGGGCCAGCACCAGCCCCAGCGGCACCAGGGTGGCCAGCGACAGCCCGTGGGCCGCGGCGGGCAGCAGCGGCGAGCCGGACAGGTCGTCCTCGGCGTAGTAGGAGTGTTCGCCGTCCTCCCGGTAGGACGGGCCGGCGAACAGCTCGCCGGTCTCCTCGTTGTAGTACAGCCCCTCCACGACGACCTGCCGGCCGCTCTCGTCCACGTCGGTCACCCGCACCGCGTCCCGGTAGGCGCGCAGCCGCTCGACCTGGTCGCCGGTGACCGACACCGCGAGGAAGGCCCAGGCCAGCAGCGCGACCGCGGCGAGCAGGCGCAGCGCCGGGACGGCCCGGGCGGCGCGCACCCCGAGGGCCGCGCCCCCGAGGGCCGTACCGCCGAGGCCCGTGCCCCCGAGGCCCGTGCCCCCGAGGAAGGCGCGTTCCCGGCCGGGCTCCGGCACCGGGGCGTAGAGCGTCGAGGACCATCCGGACGCCCACTGGGCGAGCCAGCCCAGCAGCCCGGCCAGCAGCAGCGCGCCGGCGGCCGGCGCGGCCCCGGCGTACACCGCCAGCGCCAGGTGCAGCGCCAGCAGGGCGAGCAGCACCAGCGCCGTCCGGGTCTCGGCGGAACGCGCCCGCAGGGCGTGGGCGAGCACGGGCACCAGGTCCACCCCGAAGGACGGGGCGACCGCGCGCTCGGAGTGCTCCACCAGTTCCGCGATCACCGCGTCCCGGTAGCGGACGTCCAGGTAGGCGCCGGCGGCCAGGTAACGGGTGGCGCGGCTGCGGGAGGCCCGCCCACCGGCGGGGGCGACGGGCTCCGGGCGGGCGCCGTCCGGGGCGGGCGCCTGCTTGGGCACCGCCGGCGCCCCCGGGGCGGGCGCGGTCGGGCCGTGGTCGCCGTCGTGCACGGTGGTCCTCCCCCGAGGAAACGCGGGCGGGGCCGGCTCCCGCGCCGTGTCCGGCCGGCCGCCCCCGTGATGAGCGTCACAGGTTAGCAGTGGTACGACCCGTTTCGTCCACTTGGTGCGGTGGTGCCCGGCGCATACCGGCGCACACCGGGGCGCGGCGGAGCGTCCACGGCACGAGGCCGCCCCCGGGACGGATCCCGGGGGCGGCCCTCGTGGACGCCGCGGACGCGTGGCGCCCGGCGGTCGCGGGTGTACGCGGGGTCAGAAGCGCCGGGTGATCAGCGCCCGCTTGACCTCCTGGATGGCCTTGGTGACCTCGATGCCGCGCGGGCACGCCTCCGAGCAGTTGAAGGTCGTGCGGCAGCGCCACACGCCCTCCTTCTCGTTGAGGATCTCCAGGCGCTGCTCGCCGCCCTCGTCACGCGAGTCGAAGATGAAGCGGTGCGCGTTGACGATCGCCGCCGGGCCGAAGTACTGGCCGTCGGTCCAGAACACCGGGCAGGAGGAGGTGCAGGCGGCGCACAGGATGCACTTGGTGGTGTCGTCGAAGCGCTCCCGGTCCTCCGAGGACTGCAGCCGCTCCCGGGTGGGCTCGTTCCCGGTGGTGATCAGGAACGGCATCACGTCGCGGTAGGACTGGAAGAACGGCTCCATGTCCACGACCAGGTCCTTCAGCAGCGGCAGGCCCTTTATCGCCTCCACCGTGATCGGCTTGGCCGGGTTGACGTCCTTGATCAGCGTCTTGCAGGCCAGCCGGTTGCGCCCGTTGATCCGCATCGCGTCGGAGCCGCAGATGCCGTGCGCGCAGGAGCGGCGGAAGGTCAGGGTGCCGTCCTGCTCCCACTTGACCCGGTGCAGCACGTCCAGGACGCGCTCCTTCGGGTCGGTCTCCACCTGGTAGTCCACCCACTCCGGCTCCGGGTTGACCTCCGGGTTGTACCGGCGGATGCGCAGGGTGACGGTGATCTTCTCGATCGCCGTCGCCCCGCCGTCCTGCGGAGCGCCGGCGGGGTCCTTCTCAAGGGTCGGGGTGCTCATCAGTACTTGCGCTCCATCGGCTGGTAGCGGGTCTGGACGACCGGCTTGTAGTCCAGGCGGATCGAGACCTCACCGTCGTCGCCGACCTCGCGGTACGCCATGGTGTGCCGCATGAAGTTGACGTCGTCGCGGGTGGGGTAGTCCTCGCGGTAGTGGCCGCCGCGGGACTCCTTGCGGGCCAGCGCGGAGACCGCCAGCACCTCCGCCAGGTCGAGCAGGTTGCCCAGCTCCACGGCCTCCAGCAGGTCGGTGTTGAACCGCTTGCCCTTGTCGGACACCGAGATGTTGGCGTAGCGCTGCTTGAGGTCGGCGATGTCCGCCACCGCCTGCTTCAGCGTGGCCTCGGTGCGGTAGACCATGGCGTTGGTGTCCATGGTCTCCTGGAGCGCGGTGCGGATGTCGGTCACCCGCTCGGTGCCCTCGGCGCTCAGCAGCTGCTCCAGCTGGGCGGCGACGTCACCGGCCGGGTTCTCCGGCAGCTCCACGAAGTCGTGGGCGGCCGCGTACTCGGCGGCGGCGATGCCGGCCCGACGCCCGAAGACGTTGATGTCCAGCAGCGAGTTGGTGCCCAGGCGGTTGGCGCCGTGCACCGAGACGCAGGCGACCTCGCCGGCCGCGTACAGGCCGGGCACCACGTCGGTGTTGTTGGCCAGCACCTCGCCCTCGACGTTGGTCGGGATGCCGCCCATGGTGTAGTGCGCGGTGGGCTGGATCGGGATCGGGTCGGTGTACGGCTCGATGCCCAGGTAGGTGCGGGCGAACTCGGTGATGTCCGGCAGCTTGGCGTCGAGCTGCTCCGGCGGCAGGTGGGTCAGGTCCAGCAGCACGTGGTCGCCGTCCGGGCCGCAGCCGCGGCCCTCGCGGATCTCGGTGTAGATCGCGCGGGAGACCATGTCGCGCGGGGCGAGGTCCTTGATGGTCGGCGCGTAGCGCTCCATGAAGCGCTCGCCGTCCTTGTTGCGCAGGATGCCGCCCTCACCGCGGGCGCCCTCGGTGAGCAGGATGCCCATCCGCCAGATGCCGGTCGGGTGGAACTGGAAGAACTCCATGTCCTCCAGCGGGATGCCGCGCCGGTAGGCCACGGCCTGGCCGTCACCGGTCAGGGTGTGCGCGTTGGAGGTGACCTTGAAGAACTTGCCGCAGCCGCCGGAGGCGAAGACGACCGCCTTCGCCTGGAAGACGTGGATCTCGCCGCTGGCCAGCTCGTAGGCGACCACGCCGGCCGTGCGGCCCTCGTTGAGCAGCAGGTCCAGGACGTAGAACTCGTTGAAGAACTCCACGCCCTCCTTGACGCAGTTCTGGTACAGCGTCTGGAGGATCATGTGGCCGGTGCGGTCCGCGGCGTAGCAGGAGCGGCGCACCGCGGCCTCGCCGTGGTTGCGGGTGTGGCCGCCGAAACGGCGCTGGTCGATGCGGCCCTCGGGGGTCCGGGAGAAGGGCAGGCCCATCTTCTCCAGGTCCAAGACGGCGTCGATGGCCTCCTTGCACATCACCTCGGCGGCGTCCTGGTCGACCAGGTAGTCACCGCCCTTGACGGTGTCGAAGGTGTGCCACTCCCAGTTGTCCTCCTCGACGTTGGCCAGGGCGGCGCACATGCCGCCCTGGGCCGCGCCGGTGTGGGACCGGGTCGGGTAGAGCTTGGTGAGCACCGCGGTGCGGCTGCGCTTGGTGGACTCGATGGCGGCACGCATGCCGGCGCCGCCGGCGCCGACGATCACGGTGTCGTACTTGTGGATCTGCATCGTCGATGTGTCCTCGACTCAGATGTTGGGATCGAAGGTGAAGATCACCAGGGTGCCGAGGAAGATGCTGAACACCGTGGCGGCGTAGAGCAGCATCTTCAGCCAGAGCCGGGTGGTGTCCTTCTCCGCGTAGTCGTTGATGACCGTGCGCAGGCCGTTGCAGCCGTGCAGCATGGCCAGCCACAGCATCAACAGGTCCCAGGTCTGCCAGAACGGCGAGGCCCAGCGGCCCGCCACGAAGGCGAAGCCGATCTTGGACACGCCGCCGTCGGCCACCATCTGGATGAAGAGGTGGCCGAGCACGAGGACGACGAGCACGATGCCGGACAGCCGCATGAACAGCCAGCCGTACAGCTCGAAGTTGCCGCGGGTGGAGCGCGGGGTGCGCCGGGTGCGGGTGCGCGGCATGGCGATCGAGGGCGCCAGCTCCGCGGGGGTGGCGAAGGGGTTGCCGTCGGCGTCGGCCGGGCGGACGGTGCCCACGGCGGCGTCGGCCGGCGTGCCGGTGTTGGCCGGAGTCGTCATGGATCAGCCCTCCCCGAACAGGACGCGCCAGGAGTGCTCGGTCATCGGGTAGAGGAACCCGAGCATCAGGGCGGCCCAGACGACGACCACCGCCCACAGCATGAAGCGCTGCCGGCGCGGCCCCTGCGACCAGAAGTCGATGGCCACCACCCGCAGGCCGTTGAGCGCGTGGAACAGCACGGCGCCCACCAGGCCGACCTCCAGGAGGTTGACCACGGGGTTCTTGTAGGTGGCGATGACTTCGTCGTACGCCTCGGGGGACACGCGAACCAACGCGGTGTCCAGGACGTGTACGAACAGGAAGAAGAAGATGGCGACGCCGGTGACTCGATGAGCCACCCACGACCACATTCCCTCCCGCCCGCGGTACAGCGTTCCAGCCGGCACGGAAACCCTCCGGAAACGGGGATGTAGGGCTCGGCCGGCGTTGGCTGGTGCCGGTCGTTCGGCCCGGCCGGGTACGGTCCACCGGCCGCGGGCCATGCTAGCGACGGCCCGGCTACCGAAACGGGGCGGGGTACGCGGTGTGAGGAATTCCGCACCGCGGGCACGCGAACTTCCGACGCTACTGCGCCGGGCCCTCCGCTGAGGTCGGAAAGGGGCCACAGGGACGCGGAACGCCACCCGGGCGCGGCGCGCCCGGGGCCCGGTGGCCGGAGCCGGCCAGCGCCGTGGCGGCGCGACACGCCGCGCGAAGCCGGGTCGCCGCCCCGGCGTGTCGCGGCGTCCGGACGGGTGGCGGACCGGTGGCGGGACGCCGGCGCGGGCGATCAGCGCGCGTAGACCGTGCGCTGCCCGGCCGCGGACACCAGATGGGTCAGCCGGATCAGCGCGCAGCGGCGCAGTTCCTCGGCGGCGATCAGCCGCTCCTCCTCGGGGTCGTTGCCGAGCCGGGCGTGCAGCCGGTCCAGCAGGTGCGCGAGGCGCTCGTCCTCGGCGCGGTCCTCCCAGCAGATGACGAACGGGTGGCCGAACCGCTCCTGGTAGGCCGTGTGGGCGGCGCGCAGCGCGGTGAGCGCGCCGCCGGCGTTCCCGCCCGCGCCGGACTCGCCGAGCGGGTAGGGCGGGGCCTCGTCGGAGAACGCCTCGTGCAGGTCCTCCGGGGTGAGGTCCCAGGACGCCTCGTCGGCGGCGGCGAGCAGCGAGGCGAGATCCGGGTAGGGGCGGTGCCGGGCCAGCCGCCACGCCCAGCGGCGGGCGCCGCAGCAGGCCAGCAGGGCCTCCTCGGCCGCGCCGACCGTCGCCGCGTTGAGTCGGCGCAGACCTTCGGTGGCGCCCGGGACACCGCGCCGGTGACCCGGCATCACGGTGACCCGGGCGGGCGCTGCTTCGTGGGTCGGCACGGCAAGCCTCCGCCGGCTCGGCCAGCCTCCGGGCCGCACCGGACGGCGGGGCGGGAGGGTGGTCGCGATGAGTGGACGAGTGATCGCGGTGATGGGGGCGGGCTGGAAGTGGCCCCCTCGTTCAATCTAACGGCCCTTCGGGCGAACCACTGGCGTTCCGTGCGAATTTCGTCCGTTCGAGCGAACCGATGGACGGCGATCGACGGCGGCGCCGGCGAAACGTTCGTCAGCCGGCGCTCACACGCGACGAACGACCTCAACCGCGCTGGTCGGGGGAGACCCGGTGGACCTTGTGCTGCGCCGCCTGGGCGCGCGGGCGGAGCACCAGCAGGTCGACGTTGACGTGCGCCGGGCGGGTGACCGCCCACACCACGGTGTCGGCGACGTCCTCGGCGGTCAGCGGGTCCGGGACGCCCTCGTAGACCCGGGCGGCCGCGGCGGAGTCGCCCCGGAAGCGGTTCAGCGAGAACTCCTCGGTCTCCACCATGCCCGGGGCGATCTCCACCACCCGCACCGGCTGCCCGACCAGCTCCAGGCGGAGCGTGCCGGCCATCGCGTGCACCGCGTGCTTGGCGCCGGTGTAGCCGCCGCCGCCCTCGTAGGGGACCAGCCCGGCCGTGGAGCCCATCAGCACCAGCGTGCCGTTGCCGCTGGCCAGCAGCTTGGGCAGCAGCGCCTGGACGGTGTGCAGGGTGCCCAGCACGTTGAGCTCGTACATCGCCCGCCAGTCCGCCGGGTCCGCGTCGGCGACCGGGTCGACGCCCAGGGCGCCGCCGGCGTTGGCCACCACCACGTCCACCCGGTCGAGTGACTCCGCCAGGGCCCGCACGGCGTCCGGGTCGGTGACGTCCAGCGGGTGGGCGGTGCCGCCGGTCTCCCTGGCCAACTCGGCCAGCCGCTCCGCGCGCCGGGCGCAGGCCACCACCCGGTAGCCGGCCGCCGCGAGCAGGCGGGCGGTGGCCGCGCCGATGCCGCTGCTGGCGCCGGTCACCACGGCCACCGGCGGCTGGTGGGTGGAGGTCGACGGGGCGGTGTAGGAGGAGGGGGAGTGGGCGGGCGGGATGGCGGACATGATCCGGGCTCCTTCGCGGGTGGGACGGTGTGCTGGGGCGGGGCGCCGAACGTGAACGGACGTCAGTGGCGGGCAGCGGACGGACGGCGACTCGACCGGTGGTGGCCCGGACCATCATCCCTCGGACAAACGTCCGCTCACCGGACGGCGCGTACCGATCAGCGGACTTCGCCCGCGCACCGGAGCCCCTAAGCTCGGCGCATGCGTCGCCGAACCGCAGCACCGGCGGCATCCCGCCGGCCACGCACCAGTTCCTCCCCCGCCCACCCCACCGGCCCCGTCCGTGCCGCCCGACCGTGGACCGCGCTGCTCGGCGCGGCCCTGGCCGCCGGCCTGCTGGCCGGCTGCTCGGACGCCGGCGGCCCCGCGGCGGCCCCCTCGCCGTCCGGCTCGACCAGCGAGAGCCCCTCCCCGGTGCCGACCGTGCCCCGGCCCGGCTTCGAGGCGCTCCCCGGCCCGCTGGCCGTGCCGCCGGCCGTGCCGGCGGTCCGCGAGTTCGAGCCGGCCGGCGGCGAGGGCTGGTGGATCCAGCCGCGCACCCGGGTGGTCGTGGACTCCCGGCGGGCCGCCGAACTCTCCGACGAGGCCGAATTGTTCGCCGCCGAGCTGGCCGCCCTCGCCGGGGACGGCCGCGAGGTCGAGGTGCTGCGGGGCACCCCCGACGACGTCCGCACCGGCGACGTGCTGCTCACCATCGGCCAGGTGCCGGCGCCGACCGCCCCGGCGGACGGCCCGGGCACCGCGCCGGCCCCCTCGGCCGCCCCAGAAGGCGCGGACGGCGCGGACGGCGCGGACGCCGCGGACGCCGCGGCCCCCCGGGCCACCGCCGACACCGGCCTGCCCACCACCGCGGACGAGGCGTACCTGCTGCGCGTCGACACCACCGCCCCCGCCCCGACCGGGACGGGCGCCGAGATCGCCCGCGCCGACGCCGGAGCCGGCCGCCTGGTGGTGGCCGGCGCCACCGACACCGGCGTGCTGCGCGGTACCCGCACCGTGCTGCAGTCCCTCCAGGCCGTGCGCCACCTGCCGTCCGGAACGGTGGTGGACCGCCCGGACCGGCCGCAGCGCGGCCTGAGCATCGACCTCGCCCGCAAGTTCTTCGACAAGGAGTGGATCGCCGACCGCATCCGCGAGGCCGCCTGGCTCAAGCTCAACCAGGTGCACCTGCACCTCTCCGACGACCAGGGCTTCCGCCTCGCCAGCGACAGCCACCCCGAGGTGGTCTCCGAGCAGCACCTCAGCAAGGAGGACGTCCGCGAGCTGGTCGCCCTCGCCGAGCGCTACCACGTCACCCTCGTCCCGGAGATCGACAGCCCGGGCCACCTCGGCCAGGTCGTCCGCGCCCACCCCGACCTGGCCCTGGTCGACTACGCCGGCGACCCCTCCGAGACGGCCCTGGACATCGCCGACCCGGCCGCCCGGGAGCTGCTGCTCGACCTCGTCCTGGAGACCGCCGAGCTCTTCCCCGGCCCGTGGTTCCACATCGGCGGCGACGAGTACATCGCCCTGATGGCCCGCGACCCCGAGGCCACCTACCCGGCGCTGGCCGACTACGCCCGCCGCACCCACGGCCCGGACGCCACCATCGAGGACGCGGCGACCGGCTGGCTGAACACCGTGGCCGCCGCCCTGCACGAGCGGGGCAAGACCGTCAAGGCGTGGAACGACGGCCGCCACCACGGCGGGGTGGTCGAGCCGGATCCGCGGATCGAGGTGGAGTACTGGACCGGCAAGGAGTACGGCGCCACCGAGCCGGAGGTCTACCTCGACGCCGGGGACACCCTGGTCAACCTCAACGACGAGTACCTGTACTACGTGCTCGGCGAGCCGAACGACTTCGCCTACCCCACCGGGCAGCGGATCCTCGAGGAGTGGCAGCCCTCGGTGTTGCGCGGCAGCACGCCGTCCGCGGCCGAACTGACCGGACCGGACCGGGTCACCGGCGGCCGGCTCGCCCTGTGGTGCGACCTCGCCGACGCCCAGACCGCCGACCAGGTGGCCGCCGGCCTGCGGATGCCGCTGCGCGCCGTGGCGGAGAAGCTCTGGGTGCCGGGCCCCGCGCGGGTCGACTGGAAGACCTTCGACGTGCTCACCGACCGGGTGGGCGACCCGGTCGAGGTCCTCTGATCCGGAATCGGCCGGCGGAAGGGCCGCACTCGCGGTTGGTTGTGGGCCAGGGAGGCAAGAAGCCGGGTGGGACACCGTTGTCTAACCGATCTTGGCGTGGTCCACTGTGCGCCATACCTGATGCGGTCACCGTGCGCTGACCGCCAGTGACCAGTCGGCCGACCGTCGACGCCCGCTGGCGGCCGGCGGCACGGCCACGGACCACGAGTTGCGGAGGACTGCTGCCATGGCGCGCGCGTCGGAATCGGGTTTCGCCATCGAACCGGTCTACGGCCCCGGCCAACCCGAGGGCTTCGATCCCGCCCGGGCGCTCGGCGAGCCGGGCGCCTACCCCTACACCCGGGGCGTCTACCCGACCATGTACACCGGCCGGCCGTGGACCATGCGGCAGTACGCCGGCTTCGGCACCGCCGCCGAGTCCAACGCCCGCTACCGGCAGCTCATCGCGCACGGCGGCAGCGGCCTGTCCGTGGCCTTCGACCTGCCCACCCAGATGGGCCACGACTCCGACGCGCCGCTGGCGCACGGCGAGGTCGGCAAGGTGGGCGTCGCCATCGACTCGATCGACGACATGCGGCTGCTCTTCGACGGCATCCCGCTGGAGTCCGTCTCCACCTCGATGACCATCAACGCCCCGGCCGCCCTGCTGCTCCTGCTGTACCAGCTGGTCGCCGAGGAGCAGGGCGCCGACCCGGCGCGGCTGACCGGCACCGTGCAGAACGACGTGCTCAAGGAGTACATCGCCCGCGGCACCTACATCTTCCCGCCCGGGCCCTCGCTGCGGCTGACCGCGGACATCTTCCGCTACTGCCGCGCCGAGCTGCCCCGCTGGAACACCATCTCCATCTCCGGCTACCACATGGCCGAGGCCGGGGCGACGCCCGCGCAGGAGGTCGCCTTCACCCTGGCCAACGGCCTGGCGTACGTGCGCGCCGCGCTGGACGCCGGCATGGCGGTGGACGAGTTCGCCCCGCGGCTGTCGTTCTTCTTCGTGGCCCGCACCACCCTGCTGGAGGAGGTGGCGAAGTTCCGCGCCGCCCGCCGGATCTGGGCCCGGACGATGCGGGAACGATTCGGTGCCCGGGATCCGAAGTCGATGACGCTGCGCTTCCACACCCAGACGGCCGGGGTCCAGCTCACCGCCCAGCAGCCGGAGGTGAACCTGGTCCGGGTGACCGTGCAGGCGCTCGCCGCCGTGCTGGGCGGCACCCAGTCGCTGCACACCAACGCCTTCGACGAGGCGATCGCCCTGCCGACGGAGAAGTCCGCCCGGCTGGCCCTGCGCACCCAGCAGGTGCTGGCCCACGAGACCGACGTCACCGCCACGGTGGACCCGTTCGCCGGCTCCTACGCCGTGGAGAGCCTGACCGACAAGATGGAGCGGGCGGTCCTCGCCCTGATGGACAAGGTGGAGGAGGCCGGCGGAGCCGTCGCGGCGATCGAGCGGGGGCTGCAGAAGCGGATGATCGAGGAGTCCGCCTACCGGATCGCCCAGGAGACGGACTCCGGCGAGCGGGTGGTCGTCGGGGTGAACCGCTTCCAGCTGGACGAGGAGGAGCCGTACGAGCCGCTGCGGGTGGATCCGGCGATCGAGGCCGCGCAGGCCGAGCGGCTCGCCCGGCTGCGCGCCGAGCGGGACGGCGCCGAGGTGGACGCCGCCCTGGACGAGCTGCGGCGCGCCGCGGCGGGCAGCGACAACGTGCTGTACCCGATGAAGCGGGCGCTGGCGGCGCGGGCCACCGTCGGCGAGGTCTGCGACGCGCTGCGCGAGGTGTGGGGGCGGTACGTCCCCGCCGAGACGCTCTAGGCCCGCGGCGGGGTCCGCCGCCCGCCGGGCGGGCGCTGACGGCCGGTCGGAAGTTGGCCGGGAGACGCCGGTGCGGTTTGCCGCCACGCTGCCGCCGTGTGGCGGTAGTCTTGCCGGCACATTGCGGGCGGGTTGCACCTGAGGCGGAGTCATACCCGCTGACTTGTGGTCCATGCCGGTGATGAGAGGATTTTCGGTCACTCGTTGGGGGGTTTTCCGGCGTTCGGCGCGGCAGGCGGCGCCGGTGGCCGTAGCCTGTGATAGGTGAACCAGTCCCAGCCTTCCCCCCAGCCCCAGGGCGTCGGCACGGCCGGCCCTCCCATCGAGCCCGCCGCGGTGGACCTCGCCGCCCGCGCCGGGGCCTACCGCGACGAACTCATCGCCTTCCGCCGCGACGTCCACGCGCACCCCGAGCTCGGGCGCGCCGAGTTCCGCACCAGCGGCCTGGTCAAGGCGCGCCTGGAGCGGGCCGGCCTGGCGCCCCGCACGATCGCCGGCGGCACCGGCCTGGTCTGCGACATCCTCCCCGGCGGCGCCGCGTCGGCGCCGGCCGAGGGCGCCGACGCGGGCATCGCGATCGCGCTGCGCGCCGACATGGACGCCCTGCCGATCGCGGACACCAAGAACGTCCCCTACCGCTCGACGGTGGAGGGCCGGGCGCACGCCTGCGGGCACGACGTGCACACCACCGTGGTGCTCGGCGCGGGTCTGGTGCTGGCCGAGCTGGCCCGGGCCGGGCGGCTGGCCCGCCCGGTGCGGCTGCTGTTCCAGCCGGCGGAGGAGATCATGCCGGGCGGGGCGCTGGACATGGTGGCCGGCGGCGCCCTGGACGGCGTGGAGCGGATCATCGCGGTCCACTGCGACCCGCGGGTGGAGGTCGGCCGGATCGGGCTGCGCACCGGCCCGATCACCTCGGCCTGCGACCGCCTGCAGGTGCGGCTGGACGGCTCCGGCGGGCACACCGCCCGCCCGCACCTGACCACCGACATGGTCACCGCGGTCGCCCGGATGGCCGCCGACCTGCCCTTCGCGCTCGCCCGCCGGGTCGACCCGCGGGCCGGGCTGAGCCTGGTGTGGGGCCGGATCGCCAGTGGCTCCGCGGCCAACGTCATCCCGCAGACCGGCGAGTTGGAGGGCACGGTGCGCTGCCTGCACCTGTCGGCCTGGCGCGAGGCCCCGGACCTGGTGCACGAGCTGGTCGACCACATCGCCGCCACCCACGGCGCCAAGGTGCAGCTCACCTACCACCGCGGCGTGCCGCCGGTGGTGAACGAGGCCACCGTCACCCAGCTGCTGCACGACGCCATGGCGGACCGTTTCGGCCCGCACGCGGTGGAGGACACCGAGCAGTCGCTCGGCGGCGAGGACTTCTCCTGGTACCTGGAGCGGGTGCCGGGCGCGCTGGCCCGGCTCGGGGTGCGCGGCCCGACCGAGTCCGTCCCCCGCGACCTGCACCGGGGCGACTTCGACGTGGACGAGCGGGCCATCGGCATCGGCGTGGAGCTGATGGTCTCCACCGCGCTGCTGGCCGCCGGCTGAGCGCTCCGGCGGCGCGTCCTCCGGGTCCGCCCGGTGACGCCGCGGGGAGGAGCGCGGGGCGGTCGAGGGGCCGCGGAACCTGACCGGGGGCCGGTCGGGTACCGCGGCCCCTTGACGTGTCCGGCGGACGTGCCCGGCCGACGTGCCCGGCGGAGGCGTCCGGCGGGCGCGTCCGGTCGGCGGACCCGGGTGGGCGGCTTCACCCCGGGCCGGCGATTCTGGTATGGCTGGGTAGTGCGGATCCGGCCGACGCCGCGGCTCGCCCGCGGCGTCCCGCCCGTGTTACCCAGCAGTCGCGCGGCGCATGCGTCAATCCGATAACACGTTCGTCCGCGTAACAGTCTTGTAGCACTTGACCGGTCTACGCGCGTTAAGCTCACGCTCGGCCAGCGCCTCATCGGGCGCGCGTCGGAAAAGGAGATCCTCTCTTGCGCCGCGTATCAAAGCTCGCAGCGGTCACCCTCGCCGGGGCACTCGCCCTCACCGGCTGTGCGACCAGCTCGTCGGACGGCTCCTCCAGCAACGCGTCGAGCGGCAGCTCCGACTGCGGGGGCGGGGAGTTCGGCAAGCAGGTCGGCCTCGCCTACGACGTCGGCGGCCGGGGTGACCAGTCCTTCAACGACGCCGCCGCCCGAGGCATGGACCAGGCCGTCGCCGAGTTCGACCTCGTCCCCAAGGAGCAGGAGCCGCGCGACGGCGAGTCCGACGAGGACAAGGTCGAGCGCATGCGGCAGCTCGCCGAGGACGGCTTCAACCCGATCTTCGGTGTCGGCTACGCCTACGCCGCGCCGATCAAGACGATCGCCGCGCAGTGCGCGGACGTGAACTTCGCGATCATCGACGAGGTCGTCGAGGACGTGCCGAACGTCACCAGCCTGGTCTTCGCCGAGGAGCAGGGCTCCTACCTCGCCGGTGTCGCCGCCGCCCTGAAGACCGAGACCGACCGGGTCGCCTTCATAGGTGGCGTGAACACCCCGCTGATCCAGAAGTTCGAGGCGGGCTTCGTCCAGGGCGTCACCGACACCAACCCGGACGTCCAGGTGGACGTGCAGTACATCAGCCAGCCGCCGGAGATGTCGGGCTTCAACGACCCGGCCGCCGGCAAGTCCGTCGCCAACGGCCTGATGGACGCCGGCGCGGACGTCATCTTCACCGCGGCCGGCGGCTCCGGCGCCGGCGCCATCGAGGCGATCGCCGCCAAGAACACCGAGGACTCCCCGCGCTGGGCCATCGGCGTGGACTCCGACCAGTACAACCAGGAGACCCTGGCCCAGTACAAGGACGTCATCTTGACCTCCATGGTCAAGAACGTCGACGGCGCGGTCTACGAGTACATCAAGAGCACCGTCGAGGGTGAGCCGCAGACCGGCGTGCAGCGGCACGACCTGTCCACCGACGGTGTCTACCTGGCCACCTCCGGCGGCTACATCGACGACATCGCCGAGCAGCTCGAAGAGGCCAAGCAGAAGATCATCAGCGGCGAGATCGAGGTCGCGACCACCCCGTAAGGGGTCGCCGGGGGCCGACGGCGCGTCCGCCGCCGGCCCCTCCTCCCGGACCGGCCCATCGCCCTCCCCCCGGGGCGGTGGGCCGGTCCGGCGCCGACGTCCGGAACCCAACCAGGAGTGCGCCATTCCCACCGCCAGCGCCCCCGCGGGGCCTCCTCCTGCCGACGGCGGAACGCCTCCTGCCGTCGAGCTCCGCGGCATCACCAAACGCTTCCCCGGCGTCGTCGCCAACTCCGACATCGGCCTGACCGTGCGCCGCGGCACCGTCCACGCCATCGTCGGAGAGAACGGCGCCGGCAAGTCCACCCTGATGAAGATCCTCTACGGCATGCAGAAGCCGGACGAGGGCACCATCTCGGTGGACGGCCGCGTGGTGGACTTCGACACCCCGGCCGACGCCATCGCCTGCGGCATCGGCATGGTGCACCAGCACTTCATGCTGGCGGACAACCTCACCGTGCTGGAGAACGTCGTCCTCGGCGGCGAGCGGCTGCACGGCATCGGCTCCCGCGCCCGGGCCCGGGTGCGCGAGATCTCCGACGCCTACGGCCTCGGCGTCCGCCCCGACGTGCTCGTGGAGGACCTCGGCGTGGCCGAGCGGCAGCGCCTGGAGATCCTCAAGGTGCTCTACCGCGGCGCCCGCACCATCATTCTCGACGAGCCGACCGCCGTCCTGGTTCCCCAGGAGGTCGACGCGCTCTTCGACAACCTGCGGGAGCTGAAGTCCGAGGGCCTGACGGTCATCTTCATCTCGCACAAGCTGGGCGAGGTGCTCTCCGTCGCCGACGAGATCAGCGTGATCCGCCGCGGCACCACCGTCGCCACCGGCATCCTGCCGGACCGGACCACCCCCCGGGACCTCGCCGAGCTCATGGTCGGCAGCGAACTGCCGGCCCCGCCGCCGCGCGAGAACACCATCACCGACCGGGTGGTCCTGGAGGTCACCGACCTCACCCTCTCCGCCGCCGGCCCCTCCGCCGAGGCCGCCGACACCACCGGCATGGTCACCGAGGGCGCCGTCGCCCACGACACCTCCCGGCTGCTGCTCGACGGCGTGTCCCTCACCATCCGCGCCGGCGAGGTGCTGGGCATCGCCGGCGTCGAGGGCAACGGCCAGTCCGAACTGGTCGAGGCGCTGATGGGGATCCGCCGCCCGGACCGGGGAACCGTCCGGCTGGACGGCGAGGACGTCACCGAGGCGCCGACCCGCCGCCGCCGCGAGGCCGGTGTCGGCTACATCCCCGAGGACCGGCACCGGCAGGGCCTGCTGCTGGAGTCCCCGCTGTGGGAGAACCGCATCCTCGGCCACGTCAGCGAGCGGCCCAACAGCCGCGGCGCGCTGCTCACCCCCGGCGCCGCCCGGGCCGACACCGAGCGGATCGTGCGCGAGTACGACGTGCGCACGCCCGGCATCGAGGTGACCGCCGCCTCGCTGTCCGGCGGCAACCAGCAGAAGCTGATCTTCGGCCGGGAGATGAGCTCCTCGCCGAAGCTCCTGATCGCCGCCCACCCCACCCGGGGCGTGGACGTCGGCGCCCAGGCGGCGATCTGGGACCAGCTGCGGCAGGCGCGCCGGGAGGGGCTGGCGGTGCTGCTGATCTCCGCCGACCTCGACGAGCTGATCGGCCTGTCCGACACCCTGAAGGTGATGTACGGCGGGCGGATCGTCGCCGACGCCGACCCGACCACCGTCACCCCGGAGCAGCTCGGCAGCGCGATGACCGGCGCCGCCGGCGCCACCGGCGGGACCGGGGACGCGACGACGGACCAGCCCGAGGCGCCCGGCGGGGCCGGGACCACCGAGCCCGCGGGGGAGCCGGCCGACCCGGCCGACCCCGCGCAGGAGCCGGCGACCGGGACGAGCGAGGCCGACGATGCCGGGAAGTGACATGACCAACCTCGACAACCGCCCGGCCGCCGCCGCGGCGCGCCCCCGGCCGCGGCTGGACCTCGGCCGGCTCGGCCTGGCCCTGGCCGCCCCGGTGCTGGCGATCGTCTTCGCCGTGCTGCTGACCTCGGTGGTGCTGCTCGTCTCCGGGGAGCCGGCCTTCTCGGCCTACCCGCTGATGGTGAGCTACGGCTTCGAGCCGGACAGCATCGTCTACATCCTCAACCGGGGCACCACCTACTACCTGGCGGCCCTGGCGGTGGCCCTCGGCTTCCGGATGAACCTGTTCAACATCGGCGTGGACGGGCAGTACCGGCTGGCCGCCATGCTGGCCGCCTCGGTCGGTGGGGCGCTGGCCCTGCCGATGGCCCTGCACCTGATCGTGATCATCGTGGTCGCGGTGCTGGTCGGCGCGGCCTGGGCGGGCATCGCCGGCCTGCTGAAGGTGACCCGCGGCGTGAGCGAGGTCATCTCCTCGATCATGCTCAACACCATCGCCACCGGCCTGATCGCCTACCTGCTCACCCCGGAGCTGCTCGGCGTGCGCCCGGAGGGCAGCAACAACATCACCACCCAGCCGCTGCCCGGCTCCGCCTGGTTCCCGTGGTTCCCGACGCCCGGCGGCGACGTGTGGGGCTTCATCGTGGTGGCCGCCCTGGCCGGCGTCGCCTACCACCTGGTCCTGAACCGGACCCGCTTCGGCTTCGACCTGCGCGCCGCCGGGCACTCGGAGAGCGCGGCCGTCGCCAGCGGCGTGAACGTCAAGCGCATGGTGATGACCAGCATGCTGGTCTCCGGCGGCATCGCCGGCCTGATCGGCATGCCGCAGCTGCTCAACGGCTCCCACCAGTACGGCCTGGACTTCCCCACCGGGATCGGCTTCACCGGCATCGCCATCGCGCTGCTCGGCCGCAACCACCCGCTGGGCATCGCCTTCGGCGCGCTGCTGTGGGCCTTCCTGGACCGCAGCGGCTCGGTGCTGGACTCCGAGGGCTACCCCAACGAGATCACCACGATCATGCAGGGCACCATCGTGGTCGCCGTGGTGATCGCCTACGAGCTGGTGCGCCGCTACGGCCTGGCCCGGCAGCAGCGCATCGTCGGCGCCCAGCTGCGGGCGGACGCCCGCGCGGCCGGCAGCGCGCCGGCCGGGGCCGACGACCCCGGCAAGGCAGACAACCCCGGCAAGGCCGAGGAACCCGCGAAGGCGGACGAGCCGATCAAGGCCGAGGAGCCCGCCAAGCCCGCCGAGGCCGAGGAGCCCGCGAAGGCGGACGGGACCGAGAAGCCCGCCGAGGCCGACGAGGCCGCCGAGCCGGCCACGGCCCAGAAGCCGGCGAAGACCGAGAAGCCGAGCGGCGACGACTCCGCCGCCCCGACCGAGGACGACTCCAGCGACGGGGAGGGCACCCGATGATCCCCGACCACCACGGCCGAAACGAGGGGTGGACGCTGTGACGACCGCCGTCAAGACCGCGCCGCGGACCCCGGGCGGCGGGGGCCCCGCCGGCGCCACCCGGCTGGCCCGCACCGCCCGCCGGCTCACCCTCGGCCGGGCGCTGCTCATCGCCGCCGGCGGCCTGCTCCTGGTCTCCCTGGTGCGGGTGATCACCGGCGTCGACGACCTCACCTCCCCCGGTCAGGTCGCCGGAACGCTCGCCCTCGCCGTGCCGATCGGCATGGCCGCCCTCGGCGGCCTGTGGTCCGAACGCGCCGGGGTCGTCAACATCGGCCTCGAAGGCATGATGATCCTCGGCACCTGGTTCGGCGCCTGGGCCGGCTACCAGTGGGGCCCTTGGGTGGGCCTGCTGGTCGGCGTGCTCGGCGGCGCCCTCGGCGGCCTGCTGCACGCCGTGATCACGGTCGGCTTCGGCGTCGACCACATCGTCTCCGGTGTGGCGATCAACATCCTCGCGGCCGGCGTGACCCGCTACCTGTCCACGCTGATCTTCGACGAGGCGGAGGGCGGCAGCGCCACCCAGTCCCCGACGGTCGACGCGCCGGCGACGATCACCGTCCCCGGGCTCTCCGACGGCCTGGCCTCGCTCGCCGACCGGGGCTGGTTCTTCGTCTCCGACCTCGCCGGCGTGCTCGCCGGCTTCGTCACCGGCCTGTCCACCTTCACCCTGCTGGCCATCCTCCTGGTGGTCGGGTCCTACCTGGTGCTGTGGCGGACGTCGTTCGGCCTGCGGCTGCGCTCCTGCGGTGAGAACCCGATCGCCGCGGAGTCCCTGGGCGTCAACGTCTACCGCTACAAGTACGCCGCGGTGATCATCTCCGGTGGACTCGCCGGACTCGGCGGTGTCTTCCTGGTCGAGGTCGCCTCCAACATCTACCGTGAGGGGCAGACCGGCGGGCGCGGCTTCATCGGCCTGGCCGCGATGATCTTCGGCAACTGGCGTCCCGGCGGCCTGGCCGCCGGCGCGGGCCTGTTCGGCTACGTGGACAGCCTCTCGCTGCGCTCCGGCAGTTCGGTGCTGGCGCTGGTGCTGCTGGTCGCCATCCTGCTGGTCGGCCTGGCGGCGTGGAGCGCCTGGCGCCGGCGCTGGATCAGCGCCGCGGTCAGCGCCGTGGTCGCGGTGGCGGCCTTCTACTGGTGGCTGGCCGGTGACGAGGTGCCGAGCCAGTTCGTCTCCTTCGCCCCGCACCTGACCACGCTGCTGGTGCTGGCACTGGCCTCGCAGCGGCTGCGTCCGCCCAAGGCCGCGGGCGCGTCGTACCGGAAGGGGCAGGGCAAGTGAGCGCGGAGCCGGCCGAGCGGCCTGGTGGCGAGGGGACGGCGGCCACGCCGGTCGGCGCGGACACCGTGGACTGGGAGCGGCTGCGCGAGCACGCCCGGACCATGATGAGCCGCGCCTACGCCCCCTACTCGAAGTACCCGGTGGGCGCGGCGGCGCTGGTCGACGACGGCCGGGTGGTCGGCGGCTGCAACGTGGAGAACGCCGCCTACGGCGTCGCGCTGTGCGCGGAGTGCGGGCTGGTCTCCGAGCTGGTGGCCAGTGGCGGCGGCCGGCTGGTGGCCTTCGCCTGCGTGGACGGCGCGGGCCGGGTGCTGATGCCCTGCGGCCGGTGCCGACAGCTGCTGTGGGAGCACGGCGGCCCGGAGCTGCTGGTGGACACCGCCTCCGGGGTGCGTCCGATGAGCGCGGTGCTGCCCGACGCCTTCGGCGTGGAGGACCTGTCCCGCTGAGCGGAGCGACGGGGGGTGCGGGGACCACCGACGGTCCCCGCACCCCCCGTCGTCGTCCCGCCGGTGGTGGCCCGCGTCGGCCGCCCGGAACAGATCCGGGCTCTCGGTCCGTTACATGATCACGACCCCCCGTGAGCAAGGAGGCTCCCAGTGGACGTCATCTCGGTCATCCGCACCAAGCGGGACCACGGCGAGCTGAGCGACGAGCAGATCGACTGGGTGGTCGACGCCTACACCCGCGGCGCGGTGGCCGACGAGCAGATGTCCGCCCTGGCCATGGCGATCCTGCTGAACGGGATGACGGAACGGGAGATCTCCCGGTGGACCGCCGCCATGATCGGCTCCGGGGAGCGCCTGGACTTCAGCGCCCTGAGCCGGCCGACCGTGGACAAGCACTCCACCGGCGGCGTCGGCGACAAGATCACCCTGCCGCTGGCCCCGCTGGTCGCCGCCTGCGGCGCCGCCGTGCCGCAGCTGTCCGGCCGCGGCCTCGGCCACACCGGCGGCACCCTGGACAAGCTGGAGTCCATCCCGGGCTGGCGCGCCCGACTCAGTGGCGAGGAGGTGCTGCGCGTCCTGGAGGAGGTCGGCGCCGTCATCTGCGCGGCCGGTGAGGGCCTGGCCCCGGCCGACCGCAAGCTCTACGCCCTGCGCGACGTCACCGGCACGGTGGAGTCCATCCCGCTGATCGCCAGCTCGATCATGAGCAAGAAGATCGCCGAGGGCACCGGCTCGCTGGTGCTCGACGTCAAGGTCGGCACCGGGGCCTTCATGAAGACCCTGGACGACGCCCGGGAGCTCGCCCGCACCATGGTCGCCCTCGGCGGCGACGCCGGCGTGCGGACGGTGGCCCTGCTCACCGACATGTCCACGCCGCTCGGCCGGACCGCCGGCAACGCCCTGGAGGTCCGCGAGTCGGTGGAGGTGCTCGCCGGCGGCGGCCCGTCCGACGTCGTCGACCTGACCGTCGCGCTGGCCCGGGAGATGCTGGCCGGCGCCGGCATCGACGGCGTCGACCCGGCCGACGCGCTGCGCGACGGGCGGGCCATGGACGTCTGGCGGCGGATGATCACCGCCCAGGGCGGCGACCCGGACGCGCCGCTGCCCACCGCCCGGGAGACCCACACCGTCACCGCCCCGCGCGACGGCGTGCTCACCCGGCTGGACGCCTACGCCGTCGGCCTGGCCGCCTGGCGGCTCGGCGCCGGACGCGCCCGCAAGGAGGACGCCGTGCAGGCCGGCGCCGGCGTCGAACTGCACGCCAAGCCGGGGGAGTCGGTCCGCGCCGGACAGCCCCTGCTGACCCTGCACACCGACACGCCCGAGGTGTTCCAGTACGCGCTGGGCGCCCTGGACGCCGACGCCCTCACCATCTCCCCGCCCGGAACGCCACACGCGGCCCGGCCGGTCGTGCTGGAGCGCATCGCCTGACCCGCCGTCCGCCGCCGGCCGGCCAGCCCCGGCCGGGCGGGCGTCCGGGCCGCCGCCCGTCAACCACGCGGGAGGCGGAACCGGCCGGCGCGGCGCAGTCGAATCGTCCCTTTTTCAGACCCGGCGTTCCCACACGGTCGCGCCCCGGTGTAGCGTCCCGACATCGGCCCACGCGCGCCACGCCATGCCGCGCACCCGCCCACGGGGCAGAAATACGGGGAGGAACACGGGGATGACTGGGCATTTCCTGGTCCACGTCGAGCGACTCGACCGCATGTTGACGCAGCTCCGGGACGGGGCGGACCGCATGTCCGACGCCCTGCGGGCCATGGAGGACGTCGGCCCGAAGTCGACCGGATCCCGACGGTTGGACGGGGCCTGCGACGACTTCAGCGACGAGTGGCACTACGCGATCGACAAGATCCGCGAGGGCACCAGCGAGATCGCCGGCAAGCTCGAACAGACCCGGAACGGCTACCAGCAGACCGAGGAAGCCATCCGCCAGGTGTTCCAGCCGCCGGACGGCTCCGCCCCCTCCCCCTCCCCCTCGCCCACGCCGGCCCCGACGGCCCCCACCCCGCCGGACGGATCCTCCCCCGCGCCCGCCCCGTCGCCGCAGGGACCGCCGGTGTCCACGCAGCCGTACCCCGCCGAGCCGGGCACCGTCCCGACCCCTCCGGTGACGACCCAGCCGGCGCCGGCGTAGTCCCCCGCGCCCGCACGACGGCCGCCAACCGCGCCACAGGCACCATCCGCACCACCCGCACCACCCGCGACAGGGATCAGCACAGGGGGAGCTACCCACACCATGAGCGAGACCGACCCGAACTTCCCGGCGCTCGGCTACAACCCGGCGCCCGGCAGCATCGAATCCATCACCCAGCTCTCCGAGAGCCTGGGCAGGGCCGCCAGCACGCTGGGGGAGGCCCACACCATCCTCACCGACATCGCCGGCAGCTCCTCGGAGGACTGGCAGGGCGAGGCCCGCGACGCCTTCGCCCAGAAGGTCGGTGAGCTGCCCCGCTACCTCGACCAGAGCCAGGAGGCGCTCGGCGAGGCGTCCGTGCAGCTGTCCAACTGGAAGGACAGGCTCGCCCAGTTCCAGGACACCGCCCGCCGCTACGAGGAGGAGGCGGCCGAGGCCACCCGGCAGTACCAGACCGCGCAGGAGGACCCGGCCTTCGCCCTCGTCGGCCAGTACTTCGAGACCGCCGAGCAGCTGCAGCAGGCCCAGGACCAGATCGACGCCGCCAACGCCACCCTGGCGCGCAGGCAGGCCGAGCTCCAGGACGTCATCGACCGCGCCCGGCAGCTCTTCGAGGACCACCAGGAGGAGGCCGGACGCGTCGCCGACGTCCTGCGCGAGTACGCCGACCGGGCACCCGACGCCGGCTTCTGGGAGGGCGTCGGCGACTTCTTCGGCAACATGGGCGAGGCCATCAAGGACTGGGCCACCGAGAACGCCGGCCTGCTCCAGGCCATTGGCGACTGGGCGTCCCTCGGCTCCACCATCCTCGGCATCGCCTCCCTGGCCACCCTGTGGTTCCCGCCGCTCTCCGGCGCCCTCGCCCTCGCCAGCGCCGGCCTCGCCCTCACCGCCGTCGGCACCAAGTCCCTGGCCAAGCTCGGCGGCGCCAACATCGGCTGGGGTCAGATCGGCCTCGACGCCCTGGGCGCCGTCCCCTTCGCCAAGTTCGCCACCCCGCTCATCACCGGCTCCGTCCGGATCGGCAGCCGCGCCACGGCCACCGGCATCGAGGCCGGCCAGGCCGGCAACCTGCTGCGTCAGGGCCACAACGTCAGCCAGGGCGGCACCAGCCTGCTGCAACGCGGCATGAACATCTTCACCCGGGGCAACCCCACGGTCTCCAGCTACGTGGTCACCCCCGGAGCCGGTTCCAGCCGGTTCGGCCTGGCCTTCGACAACATGGTCACCAGCACGATCATCCCCAACGGCATCGGCCAGACGCTGGTCGCCCAGCCCACCGCCCGCGGCGTGCAGGCCCTGTTCGGGGCGTCCGGCGCGGCCCGCGTCACCCTGGAGAACGGCTCCACCATCGTCGACCCGATGTCCTGGTGGTACCGCGGCTCCAACATGGCCCGCCTCGGCCAGGGCCTGTTCGGCAAGAGCGACCGCGCCTTCACCGAGGAGGTCCCGGTCGTATGAGTCAGGGGCAGCAGCCGGGCACCGCCAACGCACACGGCCGCCCGCCGTCGAACGGTCGGCGCGTGCTGCTCTGCCTCTACTTCGTCGGGCAGGTGGTGCTGCTGCCGCTGGCCTGGGTGTGGAACCTGCTCTACCTGGTGGTCGCCGTACTGGCGGGCGTCTTCGCGGCGCCGGGCGGCGACCTCAGCGGCGCCGGCATGCTGGCCGCCCGCCCGATCGGCCCGGCGCAGCTGCGCCGCCTGCTCAGCCGGGACCCCGAGGTCTGGAACCGGCACCTGCGGGAATGGCTGCCGCCGCGGCTGCGCCGGGCCGAGGAGCGGACCCGCGAGCGCGGGCAGCGTGTCGCGGTGTTCCACGTGCCCCGCCACCACCACGCCGGACTGCCGCCCGTGGCGGTCGCCCGGCTGGCCGCCGAGCACGGGTGGACCACCGGCACCGACGGCACCGCCCCCGCCCCCAGGGACGTCCTGCCGCTCCGCCGCGAGCTGGCGCCGGAACCCACCGCCGGCCGCGCCCACCCCGGGGCCCCCGACCACGCCGCCCCCGGCACCCCGTGGGGACCGCACCCGCTGCCCAGCCCCGGGCTGCGCCCGCTGCTGCTCCTGCCCAGCCTGCTCTACGTCCCGGTGCTGCTGGTGCTGCGGCTGGTCTGCGGCGCGCTGTACGGCCTCGTCGAGGGCGTCGCCGGCACCACCGGTGGTCAGCCCAGGCGGCTGCTGAACGCCCTGGACACCGCCGGCCGCACGCCCTCCTGGTTCGTCGCCCCCTGGCGCGTCGTCCGCAACTCCATGGACGACCCCCAGTGGTGGCGCGACCGCGTCACCGGAGCGCTCAGTCGGGCGGAGACGGCCCGGGGCTCGGCGTCGATCCGCACCCAGCTGGATTTCGGCACCTACCGCGGCATCGGGGCCCTCCAGGCCCTGCGCATCGCCGAGGAGCGGGGCTGGCGGCCGGACCCGGACGTGCCGTACGCCGTCGAGCCGACCCACCGCATCCGGCTGCGGCGCGCCTGACACGCCCGTGCGGCGCGCCGCCCGTCCGTTCACCACCCTCCCCGAACCGCAGGAGCCCCAGCCATGGCAACCGAGACCGTGGAGACCGCAGCCCCCGAGACGGCAGCCCCCGAGACGGCAACCCCCGCGGAGGAGGCGCACAGATCCGACGCGCCCGACGTCACCTTCCGGGTCCCCGAGGGGTTCTTCTCCCTGCCGCTGGAGGGCACCGAGGACGAGCGGGCCGAGGCACTCGTCCGGCTCGCCGACCAGCTGCTGCCCGGCGGCGACGTCTACCAGCGCGCCCTGACCCTCGCCCACATGGCGACCGCCGCCGAGCAGGAGAGCGCCGTCGGCACCCTCTACTCGGGCTTCGCCCTGCTGCGCACCGAGGCCGACGAGGTGGCGCTGATGACCCTCCGCGCGGCCGTCGCGCGGATGCGCAACCCCGCCCCGTCCGTCGCCGTCTCGCTGATCGCCGACGCCCTGGAGACGGAGCGCCCGGTGCGGACCGTGCAGATCGTGGACCTGCCGTGCGGGCCGGCCGTCGTCTCGATGGAACTGCTCGGCTACGAGCTGCGCCAGGACGTCGAGGTCCCGGAGGAACTGGTGGCGCCGGCCCCCGAGCGCGACCCGGAGGACGTCCCGGAGGACGGCCCGGGCGACGGCCGGTTCTGGCTGGGGGTCGCCGAGGTCCGGGTGCCGTTCCCGAGCGGCGACAAGGTGCTGGTGCTCTCCATGAGCACACCGACCCTGCCCGAGTACGGCGAGTTCGTCACCAAGCTGGCGGAGATAGCCGAGACCATCTCCTTCACCGGCCGCGACTACATCGACGACATCGAGGACGGCGTCACCCCCGCCGCGCCCCCCGCCCCGGCGGCGCCCGCCGAGAGCCCCGCCACCAGCCGCCTGCTCAACCGCATGCGCGGCCTGGGCTGACGATCCGGCGGCCGGGCGGGCCGAGGTGCGGGTGCGGGCCCGGGCGGTTCACCGGCCCGGGCGCAGGGCGGCCCGGGGGACCAGCGCGGCGGTGGCGGCCAGGGCCAGCAGCGCGAAGACCACGACGGCCGGCCAGCCGAACGTCTGGAACGGGACGCCGGCGACCGGGCCGCCCAGGCTGCTGCCCAGGTAGTAGGCGCCGAGGTAGAGCGCGGTCGCCTGGGCACGGCCCGTCGCCGCACGGCCGCTGACGGCGGCTGAGGCCGTGGAGTGGCCGGCGAAGAAGCCCGCCGTGACCAGCACCAGGCCCAGCA